>JBAVVP010000484.1:0-1624 GCA_049697355.1 Terriglobales bacterium
CAGATAGCTTTTCAAATTACAAAATTACAAAATTTCCCGATTACCAAATCCCTACTGCGTTCGCTTCTTCTTGTACTCGTCGAGAACTTGATCCATCTGGTCGATCGTCAGGTTCTCGTGAAAATCGTAGTTGACCTGCACAGCGGGAGCCCAACTGCACGCTCCGATGCACTCGACTTCTTCCAGCGAAAACAGGCCGTCCTGCGTGGTGCCCTTGTGGCCGATGCCGAATTTCTTCTTGCAATGGTCCAGCAGTTCCTCGCCACCGCGCAGCATGCAGGCGATATTGGTGCACACCTGCACGTTGTACTTGCCGCGCGGTTTCGCAGTCAGCATGGAGTAATAGCTGATTACGTTGCGGACTTCGAGTTCGGTGAGATCTAGCCGCCCAGCCAGTTCCGCGATCACCTCATCGCTCAGACTGCCGATCTCGTCCTGCGCATAGAGCAGAGTCGGCACAAGCGCCGAGCGCTTCGTCGGATAGTGCGTGAGCATCTCGGTGAACCGCGTCTCGAATTCTTCGGAGAAACGCATTAGCGATCAATATCTCCTAACACCACGTCGATGCTACCGATGGCCGCAACGACGTCGGCAATTAACTGCCCCTCGCACATCTTGGCGAGCGTCTGCAAGTTCGCATAGGATGGCCCGCGCATGTGCACGCGATACGGTTTTGCGGTGCCGTCGCTGACGACGTAATATCCCATCTCGCCGCGCGGCGATTCGATTGCCTGATAAACCTCGCCCGCCGGAACGGTGAAGCCCTCGGTGATGATCTTAAAGTGGTAGATGAGGGCTTCCATCTGGGTCTTCATCTTCTCGCGGTCGGGCAGTACGACCTTGGGTGAGTCCGCTTTAATCGGCCCTTCCGGCATTCCCGCCAGCGCCTGCTGCACAATGCCAATCGATTCGCGCAGCTCCTCGACGCGGCAGAGGTATCGCGCAAACACGTCACCTTCGGTGCGGACCGGCACTCTGAACTTGAAATTTTCGTAGCCCGTATAGGGAGCATCGCGCCGAAGGTCAATGTCGACTCCGCTGGCGCGCAGCGTCGGACCGCAGGCGCCCAAAGCCACCGCATCCTCCGCGCCCAGGCGGGCAACGCCCTTGGTGCGCATCACGAAAATCGGATTCCCTGTCAGCAGACCTTCATATTCATCCATGTTCCCGAGGAAGCGGTCGGCGAACTTTTTGACTTTCTCGAAGAATCCCAGCGGCGGCTCCAGCGCCAGCCCGCCAATGCGGAAATACGACGTCATCATCCGCTGTCCGCTGACCATCTCAAAGAACCGCAGAACATCTTCGCGCTCGCGGAAGCAATAAAGGAAGACGGTCATCGCGCCCAGGTCCATGGCGTGCGTTCCCAACCAGACCAGGTGCGAATTGATCCGCGTCAGCTCATTCATCAGAACCCGCATCCACTGCGCTTTCGGAGGAATCTCCAGCCCCAACAACTTCTCCACCGCCAGGCAGTAGGCGAGATTGTTGGTCAAGGGACAGAGGTAGTCGATGCGGTCCGTGAGCGGAACAACTTGCTGGTAGAACTTGGCTTCGCAGGTTTTCTCGATGCCGGTGTGCAGGTAGCCGACCTCCGGCCTAAGCCGCACAATCGTCTCGCCGTCGA
>JBAVVP010000485.1:0-1766 GCA_049697355.1 Terriglobales bacterium
TCGCCAGGAAAAAGGCGAAGAGATGGGGCACGGAGCGTTGTTGCTGGTCAGCGCGGAGGGATGCTACCTTTTCCAACGTTTTTGCGCCTCGCGAGTTCCTTCAATGCGGTTAGCTCGTGAAGTCCCACCTGGAGATATCGCCATGTTGCGCAAGGTGTTCCCATTTGCCGCCCTCGTTGTCGTGCTTCTGCCGTTGGGTCTTGTCCACGCTCAGGATGCCGGTCCCTACAAGGTACTGAAGATCCAACTGGTGGGCGGCGAAGGGGGATTCGATTACGTGACCGCCGACGCTGACGGGCGCAACCTTTATGTTGCCCGATCCGGACCGGCCGGACACATCGGGGTTTTCAACCTCGATACGCTGGCCCAGGTGGGGGACATCCCCGGCACCAGCGCGCATGGCGCGTCCGTTGACACCGCGACCGGCCACGGCTTCGCCACTTCAAAGCAGGTGACGATGTTCGATTCCAAGACCTTTGCCATTCTGAAGAAAATCGACGTGCAGGGCAATCCTGACGGCTACCTCAACGACCCTTATAACCACCGCTTTTATGTCCTCAGCCACGCGGCGCCGAACATCACGGTGCTCGACGATAAGGACGGATCGATCCTCGGCACTATCGACATCGGCGGCGCACCCGAACAGGCCGCTACCGACGGGCACGGCAAAATCTATGTCGATATCGAAGACAAGGACGCGATCGCCGTGATGGATGCCAACTCGATGAAGATGGTCGGCAAGTATGACGTCTCCAGTAAAGGCGGGGGATGCGCTGGCCTGGCGCTCGACGCGAAGAACAATATCTTGTTCGCCGCCTGCCGCGACAAAAAGAACATGATCATCCTGTCGGCGACGGATGGCCACATCATTACCGATCTGCCTATCGGCAACGGGTCGGACGGAGCGACTTTCAACCCGGCAACGATGGAGGCGTTCAGTTCGCAGGGCGATGGCACGCTGACGGTGATCAAGGAGGATTCGCCGACGAGTTTCTCGGTCGAACAGACTGTTCCCACGCCGGCGCGGGCGAAGACGCTGACCCTGGATACAAAGACCAACCAGATCTTCAGCATTACGGCGGAGTTCGGCCCGGTGCCAGCCGAGCCCCCAACGCCTGTCGTGAAGCCCGCGGCAGGTCCGACAACCGGAGGTTCGCTGCCGGGCCAGCCAGGTTCGGGTCCGGCCTGGATGCGCGGCCCGCGTGCGCCGATGATTCCAGGTTCGTTTCAGATTCTCGTGATCGGCAAGTAATCAGCTGGAAGTTTTGCGTACATCCCAGGATCGGTTTTTGTTTCCTGAGGGAATGGACGCGCGCTGATTTGCCGAGAAAAATTTCGCGGCGTTGCCGTTGACATCCTCCCCTCCGTGAACGAAGGGGATTCCGACGAGAGCGGCTAGGCCGCACTTTCGGAGGGTTCCTGCTGCTGACGGCTTACTTCGCCGTTCACTTCACAGGCTAACCGGGCGTGCCCCGCCCTTAGAACATTGATTGCGGCGACCAGGTCGGCGTTTTCCTGAAAGCCACATTCCACGCAAGCAAAGACCACTTGCGATTTCCGGTTGTCGCCGGAGACATGCCCGCAACAAGGGCAGGTTCGGGAGGTGTTCTGCGGCGGCACGGCCAGGAACAAGCCACCCACCCAGAGCGACTTGTACTCCAGTTCCCGCCGAAATTCCGCCCAGCCCTGGTCCAGGATCGCCTTGTTGAGGCCAGACTTCTGTTTCACTTTCCGGCCAGGCTGTTCAATCGAGCCAGCAGCCGACC
>JBAVVP010000486.1:0-2619 GCA_049697355.1 Terriglobales bacterium
AGCGCCGAGGAAATCGCTTTTGGAGTGGGGCCGGAGGAGCGGGTCCTCAACCTGGAGAACGAAACGCAATTTGCCGATCTGGTGCGCCTGGCGGCGGCCGTCCGCCACAAGGATGGTCCGAAGAACCACACGTTATGGCGAATGCATCCCGAACGCTGGCTGGAATCGCTCGTCGCCGGCAACCTTGCGGCGCTCGATGGGCGGCTGCGGCCGGAACCGGTGTATGCCCAGGTTCCCGCATTCGCCGCAGCGGATCGAGCGATGATTGACATTCTTGCGGTAACTCGCGACGTGCGATTGGCCGTCATCGAACTCAAAGCCGACGAAGACCTCCACCTTCCCCTGCAAGGCGTGGATTACTGGTCGCGTGTCTTGTGGCACCAGGACCGCGGGGAGTTTGCACAGTTCGGCTATTTTGCGGGACGCGAGCTCTCGCCGCAAAAGCCTCTGCTCATGCTGGTCGCGCCCGCCCTGCACGTGCATCCCACGACCGACACGATATTGCGTTATCTGTCGCCGGAAATCGATTGGGAAGTGCTGGGAATCGACGAACACTGGCGGGAAGAGATCAGGGTTGTATTCCGGAAGAGGCCAGTGCGGACGCCGGTGCGTGCGGCTTGAGAAAGCAGCAAACGAATTTTCATGTGGGAAGGATCGGCGCCGATGTCGTCTCGCCGATCTCCGGGGCTTCGCCTTTGTATACTCGTCCAATTCCTCGCACCAGGCGCCGCATTGGCAACTCTCCCTTGGCGTCGGCGAAAAAGATTTCCCCGGCCCGGGTCCCGCGGTAGCACCAGCGCTTCAGAATCGCCATGTGCTCCATGCGCTCGAGCGCACGGTCCGGTTTGGCAGCGGGAAACGCCGCCAGAGCGGATTGAATGCGGGCTTCCATCGACTGAGACTTGGTATGCTCTCCGCCCGAGATTGGAAACTCCAGCGGCCCCGCGATCGCGCCTCCATCGACGCGGAACAACGCTACGCTCTCCTGCTGCCGGGATTTCTGCACGATCACGGCGCGCGACTGGTCGATCCGGTGGACGAACTCCGGCAACTGCTGCAGCACCGGAGCGAGTTTGTCGAGCTGCGCATGGATGGCCGCCGCCGCCTCGAATTCCATTTTCGACGATGCATCATCGCGCTCCGCCGCCATCTGCCGCTTCAGCGATTCGCCGCGCGAGTCGAGAAAACTTTCAACTCGCACCACTTCCGCGCGGTACTCGTCATCGGTACAGCCGCGAAAACAGGGCGCTAAACACATCTTCATTTCGGAATAGACACAGCCGGGAAATTTCGGATCGGGATGAAGGTCTTCGACGCAGCGCCGCATTTTGAAAAAGTCAAGCGCGTCATTCGTGAATTTTTCCGCCGCCTGCCGCGAGGCGAACGGCCCGTAGTAAACATTCTTGCCTGAGATTCGTCCCAGCCGTGTCGTAATCGAGGCGCGAGGAAATTCGTTCTCCAGATGCAGCTTGACCAGAGGGGCGAAGCGCAGCCGCAGGCGATTGGCGTAGGTCTTGGGAAAGGCGGCACGCACGGCTTGATAGAGCACAAATCCCGATTCGAAGTCGGAGCCGGTCAGCGTGTATTCGATCCAGCGAACCCGCTCCCGCAGGTTCAGCCGTTTCGTCCGCTCTTCGGGGACAGAAAGCAGCCGCTGCAGCCGCCTCCGCAGGTTGGCAGTTTTGCTGACATAGGGTTCGGAGTTCGCATCCGCACCGCGCAGTAGAAACACGGCGGGGGCGGCCGCAACGGCGGAGAAGACGTCGGCGTCAGCTTCCGGCCGGAACTCGAGGCGTTCGGTCAGCACTCTTCCGATTGTAGACCGACCGCGCTGGTGCAGGCCCGCTCCCACGCTCTGTCATCCCGAGCGCTGTCCCTAGCGAATGCGAGGGCAAGTCGAGGGACCTTGTGTTGGCTCACTACCCTTCTGCAGCCTTGGATTGAGGCTCTGTCAGGATGTTGTCGAACCAGTCCGCAGCCAAATTCTTCCATCCCGGATTGAACCGTGCGATCAGCCACAACTTCTTTTCTCGCCGCCAATGCTTCAGTTGTTTTTCACGCGCGATCGCTTTGTAAACGTCGTCATAACGCTCCCAATACACAAGACGGACGGCATTGTATTGATCGGTAAAACCCTCGTGTCGGTGCGTTAAATGCTCAAAAACTCGCCGGCGGAGATTGTTGGTCATGCCGATGTAGAGGGCACGCCGGGAGCTGCTTTGCAGAATGTAGACATAGAAACGATATTCACGCAGCATGCTTCCGACAGTGCGCGTACGGGCGAGCGAATGCAGTGCTGGCGATCACAGTGAGATTGTGATGATGGGGAAGACACAAGGTCCCTCGACTTGCCCTCGCATTCGCTCGGGACTGCGCTCGGGATGACAGTTCTTTGGCGAGGTTAAAACAACCGCCTCCGGCTTTCATCCAAAGCTTGCGCTGCGGAAGTTCTTGCGGAAGTCGCCGCTCTTGATCTCCACAATTCGGCACATCTGTTGAACGCGCGAGCGCATGGGCTCGCCGATACGATCGCCGAGAGTATACCTCGCCCAGTCCGCTGGCTCTTGCTCGCTAAAATCGTCGGCGTGCTTAGTCGCATTCGCGTCTTTAGCCTTAGAG
>JBAVVP010000487.1:0-15919 GCA_049697355.1 Terriglobales bacterium
CTGGACGGGCGAGGACGCCCGTCGCTCCATCTCACTCGATCGGCTCGACCAGTAACTCTTCGCCCCGAGCGGTTCGTTCTGGCAGTTGGATCAGCACAATCGCTACTAGCACCAGAACGATTCCGACCGTCTGCATGGGCCGCAGTAATTCCCCCAGTACCAGCGCTGCGATCACAATACTGAATACAGGCTCTAAACAACTGGCGACGATGGCGCGCGTCGGCTCCAAATGCTGCAATCCGGCGAAGTAGCAGGAAAAGGGTCCGAGCACGGAGACCAGCGAGAATACCAGCATGAATCCCCACTGCTCGCGGCCATAGTGAGCGGCAACGATATTCCACGGAGGATTCACCAAGATCCAAAAGCTTGAAGTCGCTACCAACACCCAGAGCAGCACTTTCCAGCGGTCGTAGCGTGCCAGCACACGGTGTCCGCCGACGTTATAAAACGCAAAGGAAAAAGCAGCCAGCAGTGCGGCCGTAACTCCGACGGCATCCATGCGGAAGCCGCCCGAACCGACAAAGCCGACTGCCAGCGCACAACCGGCCACGGCTAGTCCCACTGCCGCGCTTCTCCGCCACGACGGCCGCTGCGCTGCGCGTACGGCTGTATAGAGCAACACCCACACCGGCGCCGTATATTGCAGAATGATCGCGGTCGCCACGTTGGTCCGCTGAATCGCGAGATAGTAGAGATAGTTCGACGCCGCGACTCCCAGAATTCCCAGCAGGAAAAACCGCATCAGGTCGCGCCCAGGAACGCGCAGCGCCGACGCTCCCCGCCGCGCCAACAGCGCCGGCAGCAGCACAGCCAACGACAAGGTCGCACGGCTTTGCGACAAGATCAGCGGATCGATCTTCTTGAGCGAAGCTCCCAGGGTAAAGCCCAACAGCGGATGCCCTGTGAACGCCGCCCGTCCGAGCGTCGCCGAGATACCCCACAGGAGGGCCGCACTCCCGATATAGAAGTAGCCTCGCAGCGGATGAGGGACAGAAGGATGAAGGCCCGCCTTCACGAAACGTGCTCGATGGTGTAGGTGATCTTCGCCGTCTTCTCCAGCATGGCGGAAACCGAGCAATATTTTTCTTTCGAGAGCTTCACCGCGTCTTCCACTGCTTTCCGCGACACTTGGCCGCGGACAAGATAGGTCAAGTGAATGGACGTATAGACCGCCGGATAGCCGTCCGCTCTTTCCGCCTGCGCCCGCACTTCGAGTCCGGTGAAGGGCTCGCGTTTCTTGCGGAGAATTCCCACCACGTCCGATGCTGTGCAACCGCACAAACCGAGCAGCACTAACTCCATCGGAGTGTTGGCGGTTTTCTCAGCAGCCGTATCCATCACGATCGAGTGCCGCGACGTTGCGGAGCCTACGTATCGTTCTTTGTCTGTCCAATTCACTGAAGCTTCGATCATTGTGCCTTCCGTTGTCGTGTCGCCGTCATAGGAATCACGGCTTCGGCCTTGTCACTCAATACCCAAAACGCGAGGCCTTTCGACTGTGGGCGAAGATCCGGTCGTCCCTCCGGGACTTAAGTCTTTCTTTCCCATTTCCCAGCGCTGAAGCGCTGGGCTAAGTCGGGTCGCCCCTCCGGGGCTACGATCTTGCTAGCGCCGGTTATCCGTCCCCGGCTCGGGATGAATCAGCACCCGGAACAATTCCGGCGCGTCGTGTTTGAAGCGGATCTCGAGCGAGGTCTGCACGTCGTGCACTCGCGAAAGCGGCATCTCATCGGGAAGGGTGCAGTGGCAGGAAACATACAGCCGCGCGCGCACCTTCTTGAACTGGAATTCGTGCACGTCGATCACCTCGGGAAATTCCTTCACAACATCCTTAAGGCGCTGTTCCAATTCCGGTTCGCGAACTATCTCCTCTCCCGTTTCAATCGTCGCCGGCTCACTCTCAATGTGGGTGAGGATGGTCGCAATTTCCGGAATCTCCGTGCGCATCTCCGTTTCCAAACGGGTGACTTCGTCGTGCGCCTGCTTCATGCTGAGTTGCTCATCGAGTTCCAGGTGCTGTTCTACGTGCAACTGCCCATTCCAATCCTGCACGCTGATGTCGTGCACATTGAAGTTGTAGCGGGTCGCGACGGCGCGAATGCGGTCAAAAATGTTTTCGGTCCGGCGCGCTCGCGGCACCGAGTGCACCACCACGTCGGCATCGGGCAAGATTTCGCGCACCCGCGACGTCACCGCATCGGCGACCTGCTCCGAGCGCTGGAAGGTGAAATTGCGCTCCAGTGCCACGGAAACATCCGCGAAATAGCCGTTCCCAGCCCTTCGGAAGCGGACGCGCTCCACTTCCAGCACGCCGTCAACGGTCGCGATCCGGTCGAGAATCTGGCTGCGCACTCCGGCCGGCGCCGCATCGAGCAGCGCATCCGCCGTTTTCCGCGCCAGCCGCCAACTCACGGAAATCACGACGCCCGCCACGAACAGCGCGGCAATCGGATCGGCCTGGCGCAGCCACGGCACCCCATATCGGCGCCCAAACCAAACCAGTGCCAGGCCCAGGATCACGACCGCGCTCGACCAGATGTCGGTTGAAAAATGCAGCGCATCCGCTTCCAGCGCCTGACTGTCATACTTCGCCGCCATCCGTCCGAGCGCGCGGGAGCGCCAGGCGTCGACCGCCATCGACAGCAACATCACCAGGAACGCGGCCACGCTCGGCTCAATTTCCACACTGTGGAAGAACAGCCGCCTCGCCGATTCATAAACGATCCAGACGCAGGCCACCAGGAGCAGACCGGTTTCGATGAAAGCCGAGAAATTTTCGAACTTACCATGCCCATACTGGTGATCGGCGTCCGCCGGTTTGTCGGAAACCCGAACCGAAAAAAACGTCACCAGTGCCGCGATCAGGTCTAGTCCGGAGTGCGCCGCCTCCGACAAAATTCCCAGCGAACCCGTCGCGATCCCCACCACAATTTTCAGGCCGGTGATCACCAGAGCCGCAAGCACGGAGTTCCCAGCAACGTTTCGCTTTTCCCGGCGCATTTCCGCGGAACTGAACGTGGCTCCCATTGCTGGCATAAATGCCATTATCGCTGTGGATTCGCCCGCCGCCAACCCCTTGACGTACTGAGGACGCCATCACCCGGCGCCCACAGGGACATGCTACGATGACATTCGTCGCAATTTCTCCATCGGAGGATATTGATTCATGCGTTTCCAGTACCTCGCGTGTCTCCTGCTCGCGGGCTTAGCCTACGGACAAGCTGCGCCACCAGCCCCACCTGCTGCCGGAGCGAAGACGGAACCAAGCGCTTCCGCCGTCGCCGATAAAACCCCCGAAATTAACGCTGGGCCCGACGATCCGGTGATTACTCTGAAAGGTGTCTGCGTCGATTCCACCCAGCAAGGCGACGCCTGCAAAACCGTAATTACGCGCGCGCAATTTGAAAAGATCGGCGAAGCGATGCAGCCGGGAATGCCGCCTGCCATGCGGCGCAACCTCGCAAACAGCTATGCGCGCGCGTTGAAGATGTCCGCAGAAGCGGAGAAGCGCGGCCTCGCGAAAGGGCCCAAGTTCGACGAGAAGATGTCCTTGGCCCGCATATCAATTCTTTCCCAGGAACTGAACGGCGCACTGCGGGAAGACTCCAATAAGGTTAGCGACGTCGATCTCGAGGACTATTACAAAAAGAACACTTCATCCTACGAGCAAGCTACGTTCGCGCGAATTTTTGTTCCCCGCGTAAAGCAAATTCCACCCTCAGTCGTGACGCCCAAGACCGGTGCGACACCAGGTACAAAGACCAGTGCGAGCCATGCGCCGACTGCGGCACAACAAAAGGACGCTGAAGAAGCTATGACCAAGGTCGCGGATGATCTTCGCGCTCGCGCCGTTAAGGGTGAGGACCCCGACAAACTGCAAAAAGAGGCTTACGCTGCGGCTGGACTGATGGGAAATGCCCCCAGCACAAAAATGGAGAAGGTGCGCGGCGCCACGCTGCCTCTGAACCATCGTGCGGTAATGGATCTGAAGCCTGGCGAAGTCTCCGAAGTGATCTCCGACCCCAACGGCCCTCACTATATCTACAAGCTGGTCAGCAAAGAGACCTTGGCTCTGGATGCTGTGAAACCGGAGATTCGCAACCTGATTTCAAGCCAGCGCTATCGCGACAGCTTGCAAGGTTTTCAGAGCGATATTGACCTGAACGATGCTTACTTTGGCCCCAGCCGAAATCCAGCCACGCCGCCGGCTGCAAAGGGAGCAAAGCCGTCTGCCCAGCAGGCCGAAGATCCTGACTAGGAAGACCCCGACTCAATGGATACGGCAAAGTCAACCATCATCGTCACCGGCGTTTCCGGCAATCTTGGCCAGCGGCTGGTGCAGCAACTCTCCGATTACACGATCGTAGGGATTGATGTCACGCCGCCAACTCATTGCCAGGTCGCCCGCTTTGTGCCGCTCGACCTGGGAAGAGAAGAATCCACCCGCGAGTTGCTGCTGCTGCTACGCGAGTTGCAGCCTGCGTCGGTTGTGCACCTGGCGTTTGTGATAGATCCGCAGCGCACGGGGGTTCTGGATGTTGACCGCATGTGGCGGATCAACGTAGCCGGCACGGCCCGTGTGATGGAAGCCATTGCCGAAGCTAACCGAAATACCGGAACCACAATTCGGCAGTTTATTTTCCCCAGCAGCGTGTCGGCGTATGGCTCCGACCTGCCTGCACCCGTCGCGGAAGACGCGCCGCTCGGCGCGCACACGCTGCCCTACGCGATCCACAAAAGAGAGAGCGATCTGGTCGTACAGCAGCGGGCGCCTGGCCTGCGCGGATGCGGCGTCTTCATTCTGCGTCCCCACATTTTTGCCGGGGCAAGCGTCGAAAATTATCTGATGGGAGCGTTCCGGGGAACGCCCAACGGGAAGGGGCTGCGCGCTGCCCGCATGCGCCAGGCAGCGAAGCGCCTGCCTTGCATGTTGCCCTACGGCCAGAAGTACGTGGACAACAAGATTCAGTTCATCCACGTCGACGACATGGCCCGGCTGATCGCCTGGATACTGCGGCGCGAGCCGGAAGCGCAGCGGTTGACCATCCTCAACGTTGCCGGACGCGGCGATCCGCTGACCTTCGGACAGTGCATCGAACTCGCGCACGCCAAATTGTTGAGAGTTCCGGGGCAGTGGACCATGCGCCGCATTCTGCAGTTTTTGTGGAACAGGAAGATCTCGGCGATTCCTCCCGACGCCGTCCCCTACATGACCGGGCAGTACATTATGAATACCGACCGGCTCAAGAAATTTCTGGGCGGCGACTACGAACGCGTGATTGAGAAAACGAATCTCGAGGCGTTTGCGGATTCGTTCCAGAAGAACTAATTCGCCGCCGAGACGCGGGGCGCGCCGAGAAAGCTTGAGGGCTAAATCGAAGACCAGATGCCTTATACGGCGAAGAGTATGCCGGCCCTGGCTCCCCCAGGTAAACAAGGCTATTTACTTGCATAGTGGCTAGCCCCAACGAAATGCAGTGAGACGTAGGGCTCATCGCCCACCACCCAACTATCGTGACCGGGAGGTCCGGGTGGAATGTAAAAGAGCATGCCGGCGCGCAGTTCGTGGATCGTGCCGTCCTCTATCGCAGCCGTCGCGCACCCAGAGAGCACCAGTCCAACATGCTCGACGTTGCAGCGCGACGCGCCCACGCTGGGCCCGACGTGAATGGACCACTTCCATTCCGGCTCGTACGTGGCGCGGCCGATGGTCATGCCTCCGATGTGAACGAGTTCGAACTTTCCTTTTTCGAACGTTCGCACCTCGTCCGGCTCCTCAAAACGTTTCAGAACTGTCTCCAGCATCGCCATACCTCCGTTCGCGAGTCGAATGTGCGGAAACGCCGCGCATCGTACTAATTCAAATTAGATGCCTTTTTCTTGGACTTCCTCGGCGTCCTCGGCGTCTCGAGGGTTAAATGGTCTTTACTCCCCGGTACAGCCCCGCTACGCCAAACGTGTAGGGAGTCCAGGAAGCCTCGCGAAACCCCGCCTGCCGCATGCGCCCGAGCATTTCATCCGGCGACGGAAAGCGCTCGACCGACGCCGGCAAATATGCGTATGGACCGCACACTCCAGAGATCACCGTCCCAACCGCGGGAAGAATCTTCTTGAAGTAGACGCGGTAGCACCGTCCGATCAACCCGCCCGGCTCTCCGAAATCGAGAATGCCGCATTCTCCGCCGGGAGCCAGCACCCGCGCAATTTCGCGCAAGCCCGCGTCGTAGTCGGCCAGGTTTCGAAAACCGAATGCCGACGTCACCAGATGGAAATGCCCGTCGGAAAACGGCAACCGCAGCGCGTCCGCTTCGATCCATTTCAGGGGCCGCAGCGTCGTGCCTCTTCCCTTCTCTGCTGCGCGTTGCAGCATGGCGTGAGAAAAATCCGCACCCATGATCTGCGCAGATGCCGAACCCGCGCGCCGGCGCAACGCGAAAGCCATATCTCCCGTGCCGCAGCAAAGGTCCAGCACGCGGGCACCGGGACGCTGCAGAATGGCCTCGAACTTCCGCGCCGTGCGCCACCACCACAGCCGGTCAATGTTGAAAGAAAGAACGTGATTCAGCAGATCGTAGCGCGGCGCAATCGAGGTAAACATCTCGCGGACAGCGCGCGAGGCCGACTCGCGGTCTTGGGCACCGGCGGGAGTAGCGCCCACGATCCGCGAATTCATTTCTTGATTCATATTTGTTGTCGGTGGAGATCGGCGGATGGGCGAGGCGCCCGTCACTCCACTGGTACTAGTTCCGCGCCAGCTTCCGAATCTCTTCGACCGCTGACTGAACAACCGCTTCCGGTACGTCCGTCGTGATCTCAACCTTGCCGATTTCTCGCGGCAGAATGAAATGCACCACCCCCTGCCGCGTTTTCTTGTCGGAACGCAATCGCTTCAGGATGCTCGCAGTTTTCAAGGTCATTCGTGGCAGCCCGCCAAAGCCAAGAACTGCATTTGAAATACGTCCCGCCGTCACACTATCCAATTTGCCGGTAGAGAGCGCGATGTGCGTCGCCGCGATCATGCCCCACGCTACGGCTTCTCCGTGGAGCAACTGCGTATAGCGGGTTTCGGCCTCCAGCGCGTGCCCGATCGTGTGGCCCAGGTTGAGTACTTGCCGCAAGCCGCCTTCGCGCTCGTCGGCACTTACCACCGACGCCTTCAAGCGCACGGAATCGGCAATCACCTTTTCCACCACCACCGGGTCGCGATCCAGAATCTCGCGCCGCCGGTCCTCAAAGAGCTGGAACAGTCCCGGATCTCCAATGATGCCGCACTTCAGCGACTCGTAGAGGCCGGCGCGGTATTCACGCGAAGGCAGCGTCCCGAGAACGGCGGGATCGACCAGCACCGCGCGCGGCTGGTGGAAAGTCCCAAGCAGATTCTTCCCCGACACCAGATTGACGCCCGTCTTCCCGCCAATCGCCGCATCCACCTGCGCCAGCACGGTGGTCGGCACCTGGATGACATCCACGCCGCGCATGTAGATGGACGCCAGGAATCCAGTCACGTCGCCGACCACGCCGCCGCCGAGCGCAATCAGCGTTACCCCGCGATCCGCGCCCTGCTTTACCAGCTTCTCCGCCAACTTCTCGAGCGTCGCAAGACGCTTCGAGCGCTCGCCATCGGGCATCTCGAGAAGGTCCGTTTCGATTCCCGAAGCCTCCAGCGATTTCAGCAAGACTTTTGCCCAGCGCCGCCGTACTGGCGGAACGGTCACCACAAACGCGCGGCGGTTTTCGAGAATCTTGCCGAGGCATTCTCCGGCACGAATAAGCAGGCCGCTTCCGATGAGCACTTCATAGGAGCGCGACGGGGTAGCAACTGGAACGCTAATCATGAATGTTCATCATAGCGTATGAACCTTTGTGCCACGGTGGAGGGACGGGCGTCTCGCCCGTCCTGCCGGGCGGGGACGCCCGGCGCTCCACCAGCAAGATTGGATCGACAGCATCAGCCATCCGCGGTCCGTTTCTTCTGCGGATTCGCCACCGAGGCCAGGATGGAAGCCCCCAGGACAAGAAGCACGATCGCCAGCGCCCATTCCGTGGGAATGTTCACGTAGTGTGATCCCAGCATCTTGATCCCGATAAAAATCAGCACCACCGACAGTCCGTAGTGAAGATAGTGAAACAGATCCATCATGCCCGCCAGGGCAAAGTACATCGAACGCAGGCCGAGAATCGCGAACACATTGGACGTATACACAATAAAGGCGTTCAGCGTGATGGCGAGCACCGCCGGAATCGAATCCACCGCAAATAGAATGTCGCTGGTCTCGACCACCAGCAGCACGACCAGCAGCGGAGTCGCAAAGAGGCCGTTCTCCTGCGTAAAGAACTGCCCCCCGACATATTCCTTTGTCACCGGGAAAGCGCGGCGGAACAGACGAAGGACCGGGTTTTTCTCGGGATGAATTTCCGTCTCGCCCTGCCGCAGCAGCTTGACTCCCGAATAGACGAGCAAAGCGCCGAATGCGTAGGTAATCCAATGGAAGCGCGTGATCAGGCCCACGCCCGCCACGATGAATGCACCCCGCATCACGAGCGCCCCGAAAATTCCCCAGAACAGCACTTTGTGCTGGTGCTCGTCGGGCACCTTGCAGTAACGGAAGATAACCAGGAATACGAACAAGTTGTCGACGCTGAGCGACAGCTCGATGACGTAGCCGGTCACGAACTGCAGCGCCGGAGCCCGCCCATGCCAGAACAGCACCAGCACCGCAAAGGCCGCGGCCAGCGCGATCCAGACTCCCGACCAGGCAAGCGCTTCGCGAAAGCCGAAACGGTGGGAGCGGCGATTCAGCACGCCCAAGTCGAGCGCCAGCATCGCCACCACGAACAGGTTGAACAAAATCCAGAAGGCGAGCACAGAGAATCTTACGACAGGAATCGAAAAACAGGTCTTAGGTCTCAGGTCTTAGGTCTTAGAAAAACCTAAATCATCGTCCGCCATCCACCGCCAAAAGAGACCTAGGGTTTCCTAAGACCTAAGACCTAAGACCTAAGACCTGAGACCTAAGACCTAAGACCTGCTACCTCAGGCGCAGGATCTCGACCGTGATGTTATCCGGGCCGCCGCGCTCCCTCGCCAGCGCGATCAGTTCGCGGGCCGATTGTTCCGCGTTGTTGCTTTCCACGGCTTCCAGAATCTCCGCATCGCGCACCTGCCCCCACAATCCATCGCTGCAGATCAGGAGCACGTCCTCCGCCCGCAAAGGCTCGGGGCGTCCGGGCGAGTCCATGATGAGATCGGGGTTCGTTCCTAAAGCTGCGGTCAGAATATTCCGCTGCGGATGATGCTCCGCTTCCTCCGGACTGATGATTCCCGCCTCCACCAGCCGTCCCACATAGGAGTGGTCGCGGGTCACCTGCCGAATCCGGCCGTCGCGGATCAGGTAGAGGCGCGTGTCGCCGACATGCACGTAATAGAGCGCGCCGTACTCCGCACCCCGATTCGCACCTCTGACGATCGCCGCCGCCGTGCAGGTGGTTCCCATGCCCCGCAATTCCGGATGCGCAAAGCTGTACTGCCGGACCCGCTCATGGGCCAACTGCAAACCCGCGACCAACGCCTGTTGCGGGTCGTCGCCGCCAAAGTCGCGATACATTGCCACCAGCGTTTCCACCGCCAGCCGGCTCGCTTCCTGACCGCCCTCGTAGCCGCCCATGCCGTCCGCGACCACCGCCAGCCGTCCCTTGCGCTGGAACAACCGGTCGTCCTCCGGCTCCCAATAGCCGAACGAATCCTCGTTGTTCTGGCGCACGCAGCCGATGTCGGACTGGCTCGATACCTCGATTCCGGCGCGAACTTTCATCCGGTCACGACTTCATTTGCGGGAATGACGAGCATAGGCAACGACTGCAATCGCGGACAAACTTAGGATTATAGAGCCAACGGGCAGGACGCTCAAACAGAGCGCTGAAAATGACCGGCTCAGACAGAGTAGAGCGTTTCTAGAACGAAACGGGGACGACTGCTTGGCAGCCGTCCCCGAGTATCCAAGAAATCAAATGCCGGTTTACTAAAACGATGGCTACGGACCGCATTGTCCGGTCTTGTTGGTAGTAGTAGGAGGGAGGCCCTCAGTAGCCATATAGACAGCGCCTGCCGGAGTCGTTTGTCCACCATAGGTAGCGGTAACAATATACCAGCCTGTCGTTTGAAAGGCCGGTGCGGTCGCAGGGGGCTGCGCGACGTCCACATAGGAGCAAGCAGGGGGCGTGATGGGCGTGAGCTGTCCGTCCGTGCTCAACTGGACGGTCTGCGGCGGAGTGGCGTTCGGGTCGCCGAATGTGCCGGTTTCAGCAAAACCAAACGGGGTACTCAATATCTTGTAACTAACGCCAGTACCGGTAAGAAGCTTTGTCGTCCCGTTGCTGTAGGTTCCCCACGTATACATTGGTACCGGCGCTCCAGGCTTCAAAGTGAAGGCAGTACCTCCGTCCGGATTCGTGTTCGAATTCGATAGCGTAATGGACTGTAAGTGGTTGGTGGTCTGAAAGGCGTTGC
Organism: Terriglobales bacterium; assembly: GCA_049697355.1. Classification (GTDB taxonomy): domain Bacteria; phylum Acidobacteriota; class Terriglobia; order Terriglobales; family Acidobacteriaceae; genus Acidiflorens. The sequence goes on from JBAVVP010000487.1 coordinate 10,508, forward strand.
AGCCCAGCATGCTGAAAGCTAGCAACGCGCAGCCCAACGCGGCAAAGAGAGTTTTACGATTCACTGCCGAGTACCTCCAAAAGGAAATCTTCCGCATCGTCGCAGCATCCGTCACACGTGACAAGGTAACCAAAGTCACTGCACCCATTGGAGGTGACCATGGTTCCGCGGTCCGCCCTTCCGCCTGTAGAGACGGGGCTTGCCCCGTCTCCCGCCGCGAATGGAGACGCGGCAAGCCGCGTCTCTACAGGAAATCAAATGCTCCCGCTGGAGGCTGAAATCGCGAATCGACTTCTTCCGCAAGCCTGCTGAATCTACAATCACCCCATGCCCGATCAACCCGTACCCCCAAGGCCTCCCGAGCCGAACGTTAAGCCGAGTATTGAGCCGATCACGGAATTTCACATCGGCGACGAATTCGGAACCGCCAAGCGTAATCTTCCGCCTGCCGGCATTGTCCTGGTCTGCCTCGCCGTGGTCGCGGTCATCGTGGGAATCTTCGCTTTTAAGGAACGGCAGAAACCGCAGGGCGCCGGTTCGATCGATTTCGTGGCTGCGGCCGAAGTGCCCGGACAAAACATGATCCTGGCCGCCATCACCATGACGCTCCGGAATACTGCCGACAAGCCGCTCTGGATTAAGAACCTCAAAGCGCACCTCACCACCGCCGATGGCTCGACCTTCGACGACAACGCCGCGTCGGCCGTGGACCTCGACCGCTATTACCAAGGGTTCCCCGCGTTGAAAGAGAGTTCGGAGCCGCCGCTTTCGCCCGAAACCAAGCTGCCCGCCGGAGCCCAACAGAGAGGAACCATTATCGTCAGCTTCAAGGTCACCAAAGAAGCTTTCGATCAGCGCAAATCCCTGACCGTCACCATTCAACCGTATGACCAGGCGTTGCCGGTGATACTGAAATGATGCGCGGTTGAGTTTGGGGACGGGCGCCCTCGCCCGTCCAAGCCGAGCACTGCTCGGCAGCGGCCCGTGGCCACAGCGACTCTGGATTCGCTGTCAGTTGCTAGCGGGGAGCAGGGAGCCCACGCGCTTTACTCATTCTTAAGTTGTTGCCGAGCTTCGGCCAGCGCGGCCTTCTCTGCGCCGCTCACCTTGGGATATTTCAAATTCATGCCCTGCAATGCATCCACCACAGCTTGCGAGACCACCAGCCGCGTGAACCACTTGTTATCCGCCGGAACCACGTACCAGGGGGCATGCTCGCTCGCCGTGTGCCCGATCATATCTTCGTAGGCGTCTTGATATTCATCCCAATACTGGCGTTCTTTCACGTCGGACGAAGAGAACTTCCAGTTCTTATCTGGCGTGTCGAGGCGCTCCATGAACCGGCGCTTTTGCTCTTTCTTCGAAAGATGCAGAAAAAACTTCACCACGGCCATGCCGTTCCGCGTGAGGTAACGCTCGAAGTTATTGATATCTTCGAAGCGCTCCTGCCAGATATGTTTGGTTACGAGCGGCTTCGGCAGTTTCTGGCTGTCCAGAATCCGAGGGTGGACCCGCACCACCAGCACCTCCTCGTAATAGGAACGGTTGAAAATGCCGATGTGGCCTCTCTCCGGCATAGCCTTTATCGTTCGCCAAAGGTAGCCGTGGTGCAACTCTTCCGCCGACGGTGCCTTGAATGACCACACTTGCACGCCCTGCGGATTCACGCCCGACATGACGTGCTTGATGGTTCCGTCTTTCCCGGCCGCATCCATGGCCTGAAAAATCAGCAGCAAACTCCAACGGTCCTGGGCGGCAAGTATGTCCTGCAGGCGGCTCAATTCCTGTACGCCGCTCGCCAACAATTCTTTCGCCTGCGGCTTCAGCTCCGACCCCAGTCCGTGCGTATCCGCCGGGTCGTAATCCTCAAGGCGAAAATGTTTCCCATGGTCCACCCGATACCGCTTCAGCATTTTCTCGATTTTCATGGTTTTCGTTTGGCGTGATTCCTTAGTGGTCCTGCTTATAGACAGAGTTGTTCGGTGTAGGTTCGTCGTACTCGCGGCCATACTTGTTCTTGTGCGCCATGCGCTGCCCATTCACCTCGGGAACTCGAATCACTCCCAGCGATGAAGCATCCGCAGTGATCGTGATCTCCCGCGTAAGCGGCTGCTCATTTTCCGGCCCCATGCCCTCGCTCCAGACGCGCAACACGTACCGCCCATAGGGAACATCCGCCAGGCTAATCTGCCCTTCCGGGTTGGAAACAGCATACAGCGGAGCCGTGATCGTAATCACCACTGCACTCATCTCGGGATGAATATTGCAAAAAATGTAGCTGATTCCGGGCCGGTCGAATCGCACCATGCGGGACGTGCCCGCTTCGTACAAGCCAAGATCAAACCGTTTGCCTTCAAAGAGAGAAAAAACGTTATGGAAAAAGGGATCGCGATTGGGAAACTCCACCATCGACCCCGCTTGAACCACCAGGATGTGCGGCTGGAAACTCTTGTTCTTTTGCACCAACCGCAGGTTGGTCGCCGGACTCGCCGCAGGACTGGGCAGAGCCGCGGCCGCTTCGCCCGCCGCTCCGGCGATCGGCGTTAGCCACACCACCGTCCCGGGAATCGCGCCATGCCTTGCTTTGCCCGCGTCCCGTGCCCCGATAATCTCGACGCGCCCGCGCACCGTCGTGGTTGTGCTGATCGGAGGCGCCTGCGCGCACAATCCGGCCGCTCCGGCCCACAGCATCGCGACCCAGATCAACACTCTTCTATGGTTCATCCTCGATGGCTCACCTTAGCTGCTTACTACGTTTCTTGCTATGCCGCGTCCATCCGTCTTCTCAAAAAAGAACTCCCATCATGAGATTCAGGTGCCCCGCATTGTTTCCGCCGTTGTTAATCGTATACGTTGTCAGGTGCCGATACTCGGCGGAAAACAAAAGGTCCGATCGCGGACGATAAATCATGTTCACAAAGCTACCCTGATTTCTGGCCAACGTCACATTTCCGCCCCCGTAGAGTTGCGAGTAGGGGAAATATTCCAGGTCGGTGGCATAGGGATTATCCATCCCAAACGCCGCATTGAACTCCCATTTACTTGCGGGCCGGTATTTTAACTGCGCCCAGCCACCCACCGAGTTCAATCCGTGCACTTCCGTGCTTGCCAATGCCGGATCGCCACTGAACAACACGCTTTGTCCGAAGGCGCCATAGAGTCCGCCCAGGGCCTTCCCGCGATACAACTTCCCACTCAATGAAACTTGGCGGCTGAGAGGCAGTTCCAGGTCCGTCATTCCAGCCCAGGCATCCACCGTCCGGCTGAAGCCATAATCCTGCCGGCTATAAAAGCCTCCCACGCCCACGCGCAACGGTTGTCCAAAAACATTTCGCGTCCATGCGATTCGCGTGCCATACGCGGGTTGACGCGACAACGCTCCAGGCCCCGCCTGCCGGTAAGAACCTGCCGCCGGCACTTCGCCGCTCAGCGGATCCAAAATACCTGCCTGCAGCAACAGGCTCGAATTTTCACCCAAGGCGACTCTGTGTTCCACTTGTACCTGCGGCACCCAGCTCCACAGGTTCCCCGCATAGGAGAGGGCCGGAACCGCGAGCGACGCAAACGATGTCGGCGAATTCGGTGAGAAGAAAATCCCATCCTGTCCGACGACCACCGAAGTGTTGGTCCAGTCCATCCGCATCGTGCCCGTCCGCAGCCGCAGGATTCCGGAGTTGACTCCGTTCGGTACCGACGGGAAACCGCCGGCTAGATCGAGTTGGAGGTCTGCCCTGGTCCTCGCACCCGCTACTGTCGGCCCGAACGCTTCGAAGCCGATCTCAGATTGCCGCAACGTCGCGCCGAAACTGCCCCCGGAATCGCCCGCCGGTCTGGCATATGCAAGCATGGGAAGATCAATGCTATCCACCGTACCCTGATTGCTCACAAGGTTCATCAAAACGATGCCCGACAGGCGCAACCGGTACTTCGACGCGCTTTCCACTTTTGTCTGATACTGCTCGTCCACTTTGCCACTCAGCAGTTGATATTCCTCTTCCAGGGTGGCGGCATGCCCTCCTATTTGCCGATCTTGTTTCGGAACCTGTTCGTCATCTTGCAGAGCGCCGGTCTGTAAGACGTTTCGCAAGCTGTCTTGTAATCTTGTTGCGCCCTCGGAGTTGGAAACCTCCGATTTTGCCACCGCATCCGTCACCACCGCATTCCGCGGCGTTGTTTCTACGCGGACTTCTCTGCTGCGAATCTCGACGAGCTCCCGGCGCAATTCCGCGGTTTCCTCCCGGGCACGCTGCCATTCGGAGCGCATCCCGGCCACCGCCGTCTGCAACTCGCGGATCTGCTCGCGCAACTCGCGGACCGAGTCGCTCACCGGATTGTCCAGCGGCCCCGGGGAAGGCGGCTCCGCCCGATTCGCGGTTTCCTGCGCGATGCTGGATGCGGTCCACATCATCACGCCCAGCAGCGTCATCCATCGCAATCCGTCGAACCAGCGTGTCGTGCTCATGTCGCCTCCCTCTCCAATCACCGCAGTCTGTCATCCTGAGCGAAGCGAAGGACCTCTGCGTTTTGCCCGCGCGCTGAAATACACAGGTCCTACGCTTCGCTCAGGATGACAATACCTAAGTTGTTATGTCGTTTACGTAGCCTGCCGGGCGGTCAAGACATTTTCCACCGATGGGTTCAGTGGAATGTTTACCCGGAATGTCGTTCCCGAAGCCGACGTCTGTTCCACCGCGATGTCACCCCCGTGATCCTGCAGAATCTTCTGCACCACCGTCAATCCCATCCCGGTTCCATTTTCCTTGCCATGGCTCACAAAGGGCTCGAACAAGCGGTCGCGCACCGCCTCCGCGATTCCCGGCCCGTTATCCTGGATGCGAATTTCCAGGGTTTCCCCGCTGCGTTGCAGCCCGATATCGATTTTCCCGGATTCCGGCGACACCACTTCGCACGCGTTCAGCAGCAAGTTCAAGAAGACGCGCTCCAGCTTCTTAAAATCAAACCAACCCTCGCTCGACCCGGCCCCGGAAATCCGAATCTTTATGCGCTGGAACTCCGGATGCGCCTTCACTCCCTGCACCGCACGGTCGACCGCCGACCGTACATCGCCGTAGGTGGGGCGCAACGACTCCCGTGTGCGCGAGAATTCCAGCAGCGACTCGATCAAATCCGTCATCTGGTTGACCGCAATTCGTATTTCGGCGTAGAGATCTTCGCGCTGCCCCGGCGTCAGGCTGCTCTCGCAAAGGAATTCCGCATTGGCCACGACCGCCGCCAGAGAATGCCGCAGATCGTGCGAGATCGAACTCGCCATCCGCCCAATCGTCGCCAGCCGTTCCGCGTCCAGCAGCTCTCGCTGTGTCTTATGCAGGTTCTTTCTCATCCGGTCGAAGGTTGCAGTAACCTCGGCGACTTCGTCTCCGCCCTGCGCTTGCAGCGGATACGCATAATCCC
>JBAVVP010000488.1:0-1662 GCA_049697355.1 Terriglobales bacterium
ACATAACCCTGATTGTTCACGTCGAAGTAGTCAAAATTCGCGACTTCGAACAGCCTGTCGATCTTCGCCAGCTCGGCGAATTCCTCCCGTGTCAACTTGCCATCGTGATCGCTGTCGGCTTTGTTGAAGAGCGAGGCCGCGTAGCTCCGCCATTCCTCGCAGGTGACCTTGCCGTCGTGATCGAGGTCCCAGGTTGGGGCCGCCAGGATGAATGTCACTTCCATTGTGACGCACAGTCCGAGCGATGGTCCGGCGCCAAGGAGCGTGGAGGAGAAACCGGCCAGTAACAATCCGCAGTGCAGCAATCGAAGCCTAGGCATGGTGTTCCCACCGAGTTGGAGAACGCAATTCACAATTTAATAAAATACTTTTGTCTATGAGCCAAACTACGGCTGAGCTTATGCACACCTTTCTTTGTATTCTTCTTTCGTTCCTGCATCTCTATGTGGAATCTCAGCGACGCCCGCACCCGTGCAGCCGCCGTCGCCTGAGAATGTGCCCTTCTACAGAGCGGCGGTTTCTAGCGTGGTACGGTCGCGGGTAGAGCGTCTGAAAGGGCCAAAAGCTGGACCTGAGCGGAGGATCTTAGGCTCAGTCTCGCCCATTGAAACCGCGCCCGCAAGCAGAAAGAATGTGCAAGGTGCTGGGTTATAAGCGGAAGTTTGTTCAACTATCTTGACCGTCGGTTCACGACCCAAGGCGGGAGAATAGGCGCTTGCGCCGGCATCACGCCCATTCGTTGGCGAGCCCATGAGGGTCTGCTTAGAAGGCCGTCTCGGCAAGATTTGTCCCACGAAGATCGGCGCCGCAGAGATCGACGCCATCGATCATGGCGTTTCGAAAATCGACGTCGCTGAGATTGGTCCGTCCAAGATAGCTCCATCTAAGATTAACGCCCCTCAGACCGGCTCCTTGGAGATCACTTTCTCCAAAGCCGGTTCCGCTGAGATCTATCGCCAGCCCTCTGTTGCGTCTCCTCCAAGGGTTCCAGACATCTACGCCACTGACGAGGATGCTAAGGAAGTCAGACTCACCATCGCCAGCCTCACAAAGTTCGAATTGTACGGACATTTCCGGTTACTTTGCGGAGCATGGGAGGCTCACACGATTGTGTTCAGGATACCGAACTATCTGAATTGTTTCCCAAGTGCGATGGCGTCTAAAGGTTTTGGCGGATGAACGTGCCCGCGCTTGTCAGCGCGCGGCGGCCCGGTTCCAGGTGTGCGTTCCACATGGGCCACGCGTGGATCATATGCGGCCATATTTCCAGCGTGACCGGCACATCAGCCGCGCCAGCGGCGCTGGCAAAGCGGGTCGCGTCGTCGAGAAGGGTCTCTGCTGAGCCGACCTGGATCATCATCGGCGGAAGGCCGGTCAGGTTCGCGTAGAGAGGCGAGATCCGGGGGTCTTTCCGATCCATCCCAGCGGGCGCATAGGCGCTGGCAAGTTCGTCAAGATAGTCCTTGTGAATGAGTGGGTCGACGGCGTCCTTGGCGGCCATGGAGCCGCCCGACATCGTCAGATCGGTCCAGGGCGAGACAAGCCAGAGGCACGCGGGCGACTCTTCACCGGCATCGCGCAACCGGCAGGCGAGCGCGGCCGTGAGCCCGCCGCCTGCGCTGTCTCCTCCCACCGCAACATGCTTCGCCGCAATGCCCTGGC
>JBAVVP010000489.1:0-13600 GCA_049697355.1 Terriglobales bacterium
ATCGTCACCACGACTCGTCCGGAGATGGCCGAGCACATGCGGCGACTCCGCAACCATGGCAGTCCGCGGCGCTACTACCACGACGAATTTGGCTGGAACGGGCGCATGGACGCCATTCAGGCGGCGGTGCTGCGCGTGAAGCTGGCTCACATCGCCACCTGGAACCAGCTCCGCCGTCAGCACGCTGCGACCTACGACCAGTTGTTTGCCGACGCCGGGCTCACGTCCAGCCAGGCTTCTAGTCACAGCCGTGCACCCGTGCGCTTGCTCTCGCGGAGTCCGCAAGCCAAACATGTGTTTCATCAGTATGTGATTCGCGCCCAGCGCCGCGACGATTTGCGCAAATTCCTCGCCGACCGGAAGATTGGATCGGAAATTTACTACCCGCTCCCGCTGCATTTGCAGCCGGCCTTTTCCTATCTCGGGCTGAAGGCGGGAGATCTGCCCGTCGCCGAACAGGCGGCGCGGGAAGTGCTGGCTCTGCCGATGTTCCCGGAGTTGGCTGAGGCTGAGATCAGGTTGGTGGTCGAGAGTATCGCCGACTTCTACTCGTAGCATTCTCACCGCCGAGACGCCGAGATCGCCGGGAAAACCTTGGAGAGAAAAATCTTCGGGAAAACAGAATTGGCAATACCTCTGCGACCTCGGCGGTGAAAAGAAGCTTATCGCTTCCGCCGTGCGGCTCGTTTCGCGGTGGCATGCGCCGGCTCTTCTCCCGGCGCGTACACGCGCCGTACGATCGGCGTGTTGAGCTTGTATTTGCGCTCGGTGACGTTTCCGCTATCGTCCTTTACGCGAATAGTGAACGCGGGCAACCGGCCTTCCTTATCGAAATTTTCTTCCGTAACGGTCACGGGCAGGACGCCTGCCATGCGCTCGCGATAGGCCGTCTCATAGCGATGGCGCTTCACATTCCATGTGAAGACGCGAATCTGGTTGAAGTCGAAGGGCAGGCCATCCTTGGGTTCGGTGAGGACGGTCAGGTACTGCGCGACTTTCTTGTCTCCATCCTGAACCTGATTGAGCACGAAGAAGGCGACGATGCGCTGGCCTTCCGCGTATTGCGCAACATCGAGCGGGACGTCGAGGTCAATCATGCGGGCCAGTACCCAGCCGACACGGTGGTTGGAGTCGCGCACCAGCCACCAATCCTCAACCACCGGCACGGGCTCTTTCTTGTCGTTATTCGGATTGCCGCCCGGCGAGGTGGCGCGAGAAGCCGAGCGCGACGGCGGCGCAACCGCTCCTGGCTTTTCGGCCGTGCCTCGCTTCAACAGCGATAGCTTTTCGCCGGCCGTAATTTGATAAAGGTGTTCGGTATCGCGTCCCGGTTCGACGTGCAGATTGGTGTCGTTGCGCGTCGTGCCCTGGGCCTGCACGGGATCGTTCTGGTTGTCGGCGGTCAGCTTCTGGATTTGATCAAAAACCTCTTGACCGACGAGGTAGCGCTGCTCGATCCATCCCATCGCGCCGGTTGCGGTGCGCACTTTGACGAAACGACGGTCGTGGTCGAGCACTTCCACGCGCTCGCCGTTTTTCACCACTCCGGTTTTTTCGTACACTGCGGCCACGTGATCGCGCAGGTTGGCCTGAACTCCGGAAACGTAGGCGATCTCAAGCACGCGGCCGCGGCCGCGATTGCAGGCCGAGAGAAACACTAGGAAAAAGACTGGAATGAGAAACAGAATGAACTTCAGCGTGGACGACGGAACGAACGACACGAACTGCTGTAGGAGGCGTTTCACGGGCTCGCTATCAATATAGCGCGAGCCTGCTTCCACCGGTACTCACTTCACTGTTTCGGTCGAATACGACCGTTTGCTGCGCCGTTGCCAAAACGCATCCAGTTCGGGCGTCGGTTGTCCGGCGGCCCACTTCTCGAAAAGCACTAGAAGTGGGGCACCCCGTTTCCCTTCTCTGCCGCCACGTAGAACCAAACCCACTTCGCTTACGGGCAGAGATGGGAGCCACCCGCCCACCCGCCTCACTGAGTCGCCGTCACTGTCACCGTGTTCGAGGTCACCGTTCCGCCGGAAGCGCTCGGGTAGCTCATTTGGAGCTGATATTGGGCTGCGGAGCCGCCGGTGTTCAGTGAGCAGCTTTCCGCCGGATTACTCTGGGCGTCAGTACCAACAGTGCAGACGAAGACACTATCGGCCACTGTAATCGTCAATGTACCTCCGTTGCCGGCGGTGATGTAATCCGGCGGGCCCGGACTCCCTTTAAAAGTGAACGTCACGGGAGTCCCGCCGGCTTTGATGCTGCTTGCGCTGGAGGTGCCTGTTATGGACGTGACGTTTCCGATTACATTGACCGTGGCCGTTCCATTAAGGCCCTGAGCAGCCCCAGTGATCGTCGCTGCGGAGCTAGTCACGATCTGAGCAGTTGCGAGTCCCCCGGCAGTAATCGTCACATCCGCTGAACTGCTGCTCCAGACGACACCGCTGGTAATCTGCGACCGGGTGCCGTCCAGATATGTCCCCCACGCCGAGAACTGCTGTGTATCATTCACTTGGAAATTGAGGGACGAGGGCTGAATGGCAATGGACTGGAGAGTGTTATCCTGGAAGAACCCGTTGCAGCTGGCCCCAAAGGCCACGACAACCAACACCGTAAAAGCGAGCGTCAACGCCAGTTTGCGCCCAGTCAACATAAATGATCGCCTCGAATAGCGTGATTTTAGCAGAACGCCCGGCCCTTGTTCGATTCCCGATTGTGCATGGGTGGAGTCGTACCCCCGCCCAACCTGCGCACCGTGCTCAAAGCGGCCTGGAATCTAGAGAACGGGGCGCGGGGCGGAACTTGCGCGGCGTTTTCCGGGCCGCAGATTTTCGGCGCGGCAAGCGAAACGCATGGGTCCTTCGCTTCGCTCAGGATGACAGCATTTGGAGAGGGTGACAGGATTTTGGGCGATGCCGAATCGTCACAATTCTGGTGTACCTCTCTCACTGACTCCTGCATTTTTTCGAGTCACAATCCAACTCTGTCATCCTGAGCGAAGCGAAGGACCTATGCATTCTCGCGACCATCGGCACTACTGCGTTTACATTCTGACCAACCGGTCCAAGACGCTTTACGTCGGCGTTACGAATAATCTTCTCCGGCGCGTTTGGGAACACAAGTTTGGGAACGGATCGGAATTTTGTAAACGCTACAAGATTGATCGGCTCGTTTACTACGAGAGTTTTGACGATGTGCGCAATGCGATTGACCGGGAGAAGCGCATCAAAGGGTGGCTTCGAATTAGGAAGATTCAGTTGATTGTTTCGGTGAATCCTACGTGGAGCGATCTGAGTGAAGGGTGGTACGAACGGCATCTCTATCAGCCGGAGAGTGCATAGGTCCTTCGCTTCGCTCAGGATGACAACGCTGGAATGGATGCGCTGGGGGTTGACAGCTGGGTGCCGACAGCTGAGAGCGCTTCTACTTCGTCCGCTTCTTTCCCGCCTTGGCGATCCTGTCGTCAATTGGCTTGCGTCCGGCGTAGCCTTCGCTGGTTCCGTGCCAATGCGCAATTGCGGGCTCGCCGAGTTTCCAGCACAACAAGAGAATCTCCCCTTCCACCTTGCAGGGAAAATCGAGCAGTCCGATGTCGAGATCTTTCACCTGTACACCGGTCGCGTCGATTTCGGCCAGGGCGTCTTTGATGCGGCGAATCGCCTTCTCGCGCTCCGCCTTGCGCCGCGCCAGATGCACCACGTTCAGCAGCGTTCCGCCATTCAGAAAAACACGGTGCGCCGTCTCTTGCAACTCGGCATCCACTGCTTCAATCAACTTCTTGCCGTTGATCGCCTGGCGGAGCAACGATTCCAAAATCGGCAGGAGCATTTGCGCTTCATCGAGGGTAAAGGTGCGGTCGGACATGTGTCTTTATTTTACCGGAAGAGAGGGTCTTAGGTCTTAGGTGACTGATCTCGCCGGGGCGGATTGCGCCCATTCAGGCTTCCCTGCGAACCGGCCTTTGCATCCAATATTGCAAGTCTTGTGGCGTCCTCCGTTGTTCTAGAATACTGGTCAACTGGGAATTGGGCGGAGAAATCGACATGGCACTGGCGCGCGCATTGTGCACGATTCTGCTTACCCTCACCTGGACCTGCGCTCTCGAGGCCCAGGAGGTTCCCGTTCCTCAACTCTCGCCGGGTTCCGAACGCAAGCCTGCACCCCCGTCCAGTAAACCCGCTCAGCCCGCGCCGCCGCAGACGGTTGTTCTGACCGTCGCGCAAGGCTCGCCCTTGCAGGTCGCCCTCGATCGGGAGGTCCGGGTAAGAAAGGTGGGGCAACCGGTCCACGGGCGCATCGTGGAACCGGTTTATGCATTCGACCGCATTGTCGTGCCGGTTGGTTCTGAGATCATCGGAAAAGTCACGAAGATAGAGACGCTCTCGGGCGGCAAGCGCACGCAAGCGGCGCTGAACGCGGATTTCACGCCTCGACGGAAAGTGGAAATCGGCTTTGATGAATTGGTACTCGGAGACGGCAGACATTTTCCGCTGCATACCAGTGTCACTCCCGGCTCGGGCCAGGTCATCCAGTTGGTGACGGCGGCCAACGAAAAAGCCAAGAAGAATGTCGTGAACGACAAGGCGTCCCAGAAAGTAAACGAGGCGAAGCAACAGGCCCACCAGGAATGGGACAACGCCATGAAGCAACTGAAGACGCCGGGGAAAATCCAGCGTCTGGAACGCTACAGCGAGGAGCAATTACCGGTCCACCGGCAATACATCCCCGCCGGAACCGTCTACTTTGCGGAATTACAAGACCCCCTGAATTTCGGCAGCGAGGTGATGACCGTCCCCATGGCCTCTTCCATGGGCAGCGAGATTCCCGAGGGCAGCGTGGTTCACGCCCGCCTGGTCACGCCGTTATCATCCGCAACTTCCCACCAGGGTCAGGACGTGGAAGCGGTCCTGTCGCAACCTCTGATGGATGGCGACCGCCTGATCCTTCCCCAAGGCAGCCGGCTGAAGGGCACGGTAAAGCAGGCGCAACCGGCACGCCGCATGAAAAGGAACGGACAGCTGCGCATCGCATTCTCGGAGCTGGTTCCGCCGGATGGCATTGCGCAGAAGGTCGTATCGACGCTGCAAGGCGTACAGGCCGGCAAAGATGCCAACGTGAAACTGGATTCCGAAGGCGGCGCGGAGGCCACCACCCCGAAGTCGCGCTACCTGGCGACGACGTTGTCGGTTGGCTTGGCCGCTCTGGCACAGGGCGATGACGTAAGCAATCAGGCTGAAGGCGGTTTTGGGGGATTCAAGGTGGTCGGTCTGGTGATGGGTGCGGCGGTGCGCTCCCGCGCTTTCGGCGCCACCATGGGAGCGTACGGAGCTGCGGCTTCGATCTACTCGCATTTCATTGCCCGGGGACGCGAAGTGGAATTCCCCAAGAATACGGCCATGGAGATTGGCATCGGAACGCGCGCGCCAACAGCGACGCCGCTGGCCCGGCAGGAACCACCCGCAGCGGCCTCTGAATCCGCCGCTCTGGTTCACTGAATCGACAACCCATAAGAGTGTACGAACCCGTATGGCGAGACGGGGCAGAGGAAGGTAGGGCTCCTTCGACTCCGCATGATCATCGCTTCGCGATGATCATGCTGCGCTCAGGATGACAGGGTACTGGTGGTGCGTGCCGTAAGTTCCTCCGTCCCCGTGATATTTTCAATAAACGGACATGCACGCACCGCCCCCACCACCTGCCCAATCGACTCCCCGAAATGTTTACGCCTTTGGCCTGACTTCACTCCTCAACGACACGGCCAGTGAAATGGCGTACTGGGTGCTGCCCGCCTTTCTGACATCGCTCGGCGCCGGACCGGCACAACTTGGGATTATCGAAGGCATCGCTGAGAGTGTGTCATCCTTCGCCAAGCTTTTCTCGGGCTATGTGACGGACCAGGCGGCGCGCCGCAAGCCCATTGTGGTTGGCGGCTACCTCGTCGCCAACGCCGTGAAACCCTTGCTGGCGCTGGTTTCTTCGTGGTGGCAGATTCTGGGAATTCGTTTTGCCGATCGCTTCGCGAAGGGCGTGCGCGGGACGGCTCGCGACGTGATGGTGGCGGAGTCGGTCGAGCCATCGAAAATCGGCTCCGCCTACGGCCTGATTCAAGCCATGGATTCCGCCGGGGCCATCGCCGGTCCCCTACTGGCGCTGGCCGTGATCGGACGCTTCGGTATGCGCGGCGTGTTTGCGTGGGCTGCGGTCCCGGGAGCGCTGTGCGTCATCGTCGCCTGGATGGGAATCCGCGAAGTTCGGCAGCAAGCAGAGAAACGGGTGCCCACACCCGTCCCCGTCGGACGCGGCGGCGCCGCAGCTGCCGAGCTCCGCCCGGCTTGGACCCTTCGGCTTCGCTCAGGGCAGGCTCGCGAGGGCGCCCGTCCCCACACGAGCAGAACCCAGTGGCTCCCTAAATTGCCATTGGGCTTCTACTACGTTTTAGCCGTGGTGACGCTGTTTTCTTTGGGGAATTCCAGCGACATGTTTCTCGTCCTGCGCGCCGGAACCATCGGCATTCCAGCCTCCCGCGCACCCTTGCTGGGACTGGTCTTCAACCTCATGTTCACTCTGTTTTCGTGGCCCGCGGGCAAGTTTAGCGACCGCTTCTCGCGCTAGGCCATCGTCGCCGCTGGATATTTCGTTTTCGCCATCGTTTATTTTGTGTTCGCGCTCGCGCCGTCGCAATTGGCAATCTGGCTGACGATGGCTTTCTACGGACTTTTCTATGCGCTCACCAATCCGGTGCTGAAGGCGCTGGTGGTGGAAAGCGTGGCCCGCGATGTCCGTGGGCGGGGGCTGGGAATCTTTTCGTTTCTCACAAGCGTGACGACGCTGCTCTCCAGCCTCATCACCGTAGCACTTTGGAAGAAGTATGGGCCCGCGGTGCCATTCTATTTTTCGGCTGGAATCGCTGCCGTCTCGGCGTGCGCGTTGCTCGCCCACCGCTCGACGGCGCGAGAGTGAACTGCTGGCTGACTGCAATGAGCGTTTCATGAGTCCCTACGGAAAACTGGGCGAACCTTTGGGCCTCCGGCGTATCCAGAAATACGCGGCCAGCAGGAACACCAAGCCCGCCACGCTATCGAGCGCAGCATCGCGCCAGGTGCCGGTGCGCGATGGAATGTAGCTCTGGTGCCATTCATCCATGGCCGCGACAAAAACGGTCCCCAGCCACGCCAGCAGAGCGGTGCGCCCCAACCGGGTATGATCGCGATCGAGCGTTGCCCGCCAACCCCGCAGCATAAGAAGACCCAACATGCCGTAACCGGCTACGTGCCCGGTCTTGCGCAGGTAGTGATGAAAGATGAGGAAGTCGTAGAGATTGATTGGGCCGAATAGGTGCGTCACCAGCGCGTACAACATGCTGCCGGTGTTCTGCGCGGAGAAGTAATCGGTGGACTCAATCGCGATGAGACCCACCCAAACGGCGGCTGGCCACCAGGCGCGCAGAAGATTGGGACGGGACGCAGTCAAATCGGTCTCGTCACTCTGCCGCGTAGTTGGGAGCTTCGCGCGTGATCATGACGTCGTGCACGTGGCTTTCGCGCAGGCCGGCGGCGCTGATGCGCACGAATCGCGCCTTCTGCTGCAGTTCGGCCACCGTCTGGCACCCGCAATATCCCATGCCCGACTTCAGGCCGCCCACCATCTGGTGCACGATCATCGACACCGAACCACGATAGGGCACGCGTCCCTCAATTCCTTCCGGCACCAACTTATTCAGGCGATTCGACTCTTCGCCATTCACGGTTATGGGCATCGCGGTCGACGCGTCTCCATCCGAGTTCTGGAAATAACGTTCGCTGGAACCCTTAGCCATGGCTCCCAGCGATCCCATGCCGCGATACGACTTGAAGCTGCGGCCCTGATACAAAATCATTTCGCCCGGGCTTTCATCCGTTCCGGCAAACATCGATCCGATCATCACCGCGGAAGCGCCCGCCGCCAGCGCCTTGACGACGTCGCCGGAATACTTGATGCCGCCGTCGGCAATCACGGGAACGCCCGAATCGCGCGTGGCTCGCGCCGCCTCCGCAATCGCGGTGATCTGCGGAACCCCCACGCCGGTTACGATGCGGGTGGTGCAGATCGATCCCGGCCCGATGCCGACTTTCACTCCGTCCACTCCCGCGCGCACCAGGTCGCAGGCGCCGTCGAAGGTCGCCACGTTGCCGGCAATCAGTTCCACCTCCGGCAACATCGCTTTCACCTTCTTGACCGCTTCCAGCACCAAGGTGGAATGCCCATGCGCGCTGTCGATGGCCAGCACATCGACTTTCGCCTTCGCCAGTTCTTGCGCGCGCTCCAGGAAATCGCCGGTCGCTCCGATCGCCGCGCTCACCCGCAACCGGCCCTGTTGGTCTTTGGCGGCGCCGGGATACTTCAGTTTCTTCTGGATGTCCTTGACCGTGATCAGACCCTTCAGGTTGTACTTGTCGTCCACTACCAGCAGCTTTTCCACGCGGTGCTCGTGCAGAATTTCTTCCGCTTGCTCGAGGGTTGTCCCGACCGGCACCGTGATCAGGTTCTTTTTGGTCATCACCTGATCGATCGGAATATCGAATCGTGTCTCGAAGCGCAGATCGCGATTGGTCAGAATGCCGACCAGCCTTCCATCCTTCTGCGTGATCGGCACGCCGGAAATCTTGTACTTCTGCATGACTTCGAGCGCGTCGGAAACCTTGGCGTCCGGCGACATGGTGACGGGATCGACGATCATGCCGCTCTCCGACCGCTTCACCTTGTCCACTTCATTGGCTTGCTGCTCGATGGTCAGGTTGCGATGAATAATTCCCAGCCCGCCCTGTTGCGCCATGGCAATGGCCATGTGCGATTCGGTCACCGTGTCCATGGCGGCGCTGATGATCGGAATGTTCAGCGGAATGTTGCGCGAGAGCTGGGTCTGCGTGTTGGTGTTGGCGGGCACCACGGTGGAGCGCGCCGGCAGGAGCAACACGTCGTCGAATGTAAGGGCTTCGGGAACCGGAAAATGGATCATAAGAGTTTGGATTGAACTTCTATTGTAGGGAGTGCTCACACATCAGGCAAATGGGCGCGACATACGAGCCTCGCGGCACTTCCGCACGCTCCCAGTCATTGCCGAAGAACCCGAAACACGTTACATTCTACTTTCCTTTCCTACTTGCTTGCCCCGGAGGTCTCATGTCTTCCTCTAAAACTCGAATCATCCCGATGTTGTTACTAGCTGTAATCATCGCCGTTCCGGCAATCGTACGTACACAGGAATCCAACTCTGCAGTTCCCTCGTTCACCATTCGAGCGAATACACGGCTGGTGATGGTTGACGTCGTCGTCAGGGACAAGAAAGGCCAGCCGGTCACGGGCCTGAAAGCGGAAGATTTTACCGTGGAGGAAAACGGGAAGAAGCAGAAAATTTCCGTGTTTGTTCCACCCAGCATCGCTAGCCGTACCGCCGCGGGGCCCACGCCAGCGGGTATCTTTTCCAATCATCCCGAGAACGTGAGTCCTGCCGGGATTCCGACGGTGCTGCTTCTGGACGCGGCAAACTCCGCTTTCAAAGATCAGGCCTACGCGCGTTCGCAAATGTTGAAGTATGTGGTGGAACAGGGGCAATCTGGCCGTCCGATGGCGGTAGTCACGTTGACGGATCGGTTGCGCGTGCTGCAAGAGTTTACCAGCGACCCGCAAGTGCTCCTCACCGCCATCAAGAATTTCAAACCTGCGGAACAGCTTCTGCGGCCGGGAGCACCAGCGGCGGAATCCCACGGCGCGTTCGGATCCCCAGGAACGGCAGGGGGAAATGCGATGGCTGCTGGCGTCGCGATGGCCAGTCAGGCTGTCCAGGATTTTGCTGATGCCCTGGTCACGTTTGACCTCGAGCGCCGTACGCTGATCACGATTGACGCGATGCGGGCGCTCTCCCGTATGCTGGGCGGACTGCCGGGGCGCAAGAATGTGGTGTGGCTCACTGCGAATCTGCCGTTCGACCTGGTTCCGGAGGACCGGGTGGTGAGCGATGCGGAACTCATGGAAGCTCTCCCCAACGTCAAGCAAAAATCTCTGGGGACGATCGCGACGGGCTCCTTTGCCGCCCAGCAGCGGGCCATGCATGGCCCCGAAATCCGCGAAGCGGAATCGCGGTTAGCGGGCGCCAGCGTCGCAATCTACCCGATTGATCTGCTCGGCCTGGTGAGCGGGATGGAGAGTTCCGCAGCTCAGGTCAACTCGATTTCCGACACCGCCCTCAGCGACCGAGCCGCGGCCACAATGTCCGGGTTGACAAACAGTCACGGTACGATGGAAGAAGTGGCCGCACAGACCGGCGGCAAAGCCTACTTCAATCAGAACGAAATCAAGGAGGGCGTCGCTCTCGCTGCGTCCGATGAGAAGGCTTCCTACTCCCTGGGCTACTATCCTGAGAACAAAAAGTGGGACGGAAAGATGCGCAACATCAAAGTGAAAGTGGCGCAAGGCGATGCTCAACTTCGCTACCGTAAGGGGTACTTCGCGATTGAGCCTGGCCCGGCAAAAGACCACAACTATGAGCAGGACGTGGCCGCTGCTCTTGCGATCGATGCGCCCGCCACCCAAGTCTCGTTCATGGCGCAGGCAAAGCCGACCGACCCAGGGAAAATGCGGGTTGTCTTCCTGGTGGATGCCCACACCCTGACGGCGGAAGACTCCGGCGGCAACAAAAAGATGAATGTGAACCTCTACGCCACCGTCTGGGGGTCGGGCGACAAGAGTCTGGCAGCCCAGAGCGTCAAGGTGGACAAATCCTTCGACGCTGCCACCTATCAACAAATCCTCGATCACGGCATGATGGTGCCGATCGACGTCACGATCCCGGCTGGGGGGAAGGAACTGCGCCTGGCCGTGCTCGATAACAAGACCGGCTTTATCGGCACGGTGAGCGGGCCATTAGGGCAGTAGACCGCACATGAAGCCAATGGCAAAGGGCATCCGTAAACGGATGCCCCTTGTGTTTTCTAACAAAGTTTCCCGCTGAGTCTGAAGCAAGAGCAGACTACTCTTTCTTCTCTCCGCCCTCGGCCGGCTCCGTTGCGCCTTCCGCCTTGGACTGCGCTTCGGCTTCTTCCATGGCCTTGCGGTTTTCTTCGGCACGTTTGGCGCGGATTTCGGCGCGCTTCTGGCGCTTTTCATCGATCACCTGCTCGCTGCCCAGCAGTTCGATGAACGCCTTCTCGGCGCCATCGCCTTTCCGCCAAGCGGTGCGAACGATCCGCAGATAGCCGCCCTTGCGGTCGCCGAAGCGCGGAGCCACGGTATCGAAAAGTTTGCGAACGGCTTCGTCCGTCATCAAATAGGCCGCCGCCTGACGGCGCGCCGCCAGATCGCCCTTCTTGCCGAGAGTGATCATCTTCTCCACCGACGGACGGACTGCTTTCGCCTTGATCACGGTGGTCTCGATGCGTTCTTCCATGATGATCGACGTGACCATGTTCCGCAGCATCGCGCGCCGGTGCGAAGTGGTCCGTCCTAATTTGTATCCCGCAACTTTGTGACGCATGTCTAAACCCCAGTTGTCAGTTGCCAGTGGCCAGTTGCCAGTGGGTTTCGGTCAGCGGTCAGCGCCCTCAGGGGCTAAAGCCCGCACTGTTGTTGGCTTTGGGCGGCACGGCTGAAGCCGTGCCCTTCCCAAACCATTCTTATCCAAAGCGTTTCTTCGCTGTCGCCAGCCGGTCGCCGTCAGGTTTTACTAACAACTGACGACTGAGAACTGACAACCGCTTTTACAGGTCGTTGTCGCCATACGCCGAAGCGGGCAGCACCTGGTTTGAAGTCGGTCCGGGCACGGCATTCCCGTGCTCGTCGATCTTCATGCCCAGGCTCAAACCCATCGAGGATAGGATCTCCTTGATTTCGTTCAGCGACTTGCGGCCAAAATTTTTCGTCTTCAGCATCTCGGCTTCGGTCTTCTGCACCAACTCGCCGATCGACTGAATGTTGGCATTCTTTAGGCAGTTATAGCTGCGCACCGAGAGTTCGAGCTCCTCGACCGAACGGTTCAGGTTCTCGTTCTTGATCTCCGGCCGGTGCTCTTCGCCCGCCGACGCGGTTTCAATCTCTTCCTCGAAGTTGATGAAGATATTCATGTGATCTTTGATCAGCTTCGCGGAGAGTCCCAGGGCATCGCCGGGAGTAATCGAACCGTTCGTCCAGACTTCCACCGTCAGTTTGTCGTAATCGGTGATCTGTCCCAGACGCGCGGCTTCGACGGTGTAGTTGCACTTGCGCACCGGCGTGTGCACGGAATCGATCGGGATGAACCCGATGCCCAGATCGTCTTCGAAATTCTTGTCGGCGGAAACGTAACCGCGGCCGCGCTTCAGGCGCATTTCCATGTCAAGCTTGCCGCCTTCGCTCACGGTCGCGATATAAATTTCCTTATCCAGCACTTCCACATCGCCGTCGGCTTCGATCATGCCGCTGGTGACCACGCCCGGCTGATCAGCGCGCAGGTAAATCGCCTTCGGACCGTCGCCCGCGAGCTTGAACGGAACCTGCTTCATGTTGAGGATGATGTCGGTAGCATCCTCGACTACGCCCGGGATCGACTGGAACTCGTGCAGCACGCCTTCGATCTTCACCGCGGTCACCGCCGCGCCTTCGATCGAACTCAGCATCACGCGCCGCAGCGCGTTGCCGATGGTGGTGCCGAAGCCGCGCTCAAAGGGCTGTGCCCAGAACATCCCGTATTTGTCAGTGAGTGAACTGGCATCGCTCGCCAGCCGTTTTGGTTTTTGAAAACCTCTCCAAAGCATGATGTGTTTCTCCTCTCGGCCATGTGGCTCGATCCTGCTCGCTGAGCGGCCCGGCTCAGGTCACCGCGGGAAAGGCTGATCTGGCGCGAAAAAGTGGGCCTAACCCCGCTGTTCGCTGATCGCCGTTCGCCTTTGATTTTGCGAACAGCGAATCGCGAACGACGAACGGCTATTACTTGCTGTACAACTCGACAATCAACTGCTCGTTCACTGGCAACTGGATATCTTCGCGTTTCGGCAGGGCAATCACGCGCCCCTTGTAGTTCTCGCGATCGATCTCCAGCCATACCGGAGCGGGCTGATGACTGGCAAAATCTCTGGCGATTTCTAGAATCGGAACCTTGCGGCTGCCTTCACGAATCGCAATCTCTTCTCCCACGCCGACCTCGTACGAAGGGATGTTCACTTTCTTCCCATCCACCTGCACGTGTCCGTGACGCACCAACTGGCGCGCCTGGCGGCGGGAGATGCCGAAGCCCAAGCGGAAGACCACGTTGTCCAAACGCCGCTCGAGTTGTTCAAGCAGCTTCGCGCCGGTCACGCCCTTGGACTTGGCCGCGTTCTCGAAGTAATTCCGGAACTGGCCTTCCTGGGTGAAGTAGATGCGTTTGGCTTTCTGTTTTTCGCGTAACTGCAGACCGTAGCCTACAACCTTGGTCTTCCGGTCTTTCCCGTGTTGTCCGGGGGCGAAGTTGCGCTTCTCAATGGGACATTTGTCGCTGAAGCACTTGGTGCCTTTCAGGAAGAGCTTGATCCCTTCCCGGCGGCAAAGACGACATACTGCATCGGTATAACGTGCCATTTTTCTCCTTTTCGAAATCGGTTTACGGGGTGGC
>JBAVVP010000490.1:0-10420 GCA_049697355.1 Terriglobales bacterium
GGCAAGCTTGGATCGACAACAGGCGGGCACTCATGGAATTCAGCATTGATCATCTCGGCATCGCCGTAAAGTCGCTGGCGGCGGCGAAGTCCATTTACGAAAAACTCGGGCTGACCGTTTCGCCAGAAGAAACCGTCACGGCGGAAAGAGTTCGGCTGGTGATGGTGCCGGTGGGCGAGAGCCGGCTGGAGTTGCTGGAAGCGACGGCCGACGATTCGACCATCGCCCGCTTCATCGCCAAGCACGGTGAGGGACTGCACCACGTTTGTCTGCGTGTTCCGGATCTGGCGGTTGCGGTCGCAAAATTGAAGCGCGACGGCGTGCGCCTGGTATCGAATGAGATCAAGACGGGCGCGGGCGGCCATCGTTATGTATTCGTGCATCCGCAGAGCACGGCAGGCGTGCTGCTGGAACTGGTCGAGGGACATTGAGCGAGACGACAGGTTTCTCTGCGCTCAAACTACTTTCTGAATGCTACTTCTCGCCGTCGATACTTCCGGTAAGCAGGGCAGCATCGCACTCGCAAGGTGCGGAGCAGGGGAGAACTGCGCGCGCGTTGAAATCGCGGTCGTCGAGATCGTCCGGCTCACTGGAGGAACGTTTTCCGCACAACTGGTGCCGCAGATCGCGGCGCTGCTCGAAAAGCACGGACACAGCAAGAACGATCTAGGCGGCTTCGCCGTGGCATCCGGTCCGGGTTCGTTCACCGGACTACGGGTTGGCCTCGCGGCGATCAAAGCGCTGGCCGAAGTCCTGCACAAGCCGATTGCGGCGGTTTCCCTGCTGGAAGCGGTGGCGTCGAGTGGCGCAGCGCGTGGCCGCGTTCTCGCGGCGCTCGATGCGGGCCGGGGTGATGTCTATGCCGGCGACTACGAACTCGGGCCGAAGGTGCAGATGCACAGCGAACGCCTGCTGAGCCGCGAAGAGTTTGTTGCCGAAGCTACGGGGAAGGCGGTGGTTACGCCCGACGCCACGTTGGCTGAAATCGCCCGGGCTGCGGGAATTCCGGTCGAGCGGATTGAGTATCCGAACAGCGGGGTGATTGCCCGCCTCGGTTGGGAGCATCTTCGGCGGGGCGAGACGGCGAGTCCCGAAGCACTGGGAGCGAACTACATCCGCCATTCCGACGCCGAAATTTTCTCCAAGCCGGCGCGGTGAGGTACCGGCGTGCGCGGCCCCTAAAGGGGCGTCTGATTATGAAGAATTTGCGGTATCGCTAAAGCGATACCCTGATACGAACCTTGATAGAGACCGTATCCATCCGATCCGCTGCGTTGAGCGATGTGCCGGCGATTCTCGCCATCGAGCAGCAGGCGCCGGGCGCCGCGCACTGGACCCGCGAGCAGTACAAACCATTGGTGAGCAGCGGTGTGGTTCTGGTCGCCGAGGAAGCAGGCCAGCTTTGCGGATTTGTGTGTGCGCAGGCGGCCGCAGGCGAGTGGGAACTCGAAAACGTGGTGGTGGCCGCCAAGTTCCTCCGCCGGGGCATCGCCGACGAGTTGATGCGGACCTTGATTCAGCGCGCGAAAAATGCGGCAGCGCCGGCCATTCTGCTCGAAGTCCGCGAATCGAACCGTGCCGCCCGCGGGCTGTACAAAAAACACGGTTTTCGCAAGGTGGGTCGCCGCCCGGCGTACTACAAGAATCCGGCGGAAGATGCGATTCTGTACACGCTCCGGTTGCAGCCCTGAGTTGACCGAATCCTGTCATTTTTGCACCATTTTGTGGTCAACTTTGGTACCGCAGAGCCCCCTGACCACGGTGGACTCTATCTATGAAATCCCATTGGACCGCTACCAATTACTGTGGTATTTTTTAACCGAGCAGTAACAAAAAGCAGGAGGTCTAGCAAGGATGCTGACTCCGAGAGAGCAACTCCTGACCGGTCATGATCAATTCCAGCGACTGGCTCAGGAGCACTCGCAATATTCCCAACGGCTGGAATCCCTCACCCAAAAGCGATACCTCACCGACGACGAAAAACTGGAAGAAGTGCGGCTGAAGAAACTGAAGCTGCGCCTCAAAGACCAGATGCAGAGTCTGGAATCGCAGTTCCAGCGGCAGTCCGCCTAGAGGACAGGCCTGAGGAGTCGGGCCGGAATCGCAAGAATAACGCAGGGTCCCACCAGACCCATGTCATCCCACAGGGCGCTTCTAAGCGCCTTTTTTTATTGCAGTTATGTAGAAGGCGGCAGCGCCGCTCTATAATCATTCTGAATTCCCATGGTGCGAGACGGCTATTTTTATGGTGCGGGATGCCTGCTGGCTGCGGTCATTGTCGCCTGGCTGGCGGCTTGGCCTTACGCCGTCCCGCTGTTGTTGCTGGCAGCGTTCTTTCTGTGGTTTTTCCGTGACCCGGAGCGCCAGATTCCCAGGGTGCCCGGGGCCCTGGTTTCTCCTGGAGACGGCAAGGTGACCGAT
The DNA here is from genome assembly GCA_049697355.1 of Terriglobales bacterium. Classification (GTDB taxonomy): domain Bacteria; phylum Acidobacteriota; class Terriglobia; order Terriglobales; family Acidobacteriaceae; genus Acidiflorens. The sequence goes on from JBAVVP010000490.1 coordinate 2,422, forward strand.
GTTTCGGTGGTGGCTTCGGGCGCGACGCCCCCCGAATCCCGCCGCAACCGGATCAGCATTTTTCTTAGCGTGTTCGATGTGCACGTGAACCGCTCGCCGATTGCGGGCGTGATCCGCGACGTGCGCTATCAGCGCGGCAAGTTTCTCAACGCCATGGGAGCGCATTCGGCGGAAGAGAACGAACAGAACATCGTCACCGTTGAAGGCGATGGCCGTAGGGTAGTCTTCAAGCAGATTGCCGGCCTGATCGCGCGCCGTATCGTTTTTGATCTTAAAGTAGGAGACCAGGTGGCTTGCGGCCAGCGGGTTGGGCTCATCAAGTTTGGTTCGCGCGTGGATGTTCTGTTCGATTGCGATGCCGCCATCCAAGTAAAGCCCGGTGATCGGGTTAAGGGAGGAGCGACGATCCTCGCGCTTCTGCCGGCAGGTCAAACGCCGATCGTGCGAACCGAGACGCGGCAAGCCGCGTCTCTACAGGATATGAAAGCAGGAACATGGAAGAGCTAGCGCCGCGTCGTCGTGAATCGGATCGTCCGCGAGGAAAAATGCGCAAGGGCATGTACATCCTGCCCTCGCTGTTCACGACCGCGAATATCGCAGCCGGGTTCTACGCCATTCTGCAGACTGTGAATGGCAGCTTGGAAGAACCCTGGCACCTGGATTTCGCTGCTATGGCCATCGGCTTTGCCGTATTCTTCGACGGCCTGGACGGCCGCATCGCGCGCCTGACCAACACCGCCAGCGATTTCGGCAGGGAACTCGATTCCCTAGCCGACGTGATCGCATTCGGCGTGGCTCCGGCCCTGCTCGCCTGGATGTGGGGCTTTCATCTGTTGCCGATGGTCATCACGCCCGGGCTCCGCCAGAAAATTGTTGAGCTAGGCTCGGTAGCCTGCTTCGCTTTCCTGATGGCGGGCGCGAGCCGTCTGGCGCGCTTCAACATTACCAGGAATCCGGAGCCTTCGAATCCCGGACGTCCGGGGAAGAAATATTTCGTGGGCATGCCGATTCCGGCCGGTGCGGGAGTCATCGCGGCGATCGTTCACTACTCCGGCGGGTCGCCGGTGAATTCCTGGTGGACGGCGATGAGTTGGCTGCTGATGGTCGTGGTGGTCGGTTATCTCATGGTCAGCACTTGGCGTTTCTACAGCTTTAAAGATATTGACTTTCGATCGCGTCGTCCCTTCCGGCTGATTGTGGTGATTGCCGTGGTCATCGCATTGATCGCGCGATTTTCACGGCCGACGCTTTTCGCCATCGCGATTTTATACATGGCTTCGGGCGTTCTGTGGCGGCTGCAGTGGATCTTCCGCCGCAAGACTCCGCCGCCTCCCCCGCACCCGGAGGCATCGCCGACTCCATGACTCCCCTTTCCAAGCCGCCCCTTTCCGCCAATGCGCCGGCCGATTCCCGCGGCACCAAGCCGTATCGCGTAGCGATCGTGGGCGCGGCGTCACTCAAGGGTAAGGAGATCGCCGAAGTCTTGCACGATCGAAATTTCCCCGCCGCCGATATCCGGTTGCTCGATGACGACGAGTCTCTCGGCCAGTTGGAAGCGGCCGGCGACGAGATGAGCTTTATTCAGAGCATCCGCTCGGAACAGTTCGAGCGGGTGGACTTTGTTTTCTTCGCTTCCGACCCGCGCTCGACGCGCAAGAATTGGAAAGTGGCGCGCGACCTCGGCGATACCATCGTCGATCTCTCGTTCGCCCTCGAAGATGAGGCGCGGGCCTCGATCCGCTCGCCCTGGATCGAACGCTGGATTGAGCGCCAGACCGGCCACCCCATTCCGCCGGAGTTGCAACCGGGCCCGGTGGTCGCGGCCCATCCCGCCGCCACCGTCCTTGCCCTGCTCGCTTTGCGCAGCGAGAAGTTTGCCAAGATCGAACGCATGGTCGCAACCGTGTTTGAACCTGCGTCCGAGAACGGCCAGAAGGCGATGGACGAACTGCACGAGCAGACGGTGAATCTGCTCGCCTTCCAGGAGTTGCCGAAAGATGTGTTCGACATCCAGGTGGCCTTCAACCTGGCGGCGCGCTACGGCCAGAGATCGGACCTGTCGCTGGAAACCGTGTCGCGAAGGATCCGCAAGCACTACCGGCAAATCGCTCAAGGGGCGGTCCAGCCCGCGCTGCAGTTGCTCCATGCCCCAGTCTTCCACGGGCACGCCTTCTCGCTCTACCTGGAGGTGGAGAAGCCAGTCGTGATCGCGGATTTTTCCGATGCCCTGGCGGGAGAGCACGTGGTGGTGACCGGCCGCCCTGAAGATACTCCGACCAGCGTGAGCGCTGCCGGCCAAGGCGACATCCTGGTCGAAATCGCCATCGATGCCAATCGGAACAACGGGGTGTGGCTCTGGGCAACCACCGACAATCTGCGCGTGGCCGCGTTGACTGCCGTCGAATGCGCTGAGAGCATGACCGCATCCCGTCCCCGGGGTCAGATTCAATGACGCCAGATTCCATGAGGCCGCATCGAATGACGGCGAGACCATGGGCGACGGCTATGGCGCTGGGACTGGGCCTGGCATTCATGTCGACCTCGACCGGCTGCGGTTATCACACGACTGGCAATAAGGTCGAACTGCCACAGAACATCCACACCATCGCGATCTCCGGTTTCGTCAGCCAGAGCCAGACGTTTCGCATCGAACAACTGTTGACCGACGCCGTAGTGCGCGAGTTCAACGCCCGGACCCAGTATCGGGTGATCCATGAATCGAAAGGCGACGCGGATGCGGTGCTGAAGGCGACGGTTTTATCGGCGTCGGCAACGCCGCTCGCTTACGACTCCCAAACCGGGCGCGCCGCCAGCGCTTTAGTCACCGTCAGCATCCAGGTGACGCTGACCGACCGTCAGGGCAAGGTGCTTTTCGACAATCCTTCGTATCTATTTCACGATCAGTACGAAATATCGCACGATCTCCACAGTTTTTTTGAAGAAGATTCTCCCGCCGTCGATCGCTTGTCGCGGGATTTCGCGCGCACGCTGGTAGCCAATATTCTGGAGGCCTACTGATGTTGGAAGACCGGATGTTAGGGGACAGCCATTGATGATGCGCGCCTTCAGCCAGGCCGACCGCTTTCTCTCCGACGTGGAGTCGCGCAAGCTGAAGCCGGCCTACGTGTTGGTCGGCGACGAAGCGTTTTTTCGCAAGCGGTGCCGCGACGCCATTCTCGAGCACCTGGTCGCGCCCGACTCGCGCGACTTCGGCTTGTTTGAGTTCGACCTCGCCGAAACTTCGCTGAATGAAATTCTGGATCGTGCCCGCACCCCATCGCTGATGGCGCCCTTTCAGGTGTTCTTCGTGCGCGGCGTAAAAACCCTGTTCGGCCGCGGCTCGAACGACGAGAAAATTGGAGCCATCGCAGCCTACTGCAAGAATCCCAATCCCGATGCGCTCCTCGTGTTTGTCGCCGATCACATCAGTATCCCCGCCGACGCCCGACGCATGGAGATGACCGACAAGGACCGCTACCAGAAGATTCGCGAAGACCTCGGCCCCTTCTGCGGCATTGTCGAACTGTCGCGCGTGCAGGAGGGCCAGGCCGTCCGCTGGATTGGCGAGTACTGTGCCACGCGCGAAGTCAAAATGGACGCCGACGGCGCGCGCGAGTTAGTCGACGCGCTGGGCGGCGACATGATGATGGTGTCAAACGAACTCGAGAAGCTAATTCTCTACGTCGGCGAAAAGAAAAAAATTACGCTCGGCGATGTTGAAACCATGGTGCTCGCCGCCAAACAGCGCTCGCTGTATGAGTTGACCGATGCGATTTCTTCCAAGGACCGAGCGCGCGCCCTCGAAATCCTCGACGCGCTGCTTTCCACCGGCGACGGCGAAGACGCGGCCATCGGCCACCTCTATATGCTGGCCAAGACTTTTCGCCAGATGCTGGTCATCCTGGAACGCAATGTGCGCGACCAGCGCACGCTGTGGGCGGCATTATGGCAGGGTTTTCGCGTGCCGCCGTTTGCCGCCGACGACATCATCCGCCAGGCGCGACGCTACAAATCGAAGCGCGAACTGACGCGCGCCATTCGCCTGGTCGCGAAAGCCGATCTGGCGCTGCGCTCGAATCCTCCCGGCAAACGGCTGGTCTTGGAAAAGCTGATCCTGGATCTTGCCGGCGAGCCCAAGCTCGAAGCCGCGGGCGGATGGGCGCAGGAAGAACTGCCGGTGTAGAGAGGGGGCTTGCCCCGTCTCAGGTTGCCGACATGAACGTTCAAGCCTATCTACAGCGCATTTGCTACCAGCGGTCCCTGACGCCCGGCGCTGATCGTACCGATATCGACCGTCCCAGCATCGATCTTCTTCGTTCCCTTCATCGCGCCCACCTGTTCACCGTCCCTTTCGAAAACCTCGATATCCATCTCGGCCGCAAAATCGTCTGCGACGAAGACCGCATCCTCCACAAAATCGTGAACGAACACCGCGGCGGATTCTGCTACGAACTGAATGGAGCCTTCGCCGCTCTGCTGCGAAGGCTCGGGTTTCGGGTGACATTATTATCCGGTCGAGTGGCTCGCGAAGACGGCAGCTATGGACCCGAATTTGACCACCTCACGCTATGCGTCGATCTCGATGAGCCGTGGCTGGCTGATGTTGGCTTTGGAGAGGGCTTCCTCGAACCATTACGCCTCGGGCCTGGCTTGGAGCAGGCGCAAAGTGGGCGAATCTATCGCTTAACACGCATCGATGACGGGTTCGTCATGGAGGTCATGGCCGAAGGCAAATGGAAAAAAGAGTACGCGTTCAACCTCCAACCACGCGAACTCTCTGACTTTGCCGGAATGTGCCACTACCACCAGACCTCACCCGAGTCGCATTTCACGCGCCAGCGAATATGCTCGCTGGCGACTCCCGAAGGTCGCATCACATTGTCGGACGAAAAATTGATTGAGACACGCGCAGGTACACGACAGGAGAGATTGCTCTCGGGCGACCAGGAATGGCGCGCCGAACTACGCGAACGGTTCGGAGTGGTTCTGCCGCAATGAGCGGTCCTACCCCTTGGCCTCCGCCACCGCCTTTCGCAACTCCTCCACCTCCGGGAAATTCGGCTTGATCTTCACCACTCGGTCCAGTTGTTGCCGCGCCAGCGCGGGCTGACCGCTCTTGGCGTACGCGAGTCCCAGGTGGTAATTGAAGATCGCGTTGTTCGGTTCTTTTTTCACTGCTTCCTTGAACAGTCCGATGGCGGAGGTGTAAACGTGCTTGTGGTAGAAGGCCCAGCCCAGCGTGTCGGCGGCGCTCGGATTATCGGGAAGCTGACGCCGCGCCGTCTGCGCCATGGCGAATGCCACGTCCACATTGCCGCCCTGCTGCAGCATCACGTAGGCCAGATTGTTGGAGGCCAGCGGATTCTCCGGCTGTACCTCCAGCACCTTCTGGTACTGCTGTTTGGCGTGCTCCCAATCCTGCCGGCTCTCATAGATGCCGCCGGCCAGCAGGTTGAAAGCGATCTCCCTGGGATTGTTCTTGGAACCATTCAGATAAGTTTCGAGCGCCTGATCGGCGTTGCCGCGCGCGCTCTGCACCGTGCCGAGTTTGACCCATGCCGCGCTGTTATTCTTATCCAAGTCGCTGGCTTGTTTGAACTCCGCTTCTGCCCCGGCTAAATCTTTTCTTTGTTCCAGAAGCGCGCCCACCATAACGTGGAAACCGGCGTTCTTGGGATACTTATCCGACTGTGCCTTGGCGGTCGCCAGGGCCTTGTCGGGCTGTTTCTGCTGCTGGTCCACGTTGAGCACGCCGCCCAAAGCATCGGTGGAATTCGGATCCTGGTCGAGCGCCTGCTGATAGGCTTTTTGGGCTTCGGGCAGCTGTTTCTGGGCCATCCGCAGGTTGCCCAACTGCACATAGGCGGCGGGATTATTGGGCGCTTTTTCCAGACACCGCTTAAGATTTTCATCCGCGGTTGCGAACTGCTTGCGATCGATGTCGGCCACGGCCCGCAGCAGGTATCCGTCGGGAGAAGCGGGCTGCAAGGCGATGATCTGGTCCGCTTCCTGCGCCAACCCCGCGGCATCGTTCCGCTGGATGGCCGCACCCGCCAACGCCCGGTGCGCTTCCGCCATGTCTGGGCGCAGTCGAACCGCATTGCGCCACTCGCCTTCCGCCCGGTTGCTGCTGCCCAGTTGGTTCAGAGCCAGGCCCAGCTGGAAATGCGCCACTGCATTATCCGGTTCGCTCTTCAACACCGCTTGCAGAGTATTGACGGCGTCGTTGGTCTTGCCGCTGAGATTCTCGAGACTGCCTTTGAAAATCTGGGCGTCTGAGTCATCCGGCTTCGCCTTCACGATTTCGTCATTCAACTTGCGGGCATCGTCGAACCGGTTCTTCGTGATGAGCAGCTGAATATAACTCTTCTTCACCAACAAGTCCTTGGGATGGTCCCGATACAGCGTGGCAAACTCGTCAGTCGCTTTGTCGATTTGGTTAGTGGAAGAATAGAAATCACCGAGCATGCGATAGCCGTCGGGATCATTGGGAAAATCCTTCTTTGCCTGACGCAGGAATTCCTCAGCTTGCCCCGGTTTGTTCTCAGCCAAGTACAGTGCGGCCAGGGAACGCCTGGGGCCGGAATCGTCCTTGGCCGAGTCGATCGCTCGCCGGAACCACTGCTCTGCCTCGGGAAAGCGCCCGCGCGTCTGGTAGAAGTTCCCCAGCGAGACCAGCGCATTCGTCGACTTGGGATTCAGTTCGGCCGCCTTCTTGAAACTCGTCTCCGCGGCCTCCCACTGTTGCCCGTGCATTTGCAGCATGCCCAGGCTCAGATAAGAATCGGAGCGCGTGGGATCCAGTTGCAACGCCTTCTGCATGTCGGCCAGCGCAGCCGTGATGTTATTCATGCCGGCGTAGTAGTTCGCCCGTGTCACGTAGACCTCGGGGTTGTTGGGTTGTTTTTGCGTGAGCACGTCCAGATGCTCTTTCGCGTCACTGAACTGGCGGCTCAGGATCAGCAGGTTGGCAATATCCAGGTGCGCGGCATATTGGTCCGGCTGCAGTTGGACGGTGGTCGTCAGTTCCTGGAAGGCGGTCGGCCACTGCTGCAGCTTCATCGCGGTCAGCGCCAGCTTGTAGTGGGCGTCGGCGAAACGCGAATCCACCTGAATGGCGTTCTGGAACTGAATCGCCGCTTCCCGGTACTGGCCTTTGTCGAAGTAGCGCTGCCCACTCTCCATGAGTTTCTGCTTGCGGACGTTGGGATCCCGCGAGCACCCGGTCAGCAGCGCCCCCAGCAAGCAAACCGCCACCACCGCACAACGAAATCCTGCGCCTTTAGCCATACCCATATCTCCCACCACCTCGTATCGCGCAAACTTTGCCGTATCAACGCCCTACTGCACCAAGGTACTCTTGGGGCTCAATCCCGAAAAGTTACTACCGGTATTATCGCAAACCTCGCGATCGGCCAGCACCAAATGCGTCCGATACTGGAAGCCCGGGCCCATGTACAGGTGCTTTCGTAATCTCGCTCAACAGGCCGGAGCGTGGCATAGTTTGATCCGCCTATGTCCCATTTCCCCCAATCCAATGTCAACCAGCGTTCTCCCCGTGTACAACTCCATGGATCGGTTGCGGCCGCAGTGATGGCCGACGGCGGCCAGCGGGCAAGCGCGAAACTCCAATCCATCTCCGTGACCGGCGGATTGCTGCAGTTGCAGCATGAACTCGCCGCCGGAGACTTCGTCGAAATCGCATTCCACACCCAATCGGGCGCCATCCACGGCATGGCCGAGATGCTCAACCCGGCGCGCAAGTTTCAGAGCGCGTGTTTTCAGCCTTTCCGCTTCATTGCCCTCGGCGACGATGACCACAACCGGCTGCGCATGGCCCTGGAAGCCGCTTTGGATCGCGGTTTTCTCAGTCCCGCTTCCGGCCAGATTCAGAGGCCGCCCGGATTCTGATAGGCAAGCGTTCCCTCAGCGGCTAAAGCCGGATTCAAAGCAATGGACTTACCGCAGCGGTAAACCGCTGCGCCACCCGAAATCACGT
>JBAVVP010000491.1:0-2662 GCA_049697355.1 Terriglobales bacterium
AAGCCATGAATCCGACGAGAAAGACCGCGCGCACGGGCATGGGGCTCCATCAAGCAAGGTCTTAGGTCTAAGGTCTTAGGTCTTAGGAAAACCAAGACCTTCCTAAAACCTGAGAGCTAAGGCATAAGGCCTGAGACCTAAGACCTAAGACCTGATTCTTCCTGGTTCACCGTTGCTTGAGGCGGATTCTACCACTGAAAGAACGCAGCACTACCTTCGATGCGGCCTTGCCCACCGTGCCAAAGAAGGAACGTCCTGCTTCAAAAGAAAAGCGGGAGTGCGGCTTAGGTTGGAGAGGGAAGTCGTTTTGGACCTTTCCCAAGACCGAGTGGGCGCTGAAATCGGCTGAGACGTCAGCCGGAGCCAGAGCTTCGATATCCCCGGTGTGGGTGGTGAACTTATAGTCGCCGGCGGAGCCGAAGTCACCGTCGTAGAAGATCTTTCCACTGCCGGAATTCGCCTGGACCAGCGGCCCGGTGACCGACTTCAAATGGACGTCGCCACTGATGGACTCGATCTCAACGTGGCCGTTGCGAACATCGCTCAGCGTGACCGGCCCGCCCATGGTCCGCACATGCACATGACCGTTGCTTACGCTGCGAATATTGACCACGGCATCGGCGCCCTCCAGGGTCAGGTCGCCCTGCAAGCGCTCCGCCGACAAGGGACCGGTTGAAGAACGGAGGTTGAGGGTGGCGTCGGGCGGAATCAGCAGTTCGTAGTCAACCTGGCCGGTCTTGGGGTCCGCGCCCTGCAAAAGGTGGGAGGCGATATCGATCCGGTTGCCATTTTGCTGGCGGTCGACTTCCACCTTGTCCGACTTGAGCGTCGCCGTCACGACGACCTGACTGGCGCTGCCAGGCTTCACGGAAATCGCCCCATATTGAGTGTCGACGGAAATGCTGGCCTTGGGGCCGACGGTGAAACGGTATTCCTTCTTCGTTTCGGCGAGGGCCGCCGACGCCAGACAGGTTACCAGAACCAGAGTCACGACCGTGGTGTTCGAAATGTTCGCTTGCCTAAGACTTGCCTGCTGAAGACTCGCCATAAAAATGTCCCTGCGGCCGGGAACGCCGGTCCGCCTTTCCACTACTGAATACGATCCAACGCGATCTGGTATAAAAGCGCTTTTTGTTGATACGCATCCATCAAATGCTGGCGTGCGTCCACATCGCCCGGATTTTGATTCACGTACGCCTGAGTTTCCCGTATGTCGGCATTCACCGCCTGCAACTGATTTTCATACGAGGCCCTCATCGAAGGGGCGAGCGTGGACACCGCGCTTAGAAACTGTTGATCTTCCGTGCTCGAGTCAGGCGCGCTCGGCTCGGATTCTACCGCAGGTGCCGCCAAGCGCGCTGGCGGGGCCGACTTCTGCGCCAGTTGCTCACGAGCCGGGGCATGTCCGGAGGGCGAGCTTGTGGCGGTCACGACTGGAGCAGGGGAGGTTGCTGGAGTCTGAACCGCCGGGGCAGTTTCCGGAGCTTGCTGCTTGGCTACTCGCGGGGCAGGCTTATGGCTCACGACATACGAACCTGCCGCCAGCAGAACAGCGGCGACGGGAGCCAGCCACCACGCGACCGACGTCCATCGCCGCCCAGGGGAAGTTGGGACGATGATGGGGCGCATTGGGGCCGGCTCCCGGATCAGGCCTTCGGCGCGAAGTTGAGCGGCAATTCGCACCCACACCCTCGGCGGCGGATCTTCGGTGGCTGCCAGATGCCGGGCCTCGCTCGCGATCAGCTTCAGGTCGGAAAGCAGATCGGAACACGCCGGGCAGAATTTCAGGTGCGCATCGAGATCAGACGCCCCAAGCCGCGTCTCTCCATTCGCACCTTGCGGAGCTCCGTCGAGGAGCTCCGGCAGAATTCGCTCTACATCGGAACACGTCATAGCCAACTCTCTCCCCAGTTACAACTTCGGTTACCCAGTCTTGGCCTTTTCGGCTCTCATGAACTTCAGATAATCCCGCAGCTTCAAGCGTGCCTTGTGAAGCTGCGACTTGCTGTTGCCAATCGAGCAGCCCACCATTTGGGCAATTTCGTTATGCTCGAACCCTTCCACGTCATGCAACACAAAAACCGTCTTGTAGCCCGGCGGCAGGCGGTCGATGGCGCGCTGCAGTTGCAGTCGATCCACCGATCCGGTCAGCCTCACATCCTTCGTACCGAATTCTTTTCTGGGAGCTTCGTTGTCGGCTTCCAGAGTCTCTTCGAGCGACACCACCGGCAAGCCCTTCTTGCGCAGTTGCATCAGGACGACGTTGACCGTCATGCGATGCAGCCAGGTGGAGAAAGCGGACTCGCCGCGAAAGGTTCCGATCTTGCGGAAGAGCTGAAGAAATGCTTCCTGGGCGAGATCTTCGGCCTGCGCGGGATTGGAGACCATGCGCAAACATAGCGAGTACACGCGGCGTTTATGCAGGTTGTACAAGACTTCGAAGGCTGCTTCGTGGCCCTGCTGCGCCTGCTCAATCGCCTCTCGTTCGGTGATGCCTTTCTTCGGGTCGGTCAAGTCGCCTTTTTTCCGGCCGCTGCTGGTTCAGATGCGGCTTCGAACTCTTTTCGTTGTACAAATTTGCCGAGGCAGTCGCGGAATCACACTCGACCGTTTTCCAGTCGTCAGAATACCAAAAACCGTAGCTTGCGGGATGACCTTATGC
>JBAVVP010000492.1:0-13561 GCA_049697355.1 Terriglobales bacterium
CGGAAAATATTTTAATTGGGTCGTTTTGAAACGGTCGTTCCGGCGAAAACTGGTTCTTTACAGGCTGTGGGAAAAGTCGTTTCTGAGCAAGCGCCGCGCCCTCAGCGGCTAAAGCCGCATTCAAAACAATGCAGTTATCGCAGCGCTGAAGCGCTGCGCCACCCAAAGTCACGTCCAACATCAAGGTTTTCTGCAGCCTGCTTAGGCGCTGGTTCTGGGTGCTGAGAGTTCAACCCCGGCTGCCTAACGACGGTTCCGAAAGAACTCCTGCAATATCTCCGCCGAACGGCCCGCCAGTATCCCGCCCCGCACCTCCATCCGATGATTCAGAGCGGGGTGATTCACTACCTGCAGAACCGAATGGATGGCGCCCGCCTTCGGATCGTCGGCGCCGTACACCAGGCGGCGGAGGCGGGCATGGACAGCCGCTCCCGCGCACATGGCGCAGGGCTCAATCGTGGCAAACAGTTCGCAGTCGCCGAGGCGGTGATTCCCGAGAGTGCGTCCCGCCTCGCGCAACGCTACGATTTCGGCGTGAGCCGTCGGATCGCAGTCGGTAAGATTGCGATTCCAACCGCGTCCCGCGACGCGGCCCTGGCACACCACTACCGCTCCCACAGGCACTTCGCCCGCCTCCAGGGCGCGCTGGGCCGAACGCAGGGCTTCTTCCATCCACAGTTCGTCGGAGCGGAGTTCGTCGGATACAGTGGTCAGTGGTCGGTAGCCCGTGGCTAGTTGCCAGAAACTGTGCTCAGTTCAGTTCCCCAGTTCTCCGTTTATGAGGAGAGGAGGGCTGAGACTGACAGATTCCATTCTACCGGGGCACGACTGCCCGGACGAACTTCCGCCAACAAGTTGGGAAGCTACGTTCTCATCGATTGCGCTAGATGTTGGTGCGTGGCCGGTGGAGGGAAAGTGCAGCAAGCGACACGTGGTCGTGGAAGTCGCTGTACGTCATATAGTTAGCAGTAAATATTGAAGCGAGGCTGCAGTTTCAAAATGGCATGCCACGTGCACCGCCTGAGGGTTTGGCATCCCCCGCCACGGACCGTGCAGCGCTGGTCCCATTTTTCCAGAAGAAGTCGATCGCAGTGATGGAGCCGACAAAATCAGCGGTCGTGGACGCATGGTCATGCGCGGTGCGCGACCCCCGGATCGACACCCTGCGCGGCATATTCTTGGTGCTGATGACGGTCGACCACCTGCCCAACCATCCGCTGCTTCGTTTCACCTTTCAGAGTTTCGGTTTTGTCTCAGCCGCCGAGGGCTTTGTGTTTGTTTCGGGGTTGGTGAGCGGCGCAGTGTACGGACGAATTTTGGCCAAGCAGGGCGAAGCCAATCTGCGCCGTCGCGCCTGGCATCGGGCACGCGACATCTATTTGACCCATGTTTTGCTTTACACTTTTGCACTGCTGGGTGGGCTGTGGGGCGGCCTGCAAATCGCCAGCCGGTTGCCCGGTTTGTGGACCGGGTGGTGGCATGGCGCGTTGCTGATCTCTCAGCCCCCGCTGTTCGGCATCCTCCCCATGTACGCCGTGTTCCTGCTACTGACCCCGTTGCTGTTAGAGCAGATGGCGAGGGGTCGTGCCCTGCCGATCGGGGCGGCGAGCATGGCATTGTGGCTGGCGGCGCAATGGGGGATTGGAACTCCGGCGCACAACCCGCCGTGGCTGCAACTTGGATTTTTCAACATCCTGGCATGGCAACTCTTGTTCGTTGCTGGAGCCTTCTTTGGCCATCGGAAGGCTGCGGGACGAGGTTCACCGATCCCAGCTTCTCGACTCCTGCTTGTCTTCAGCCTCGTTCTGGCGGCGATGCTATTCCTCGTCCGCCACAGGCTTTTGTTTGCCGGCAATCTCATGCGAGTCGACATTCCAACCGCGCTCGGGGCGTGGAGGTCGATCAACCACCCCTTGCGCCTGATCAACTTCGCGGCTTTTGCCTACATCGTGTGGTACGCGCCGCGTTCGATTGACAAGAAACTGCATGGGCTGTCGGCATTTCGATTCCTGCGTTATCTCGGCCAACATTCTCTCCAGGTGTTTGCCTGGTCAACTCTCGTGACCTACACTGCGTTCAGCTGCAGAGGCTCGTGGGCCTCGCTGCCGCCCGTGTGGAGAGCGCTTCTAGTCGTAACCGCGGCGCTGAGTCTTGCGATCCCGGCCTGGTTGCACCAGCGCTGGAGGCTGCAAAAGGACAAAATCTCTTTGACCACCGCCCAAGCCGACGTCCCGGCAGAGGCGCGGTTTGCAGCCGTCATTCCAAACGACATTTCTTAGTCCGACGGAGAAGCATAGTGGTGTGATTCATCTCACACCAGACTGTTTCCCGTCAGTGTTATCCTAAGCAGGATATGGGAATCACCGAGATCTTCCGGAAAGTGTTTTTGCTGGACCTGATCGAGGGGCTGGGCGTGACCTTCCGCTATCAGGATCCGAAAGAAATCTATACCGAGCAGTATCCGCTGGAACGGCCGGAGGTCGCCGAGCGCTACCGTGGCGCGCCGCGGCTCAACGTGAATCCCGACACGGGCGAGACTCTCTGTATTTCCTGCGATCTGTGCGCGCTGGCTTGTCCCGAACACTTGATCGTGGTCACCAGCGAGCGCAATGAAAAGACCCGCCGCAAAGAGCTCACGAACTTTACCTACGACCTGAGCCGCTGCATGTTCTGCGGCCTGTGCGAAGATGCTTGCCCCACCGACGCGCTCGAACTCACCCAGGATTTCGAACTCGCCAGCTTCACCCGCGAAGGCATGATCTGGGACCGCCAGGAACTCGAGCAAGGCCCGCAGCCCACCGTCTACAAAAAGTAGCCACCTCATGCAGTTCGTGTGGGGACGGGCGCCCTCGCCCGTCCAAGCCGAGCGAAGCTCGGCAGCACTCCCGCACCGTATCAGGTACGTCCATTCGGTCGTGGCCCGATAGAACTTCCCAGCTGTAATCTTGCGAGAGTGGTGTTGTCTTTCGAGTTCAAGCTCATTAAGGCAGTGCCGATAGCAATCTCCAGGCGGGATGTGTGTGGTGCGCCGGCGTCGGCCGGGCACTCCGTTGGCTGTTTGCCGAACATTTTGGTCGAAGGGTGAGGTTGAAGATGGTTGCGGTTTTGCTTTCCGGATCACTTTGCCTGCCGGTCGCCACCATGAGAACGAGAAGGGGGGAGCCCGAGCGATGAAACCATTGCCTCAGGTCCTTCTCGTGGACGACAACCCCGCCGACGTCGTGTTGGCGCGAGAGGCGTTGGCGGGTGGCAGGCATCAAAGCTGCATCAACAATGTAGCGGACGGCGAGCAGGCGATGGCCTTTCTGCGACGCGCCGGCCCGTATGCGAATACGGTTCGTCCGGACTTGGTGATCCTGGATCTGAATCTGCCCAAAAAAGACGGCCGAGCGGTGCTGGCGGAGGCCAAAGCCGATACGCATCTGCGCTCCATCCCGGTGGTGGTGTTTAGTACCTCGCGCTCGCAGTTGGATATCGCACGCAGCTACGACCTGGGCGCCAACTGCTATGTCAGCAAGCCGGGAAATCTGAATGACTATTTTTCCGCGGTGCAATCGATTGAAGAATTCTGGTTGGGCTCCGCCAGCCTGCCGCGAGAGGAATAGCGAAAGGAACAATGAACCATGACGGAAAACAAGCCTGCCCATGTTTTGCTGATTGAAGACAATCCCGGAGACGCCGACCTGGTGCGTCTGCGCCTGGTGGAAGGCAAGTCCGAGGTGCAGGTGAACTGCGTCCCCCGGCTCTCCGATGCCCTCGCCTGTCTGGACGTGGATACACCGGCGCTGGTGCTGCTCGACCTAAATCTGCCCGACAGCCACGGCGCCGAAACCTTTCGCCGCATCCGGCAGAAGGCGCCCGATGTGCCGGTGGTGATCCTTTCGGGTCAAGACGATCCGGTGCTGGCGATGAAAGCCGTCCACCAAGGCGTTCAGGACTACCTGGTCAAAGGCGACGTCACCAGTAAACAACTGGAGCACGCCCTCCGCTACGCGGTGGAACGCCAGGGATTGCTGCGCTCGCTCGAAATCGCCCGCCAGCAGCAGCTTGAATTCAAGAACCAGTTTCTGTCTCACGTTTCGCACGAACTGCGCACCCCGCTAACCTGCATTCACCAGTACGTCACGCTGCTGCTGGACGGGTTAGCCGGTCCCATTTCGCCGGATCAAACGGACCACCTGAAAACCGTTCTCAAGAGTGTGAATCAGTTGCACGCCATGATTCGCGATCTGCTCGAAGCCACCCGCGTCGATAGCGGCAAGCTGCGCATCGAACCGCGATGCATCGATATCGGCGAACTGATTCAGCAGGCGGTGGCCATGATGCGGCCTACTGCCGCCGAAAAACGCATCGGCCTCGAAGCGGGGGTGGATCGAAGCATCCCCCTCGTGCATGCCGACCCCTATCGCGCGCTCGAGGTCCTGATCAACCTGATCGACAACGGAATCAAGTTCACTCCCCCGGAGGGATCGGTGGTCGTGAAAGCCGCGATGGTGGAAACCGACCCAGCTTCCGTCTATCTATCGGTATCGGACAGCGGCCGGGGCATCCCGCAAGAGTCGCTGCCGCGGGTGTTTGAACGTCTCTACCAGGACCCCTGCCGGGTGGACGGCAACCGGACCGGCCTCGGCCTGGGACTCTACATTGCGAAAGAAATTGTCACGCTTCACGGCGGCAGGATGTGGGTCGCAAGCGACGAGGGAAGCGGCAGCACCTTCTCATTCACTTTGCCACTCTATTCCCTGGCAAAACTGCTGTTTCCGGTGATCGCACACCAGGGAAATTTGCGGGAGGCTCTGGTGCTGGTGCGCGTGGAACTGACTCCGCTCTCCAACTCGCTGCGCGGAAGCTGGAAAGAAACCTGCGCCCGCTGCCTGGAACTGTTGCGCCGGTGTGTCTACGTGGACAAGGATCTGGTTCTTCCCCCGATGGCGGGCAGCGGTCCAGTCGAAACATTTTTCGTGGTCGCCTCCACCGACATGGAGAGGGTCGGCATCATGATGGACCGCATCCGAGGCCAAGTGGGCGCTCTCGCTCCGTTGCAGTCGAGCGGCACGTTGCGGGTGACCGCCGAGCCGATTCCTGCCCCACCCGACGCCGACCCGAGGACCCTGGAACAACAGGTCTGGGGCGTCGCCGATTACGTGACCGGAATCATTCAGCAGGATCTTTCTAGCGAACATTCTTAACGGACAGAGGGAGTGGACATCACTTCAACCAAAAGGAGGAGCAGGAGAATGCGAACTGAAAATTACAACCCGGCGCCACCGCCCAGGAATCGAGCAAAAATTATGGTGGTGGATGACGATCCCGATCTTAGACGCGCCCTGAGTTTGCGTCTGCGGGCCAATGATTTCGATACGGTGAATGTCTGCGACGGTTATTCGGCCATCGCCATGGCGCAGAAAGAAAAGCCGCAGCTCATCATCCTCGATCTAGGCTTGCCTGCGGGCGACGGATTTGCGGTGCTGAAAAACCTGCAACAGTATCCGGCGCTTGCGCTCATCCCGGTGATCGTGCTGACGGCCCGCGATCCGGAGGGCAATGAAAAACGCACCCTCGAATCGGGCGCCGTTGCCTTCTTCCAGAAGCCGGCCGACAACGAGGAGTTGCTGGGCGTGGTCCGCGCCTGCCTGCAGACGGGATCGGCCTGGGGCGGAGGATTCCCCGCATAGCGCTCGGGAGTCAGGTCTCAGGTGTCAGGTCTTAGGTCTTAGGAAAAGCCGCCATGCGTCCCGAACACGAGGCGAAATGCAGTTCCCTGACATCTGAGCGCTGATACCTAAGACCTGATGCCTGTTTGATAAGGAGAGCCATATGCATCTTGACAGCCTGGGGAGCGTGGTCCCTTCCCGGGAGTACCACGTCCGCCGCCGGGACCCGCGCTATGTTGTCAGCATTCCTGTCACGCTGCAGCGCTTCGCACGCTTCGGACCGTTTGTTACTCGCGGCATGACCCTCGACGTCAGTGTGCGAGGAATGGCGGCTCTGGTGTGCGGCACCCCTCGCGTAGGCGAAATGGTGGTGATCGGGTTGTCATTACCAGGCGCTCCGCCAGACGCTCCAGTCGAGTTGCTGGCGACGGTCCGGCACACCAGCGACGCGCGCACTGGATTTGAGTTCTACCCCTTGCCTCCCCTTACCGAACAGGCAATTCAGCACTGGATCCAGGAACTGCGCGAGCAGGAAGAAAAGTTGTTCCCGTTTCCCTATGTGTCCGCTTCCGCGGCCGATAGCCACTAAGCCCTCTCGGTGGACGCCCCAGAACCATCGGAAAGATTGCGAGAAAAGATTGCGGCGGCGGTTGACAGCCCTCGCAAACCTTCCTAGACTTTGACCATGGAAGTACGTCTTCAGCCCGAAAAGGAAGCCCAACTCGCCCGAATCGCGGCCCAGCGAGGGCTGAAAACCGATGAACTGGCGCAGCAGGTCCTTAGTCGCTACCTCGAGGACGACACCCGCTTTATCGAGGCCGTGAATCTCGGCTTGGCGGCCGCCGAGCGCGGGGAGTTTGTGGAGCATGACGAAGTCGGGGCCAAGATTAAGCAGATATTGCGGCCATAATGCGTGTGCGCTGGACCACACCCGCCGCGCACGATCTCTACAATATCGTTCTCCGCATTCAGCAGGACAACCCCGACGCTGCCGCCAAGGTTGCAGTGACTCTCTACGACGGTTGTGACAGCCTGGGAAGCTTCCCTCGTCGTGGCCGCAAGGGGCGGATTGAGGGCACGCGAGAGCTGGTCGTGGCCGGCCTTCCTTACATTGTTGTTTATCGAATCCAAGATCAAAATCTGGAGATCTTGCGTATCTATCACGGAGCGCAGGACTGGCCCTAAAAGCCGACCCGCAAAATCAGCCCAGGCGACCAAATGCTCACTCCGGCGGCAGCGGCAGCCCCTGAATATTCCAGGAAATGTGGTGGACGGCGCTGTGCGTGGCCAGAATGGCGGACTTGCCCGGGGCGAAGGCCAATCCGACCAAGCCCTGGCCGGATACTTCCAGGTTGGCCTTGCCTTGCGGAGTGATCTTCACGATGCCGCGTTTTCCGGCAAGCGAGGCGGCGACATAAACATTTCCCTCGACATCGAGAGCCAGGCCTTGCGGACGTCCCAGCCCGCGGTAGAACACGGACACGGTCCCGTGGGGATCGACTTTATACACGCAGTCGAAACTCGAAGTGCTCGGAGCCGTGACGAACATATCGCCGTGCGGGCCGAAGGCGATGTGATAGGCGGAAACGCTCGGCTCCAGCGTCGCGAAGACAAAAATCTGCCGGTCGCGAGCGATCTTGAAAATGGTTCCGCTGCGGTCGCCGACGTAAAGATTCTCCGCCGCATCGAAAGCGATTCCGGTCGCGACTCCCATGCCTTCAGCGTAGGTCGACATGGTGCCGTTCGGCGCCACCTTGTACACCGCCTCGTCGTGCCGCGATGAAACGTACATCTGGCCTTCGCGGTCGAAGGCAATCGAGGTGGCGTTCATCAGGTCGCTGAGAAACGGCGTCACGACGTAGTTGGTGTCAATCTTGAAAATGGACACCGGAGTTTTTTGCCCGCGCGATCCCGAGAACGTCACAAAGAGATTGCCTTCGCGGTCGAGCGCGGGATTGGTCACGGGATGAAGGTTGTCGGCGACGGGGACCGCAACCTTAATGGGATGGGAGTTACTGACGTTGCCGGCGCCGTTCGTATTCACGACCACCGGCCCGGACGCCGCGCCCTCGGGCACGCGAGCCACCAGGAAATCGTCGGAGCTAATGAGCACTGAGCCCTCGATCTCGCCGAAGCGCACGCTGGGGCGGCGCAACTCGGGCGGACGCAGGCTCTTTCCCATGATGCGAACCTCGCCTCCCGGCAAAGCGAAACTCGGCGCCACCGCTTCGATGTGCGGCTTGCCGTTGACGTTCTTCTTTCCCAGCAGGCGGTCGGAGATGCTCATGAGTTTGTTCCGGCGGGAGCCCGGTTGCTTGATTCAAACGTTACTTGGTTAGAAGTCCAAAGTGCAACAGAAGATGCATGATTACGAGCGCGTAAAGCCCCGCTCCCAGGTCATCCACTACGATGCCGGTGCCCTCGGGCAGCCGCTCCAGTTGCCGAATGGGAAACGGCTTCCAAATATCGAAGACACGGAAGAGTATAAGGCCCGCGAGAAACGTTTTCCAACCGAGCGGAACCGCAATGAGCGTAACCAGTTGCCCCGCGACTTCATCGATGACGACGAATTGCGGGTCTTTCAAACCAGAGGCGCGGGCGACCAGCGTGGCAGCGGGAATTCCGATGAGGGTCACAGCCGCCGCTGCGATGATCGTCGCCCAGACGCGGTCCGCAACCGGGATACGGGAACTGGCCAACGCCCACAGCATCACCGTTGCTAACGATCCCCAGGTGCCAGGACCGGGTTTGAGGCGTCCCGCCCCGAAGAAGGTTGCGACCAGCGTAGCCCACAGCGGAGCGGCGGGGCCGGCCTTGACCTCGGACGGACGACTTGTCATTTCACGTCCTCGTCGTCGAGAGTATCTTGCCGTATCGCCTCGTCGGCATCGTCAATCGGCGACGAAATAACATACGCGCCCGTTGCCCACTTGCCGAGATCGATCAGGCGGCAACGCTCGCTGCAAAAAGGGAAGTCCGCGTCGCCAGCCTTGGCCGGCTTCTTGCAGATCGGGCAGCGGAGTTTGATGGAGTGCCTGGACCCCATAGGCGATTGAATAAGTTAGAAGTTAGAAGTCGGATTGAAGAAGTGAAAACCAGGTTGGGCAGGCATTTTTCACTTCTTCAATCTGACTTCTGACTTTTGACTTTAAATTATTTCCGCTACTAAATCATAGTCGTGCGCCGCGGTGATGCGGCAACGATAAAACTCTCCCTCTTGCGGATCGTTTCCCTCAGGATAATCGTTCACGAACACTTTACCGTCGATCTCAGGCGCGTGCATCGCCGTGCGGCCTTCGAGCAGCAGGTCGGACTCGCTCGAAGCGCCCTCCAGCAGCAGATCGAATTCGCGCCCGATCAGCGATTTCTTTTTCGCGCGGCTGATCTTCTTCTGGATCGACATCAGCGAGTTGCGCCGGCGCTCGATCTCGCGCGCGGATAGCTTCTTGTCATGGTCAAAAGCGCCCGCGCCTTCCTGGTCCGAGTAGCCGAAGGCGCCCATCCAATCGAATGCCGCTTCTTTCACGAAGCCGCAAAGTTCCTCGAATTCCTTTTCCGTTTCGCCTGGGAAGCCGACGATGAACGAAGTCCGCAAGGCAACGCCGGGGATGCCCCGGCGCATTTTCTCGATCGAGCGCAGGAACAAGTCGGCGCCGCCTCCGCGCTTCATGCGCTTCAGAACCGTTGCCGATGCGTGCTGCAGGGGCACATCGATGTACGAACAGATCTTGTCGTGAGCGGCGATGGTCTCCAGCAGCCGGCCCGTGATTTTGTTGGGATACGCGTAGAGGAAGCGAATCCAGCGCAAACCATCGACCGCCGAGAGTTTTTCCAGCAGCTGGGCCAGGCCATCGTTCAGTCCAAGGTCCTCGCCGTAGCAGGTGGTGTCCTGTCCGATAAGCGTGATTTCGCGCACGCCGGATTCGGCTAGTCGCTCGGCTTCGGCGATCACCGATTCGAATCGCCGCGAGCGGAACTGTCCCCGAAGCTGGGGAATGATGCAAAAGCTACAGGGATGATCGCAGCCTTCGGCGATTTTGATATAGGCGGAAGATCGAGGCGTGGTCAGCACGCGCGGCGTGTGGTCGTCGTAGAGATAGTTGGGCAGGTCGGCAACGGCGCCGTCCCAGGAATCGCGCGCGAAGCGTCCCTGTCCGCGCCGATGATCACCCTCGGGCCGCGAGGTGATGGGGTTCGAAGGGAGCACGTTCGACGTAAGAATGTTGAACGGACTCGGCGTGCGAGGTGTCTCCGCCACTCCTGCGGCGGCCAGGATCTTCTCCAATTCGCCGGTGCCGACGACCGCATCCACTTCGGGGATATTTTTTCGTATCTCCTCGCGAAAACGCTCGACCAGACAACCGGCAACCACCAGCCGCTTTGCCTTGCCGCCTGCTTTGTGGCGAGCCATTTCGAGAATCGTATCGATGGATTCCTGTTGCGCGCTGCCGATGAAGGAACAGGTATTGACCACAATGACGTCGGCGTCCGCGGCGTCGGGAGTCAGCGAGGCGCCAGACTGCTTCAGCATCCCCATCATCACCTCGCTATCGACAAGGTTCTTGGGGCAGCCGAGGCTCACAAAGCCCACCTTGGTGGGGGCCGGGGCAGTCGCCTCCGAAGTCGCGGATCTGCTTTTCTTTACGCGCATGGGGACGATGACAAATGGATCAGCAGGAAACGGGTCTGCACAATTCTAGCATCTGGTTCGTTGGCGCTGTCGGAGCCGGCCAGATTTGTGTGGTGACGGGCGTGGCGAAGCCTCCGTAAGCTAACCTAAGGAGCTATTGTTTCCGAGTAGCCCGTCATCTACTAAGAAATGCGAAAGCCTTTGGGATCGGAGCAGAAAACCGTTTGAGAAGAGCGTTATCTCCCACTTGTGCCATTCGACCGGGTAGTTAAACGCCGAATAACACAAATGGGAGCCCTTTTTCGCGCTGAAGAATTAGTCGTCATCGTGCACGGGACGCAAGTTGTTCTTATAAACGGCGGTGCCGAGAGGCCGACCCAGGTCCGCGCCCGCCTCTTGGTCGGTTCGAAAATGTATCCCGCCGTAAACGCGTGCGTCGGAGATATCGTCAGTAATCTGCTTAAAAGACGTGTATTGCAAGACGATGTTGGGCACTGCAGGATTCGTCAACGTGATCGAATGTCCGGCTTCGCCGTAGAGACGTCTCATCACCGCGGCTGCCGCGTTGCCTGCACTGCCGTGGGCTGAGGGATAGCTCGGAAAACACGGAGTCACGATAAAAGGGACGAAGTTAGGGTCGGGATCGGTTTTCGGGTTGCCATCTGTGCTGCCTGCATGGATTGCCGTTTCGGGACGCCAAAAGTTGTAGTGGTATTTGTTGAGGAATGTCGCCACTAAGCTGTCATTCATCGCCATGTTGATCAGGGCGAGATCCCGCGCCTTTCGCGACAGCGAATGGCCATGCTCCAAAGCGACCTGCTCCGCCGCCTGATTAAACACCTGGGTTGGCGAGGAAGCCGCATAGAAGAGAGCGACATTCGAACGATCTTGCGGTCGCTCTGTGCTGTCGACGCTCCCGACCGCCATCACCTCATTGTAGGCTTTCGTGTATCTCCTGCTCGTGAGCGCCGGCGGCGGACCGAGGAGAAAGTCGCTAGCACTAGGGATGCCGAACGGAGTTACGTTCTGCCATTGAAAGGCGATTCCGCCCGCGGGGGAACAACTCGGAGTTGCCTGCCATGCCCCTGGAACAGGTGGACCCGGTTTGTAGAATTGCGGAGGTGCCGAGCCGTCGTTAGCTCGTAGAGCGATCAGGGCGGCAGCTGCGGCGTCCCCCGTTGCGATGCCATCGGTCTTGGCTGAGCCGTCTGGTATCGACTGCATGGAGCTTGTCCAATCGGCATAAAGCGTCGGCTGGCTGGCTGGAAAGTAGGTGCTAAGCACCTGATACGCGGCCTCTATGGCTGCCGCTTCGGCTGAAGCCCCCGGCGGCGCTGTTACGGTCCCAAGATATGGTTGGTACTCGCCCGTGATGGCGTTGACGGCTTCGAATACGGCAACCTGTACGATGGCTGCGTATCGCGCTTGGGCAAATGGGTTCTGGTGGTTGGCGACTGCGGTATTGACGGCAATTGTGTTCCAGTCCGAAACGACGTCGGCCCGTGCGGCTGCGGATCCGAACAAGACACTTACCATCAACATGCTTAAGAGCCCGAGAGTTACGGGTTTGCCATAGATCTTTTTCATAGTCACTCCTCCGAGTGCAAGCGGTGCACGTGAGCGGCATGATTGCGATTTCGGACTTGAGTGTCCATAGCGAACCATGTGTCGCGTCGTTATGGTTTGTGTCCCGCTAAACGCAAGCATTATTTGTACTTATGTCGATGTTTCCAATGTGGTGTAAAATCGTTCAACTTCTCTGGGCTTGCCATGACTTCCCAGCCAATTGGACTGCAGCAATCTATCCGGTTCGGTGAAGACTTCGAACTCGATCTCCGCCCCAGACGGCTGCGCCGCGGCAGTCACGTGTTGAAGCTGGAACGTATCCCACTGGAAATCCTTATTCTGCTGTTGGAGCGCCGGGGAGAGATCGTCAGTCGCGAAGAAATCGTGGCCAGGGTTTGGGGTAGTGATGTTTTCCTGGATACGGACAACAGCATCCGGGGTGCAATACGCAAGATCCGCCACGTGCTGAAGGATGATCCCGAAACCCCGCGGTTTATCCAGACCGTGACCGGACGGGGCTATCGATTCATTGCGCCGATTCTTTCTCCCGAAGAAGAACACGCGGACCCACCCAAACCTGAAGCGTCAATCGTCTCCACGGGCGAGCAGAGTTTCGTTTCGGAGCCCGATAGCTGGCCGCAAGGCCGCGGCCTGGGCCCGTTGGATCAGGAGCAGGAGGGGATGGCGGGGCAGTTGCCGGGCACTGAAACCGCTCGTGGACAGGTACGTCGGCATGCGCGGACGTGGCTTTTCGTTGGGTTCGCTTCGCTGGCAGTTGCGTCCATTCTGTCGCTCGCATTTTGGGGCCGGCGGCGAACTTCGACTGTGCCCACCGTTTCCCAGCGTAAGACAGTATTGGCTGTCCTGCCGTTCGACAACTTGAGCCGAGATCCTGATCAAGAGTTTTTCAGTGAGGGCCTGACTCAAGACATAGTCGCCCAGGTCGGAAAGTTGAATCCGGATCGACTCACGGTAATTGCCCATAGTTCTGTCGCAAAGTACAAAGGGAGCACCTTGTCGGCGAAGGAGATCGGTAAGGAGCTGAACGCCGACTATCTTGTCGAAGGCAGCGTTCGACGCGGGGAGGACCGTGTGCGCGTCACGGTCGAACTTATTCAAGCGCAAGATCAGACCGATATCTGGACAGAGAGTTACGACCGTGAACTCAAGGATGTGCTGGCCGTGCAGGACTCGGTCGTGCGGAGCATTGCGAGCCAGATTCACATCGCCCTTACTGAAGAACAGGAAAAGCGCTTAGCTACTCCGCGGCAACTTAGTCCAGCAGCATACGAGGCGTACTTAAAGGGTCGCTATTACTGGAACAAGCGAACCGGCGAGAGTATGCAGAAGGCGGAGCAGTATTTCGAGCAGGCGATCGACAACGATCCCACGTACGCGGCAGCGTATTCGGGACTGGCAGACTGTAACAGCGGACTGACGTGGCACGGATTTAAGTCTCCAGCCGAGGCGCTCCCGAAAGCTTACGCGGCGGCGCGCAAAGCGATCGAGATCAATCCAGAATCGGCTGAAGCCCACGCGTCCCTGGGCCTTGCGATGAGCCATCGTTGGGATTGGACCGGTGCGGAGGCCGAGTTCCGGCGCGCTCTGCAGTTGGATCCCCAATACGCGAACGCGCACCACTGGTACGGAGACTACCTTTCCATCAGGGGTCGCCATGACGAGGCACTTGCTGAAGCGAAGCATGCACTAG
>JBAVVP010000493.1:0-5108 GCA_049697355.1 Terriglobales bacterium
GCTTATTGGCTCGCGATTCCCCTGCGCTTGCATTCCAACGGCGTATACATCGCAATCGTGATCGCGGAATGCAGCATCGCCGCCGCCAGCGCTGTGCTGTTCAAACGAGGGAAGTGGAAGACGCAAAAGATATGAAGGGAGCCGCATTCCGCTTCTCGATTGATACACTGAATGCCGCAGACTAGCCTATGCTTCCCTGCCAGCGCCATCTCTTCGATATCCCCGGCGACGTCGCTTACCTGAACTGCGCCTACATGTCGCCGCTGATGAAGCCCGCGCTGGAGGCCGGAACCGCCGGTCTTGCCCGCAAAGCACACCCATGGGAAATCACCCCCGACAAATTCTTTACCGGCGCAGACGAGTTTCGCGCCACCGCCGCACAGTTCGTCAGCGGCTCAGCCGACGACATCGCCATCGTTCCTTCCGCGAGCTACGGCGTCGCCACCGCCGCGCGCAATCTGCCCCTCCAGAAAGGCCAGAGCATTCTCGTACTCGCCGAACAGTTCCCCTCCAATTACTACCCCTGGCAGCGGCGTGCGCAAGAAACCGGCGCTGCTCTGAAAATCGTCCCCTGGCCTGAAAATAACGACTGGACCGCAGCCGTCCTGGATTCCCTGACCGCCGACGTAGGCATCGCCACCCTGCCGCACGTCCACTGGACAAGCGGCGGAAGGCTCGATCTCGTCCGCATCGGCGAAGTATGCCGCAAGCTCGGCGCCGCGCTCGCTCTCGATCTCACCCAGTCGCTCGGCGCGTTGCCCTTCAGCGTTCGCGACGTGCAGCCGGATTTCGCCGTCGCCGCCAGCTACAAATGGCTGCTCGGTCCCTATTCCATCGGCCTTCTCTATGTCGCTCCGAAATGGCAGCAGGGAATGCCGCTGGAAGAGAACTGGATTCAGCGCTCGAACGCCCACGATTTCTCTAGCCTCACCCTCTATGCGGAAGACTACGACGCCGGCGCGCGGCGTTTCGATATGGGCGAGCGCTCGAACTTCGCGTTGCTGCCGGCTGCCGTGCGCGCCATGAAGCAGTTGCTGGAGTGGAACGTCGCGCAGGTTTTCGATACGGCTGGCGCGCTCAATCGCCAACTGGCGAGCGCTGCCGCAGACGTGGGTTTTTCCGCGCCTTCCGAACCGTGGCGCGCGCCTCACTACCTCTGTTTGCGGAGAAATGAGGCGATTCCGAAGGAACTCCCCGAAATGCTCGCCAGAGAGAGGGTATTCGTCAGCGTCCGCGGAAGTTCGATTCGAGTGACGCCGCACGTGTACAACACGGTCGAAGATTGCGAGCGCCTCATCGCCTGCCTGCGTCGCATCGCCTAATTTTCGTGACGGGCGGGGACGCCCGGTTCACTATCAGCTTACTGCTTGAGTGCTGTAGCCCGCCGCTGCGCCAGCGATGCCGCCTCGGTAGCCGGATTCTCTTTCGCCACCTGGTCGTAAATCCTCTTCGCTTCGTCCGGCTTCTTCTGCGCCTCGTAAAACGCAGCCAGTTCGAGCTGCGCCGTCGCCTTGCTGACCACGATCGTAGGCTTGTCGATCAGCTGCTTATAAAGATCGACCGCCTGCGCGTCCTTATTCTCCGCGCGATAAACCGAAGCCAGCGCGAACTTGCCAAGTGCCGCCAGGTCGGCATTTGAAGAGCCGGCCGCCTCTTGCAGACTGCGCTCCGCGGTCGCGTTGTCGTTAAGCTGGGACGACGCCAGTCCCACAAAATAGCGCGCCATATCGGCCGTGTGCGTGTGCGGATACTTATCGACAATCGCCTGGAACTGCTTGCGCGCCGCGGTGGCACGTTCCTGCGGCGAGGCAAAGGAGTCGTATCCCGGCTGCGCGGGCACGCCCGCCGGACGCACCGGCGTTTCAAAAGTTCGCACCGCCGTCGAAAGCTCGGCGCTCGCCTTTTCGTCCTGCGAGTTGACGTAGTACCAACCGCCAAACGCGACTGCTGCAATCACGACCACCGCAACCGCGGCGGCTATCAGTTTCGCCTGGTGTTCCACCGTCCAGTGGGCGGCGTTCTCCGCTGCTTCGATCGTAACCTTGCTGAAACGGTCCTGTTTCAGTTGATGCCGGGTTTCTGCGCGCACGGGTTCCTTCTTCGCTTAAAGGTAGGATGGCAATGTTTCAGTCTAGCAGGCCGATTTCCAGAAGGCCAAAAAAACGCCGGTCAAAAAACGCCCGTCAAAGAACCCGCGTTTGCGCCACAACGAACGTCGACGCCAATTACTGAGCGGCTTCGAGCAGCCCCTTCTCCGCTTTTTCCTGGCACTCGATGCAATGGCGGGTCCAGGGCACCGCTTCGAGACGCTTGGCGTTGATCTCTTTGCCGCAGGAAACGCATTCCCCGAAGCTGCCTTCGCGGATGCGGGCGAGTGCGCTATCGACCATGTTGAGCAACTGGCGGTCGTTGTTGCTCTGGCTGAACAGGAATTCTTTGTTGTAAGAGCTGGCGGCGCGATCGGCGACGTCCTGCGTGGCCTCATCGTCGGCGGTGCGGCCGTCCTGCTGGTTGCGGACCACCATGTGCCGCAGCTCCTGCCGCCGCGTCTCCAGTCTCTTTCTGAACGTCTCTAGTTTCTTCTTATCCATGAATTGCGCCTGCGATGAAGCTGATTCCCATCCCACACGGGAACCCACTCCCCGCATGAAGTCAAACGAATATCCTAAGCGCGGCAGAGATCAGGCGTCAACTGGAGGGGACTGCAAGAAATACAATCGGGGCGGCGACCGGGAAAGGATTAGCACCGGGGCACCGCCTCAGCGATGCCGCGCCTTGCCCCTTCGTTAGAACCGCTTTCGAAAAGAGCGGGCGGGCCACTACGCCGCCTTCCCCATCACCGGTTCCGTGCAATGACTGCACCGCCGGGCGTCAATCGGAATCTCGCTCAAACATTCCGGACATTTCTTAGTGGTCGGATCCGCCGGCGCTGGAGCCTTCCGCATCCGCGCCACCAGAGCGTTGATCGGAGTCACCACGAAGAAATAAATGGCTGCGGCCACCAGCAAAAACGACACCACGGCGTTGATGAAAAGGCCCACCGGAAACGGCGTCCCGTGAATGGTGAAATGGATGGCGGAAAAATCCGGTTTGCCCACGATCGCGGCGATGAACGGCATCAACAAATCGTCCGTCAGCGCCTTGACCACACCGCCAAAAGCCGCGCCAATCACCACGCCCACAGCCATATCCACTACATTGCCGCGCAGTATGAACTGCTTGAATCCAGAAAGCATTGGGAAGAATCCTCCAATCGCTGAACAAGAAGGCCCAAGCAAGAAACTGCCGCCAGCCAAACCCGTAAGCAGGTTCAACTGACAGCTGATAACTGAGAGCTGACAGCTAATCCTCAGATCCGCATCGGCATCACAATATACCGGTACTTGTACTCCTCGCCCTCCGCAGGACGAAGCTGCCCCGCCGACTGCGCATCCTTCAGTTCGAGCTTTACTTCGCAAGACCCGGTTGCTTTGATGAAGTCCATCAAATACTGCGCGTTGAATCCGATCGCCATCGGCTCGCCGTCATAGGCAACTTCAATCGAATCCTCCGACTCGCCCGTCTCGGTCGACGAGGCGGAAATCTTCAACTCGCCTTTCTCCAGGCGCAACCGGACCGCGCGCGACCGTTCATCGGCAAACTGCGCCACGCGCGCGATCGCCGCTCCCAATTCTTCGCCCTGCAATACAATCGACTTCGAGATGTCTTTTGGCAGCACCGCCTCGTAGTTGGGAAACTGCCCCGTAAGCTGCCGCGATGTCAGTAAACGAGGTCCCACGCGGAAGAACAGCGTGGACTCGTCCTTGGCGAAGTCAATCGTCTCGACATCGGAATCAAGCAGCGATTTCAACTCGTCCATTGCCTTCTTCGGAATCAGCGTCTTCATTTCGCCCGAGACGCCTTCGAACTTTTCTCCCCCACGCTCCACATGCGCCAACCGGTGGCCATCGGTCGCAACCATGGTGATCGACTCCGGCTTCAACACCATTAACGCCCCATTCAGCGTGTAGCGTGACTCCTCGCTGGCAATCGCGAATCCCGTCTTCCCAATCATCGACCGCAGCACCGCCGCCGGAATCTTGATCGCTCCCGCCGCCGGAAACACCGGCAGCCCCGGGAAATTCGATTTTGCCATCCCCACCATCTTCGTGTTGGACCGTCCGCAGCGAATACTCACCCAGTGGTTTTCCAGCAGTTTGATGGTGATATCGGCGTCGGGCAGCAGCTTCACGTAGTCGTGCAACTTGCGCGCTGGAATTGTGCAGGCGCCTTCTTTTTTCACCTTGGCATTGCACGATGTCCGCAGGCTCAGGTCAAGGTCGGTCGCGGTCAGCGACAATCGATCCCCCGCGGCCTCGAAAAGATAATTGGAGAGGATGGGGATCGTGGTCTTTCGCTCCACGACCCCTTGAGTCGCTGTCAGTTCGCGAAGGAGTTCGAATTTGCTGACCGTAATTTCCATGGTCGTTGTGGCTGCGGCAGGGGCGGCTTCCACCGGCATATTGGGTCTCCCAACTCTAGAACCGGTTTTAAAAATCGGTCGTGCGCAGAGTGCGGCTTTACCAGGCCTACCGGAGAAATCAGGCCTTGTATCAGGGTATCGCTTTAGCGATACCGCACATCCTCCGAAATTCGATGCCCCTTTAGGGGCTGGGCATCAAACCAGCTCTACTTCTGTTCTCTTCTTATATCAAATGCAAAAGCAATAAGACCAGTAGTAACCGTAGGCGCTTCGGAGAAGTGGAAAACCGGCCCAGAGCCCTCCGCTTCAACTGCTTCCACGTCAACCGTTCATGTGGAGAATCGCTCCCCGCATCAGTGGAGTCCATCGCAACCCGCGGACCCTTCTCGGATTTCTATCCCGTCTCACACAGTTTCCACAAACACTTCACAGTCGGAAGGCAGGAAGAACGGCCTGAAGAGTGGAAAACGCGGTCAAAACCGCCCCTTACGCGCCCAATTGCTCAGTCAGTTTATTGAGCAATCTGTTCAAATCCTTGTCGTTCTTGCGAACCTCTTCAATCTTATCTACCGAGTGAAGCACGGTCGTATGGTGCTTGCCGCCGAACTGGCGCCCAATTTCAGGCAGCGAAGCTTCTGTGAGGTGT
>JBAVVP010000494.1:0-13626 GCA_049697355.1 Terriglobales bacterium
CAATGGCAAAGACCATGACAATAACGAAGACCAGCGGCGCGTCCCTCGCTTCATTTGCGGAACCTCCTGCGAGTTGGAACCCGAGGTCAATGCCGGCAAGTTTCGCGAGGACCTCTATTACCGAATCAGCGGTGTTTGTTTGCGGCTGCCCCCTTTGCGCCAGCGGAAAGAGGATATTCCCGTGTTGCGCGACTGGTTTCTTTCCGCCGCCGCTCGTGATTTTTGCCGCGCTGTGCCGGCGCTGAGCCGTGAGACGCAAAGCTTCTTTCTCGAATACCACTGGCCGGGAAACATCCGCGAACTGAAGGATGCGGCTCGAGCCATTGTCGCGCTCGGCGATGAAACGCTCGCCATGGGGGGATTGCGCTCCCTTTTGCGGCGCGCCGATCGCGGCGGCCCGGGCGAGAAGATTTCTTTGAAAGATGCGGCGCGTGCCGCTTCCCGCGAAGCCGAGAGGGAACTGATCCTTCACGTCTTGACTCGAACCCGCTGGAATCGACGCCGGGCCGCGCAGGAGTTGCAGATCAGCTACAAAGCGCTTCT
Source organism: Terriglobales bacterium (assembly GCA_049697355.1). Taxonomy (GTDB): domain Bacteria; phylum Acidobacteriota; class Terriglobia; order Terriglobales; family Acidobacteriaceae; genus Acidiflorens. The sequence goes on from JBAVVP010000494.1 coordinate 544, forward strand.
CTACAAGCTGAAACAGATCGGGTGTGAAGAGTACGGCGCATGAGGGCTGAGAAAAAGCGGTTGTAAAGTTTCAAGGTTTCAAACTGTGAAACCTGAGAGGACCAGGAAGATATGAAATCGACATGGAAAGTGGTGGCGGCGGCACTGGTTTTGATCGGCAGTATTGCGCTGGCGCAGGATGCGCCGGCCCAGCCCGCCGCCAGTCCCGCTTCCGGCAAAGCTGCTTCTGACACAACCGCTTCCGACAAGACCACGCCCGCGGCTTCCGCCAGTCCGGCCGGACCCACGTATGTCATCGGCCCGGAGGACGTTCTTCACATCGCGGTGTGGAGAGAAGCCGACCTCACCGCCACTCTGCCCGTGCGTCCCGATGGCAAAATCTCTCTGCCCTTGCTCGACGACGTGCAGGCTGCTGGCCTGACGCCCAAGCAGTTGGCCGAATCGGTGACCGAGAAGCTGAAGAAATTCATCGCCGACCCGCGCGTCACCGTGGTCGTGACCGCGATCAACAGCAAGCGGATTTTCCTGGTCGGCGAGGTCATGCATCCCGGGGCTATGGGAATGCTGCCCAACATGACCGTTCTCCAGGCGTTGTCCAGCGCCGGATTAAGCCAGTTTGCCAACACCAAGCGCATTTACGTTCTGCGCACCGAGAACGGCAAACAGCAGAAACTGCCGGTGAATTATCGCCAGTTGGTCAAAGGGGAGCAGATCGAACACAATTATTTGCTGCAGCCCGGGGACACGATTGTTGTCCCGTAAACAATGGGTGGTTCGGTAAGAGGATCTGCGGATGAAAAGCATGACACGAACGCGAACAATCCGGTTAGCGCTGCTGGTTTTCGGCATGAGCGTCTGCGTGGCCGCCCAGGATAGTTCTCCCTCTCAGCCTGCGACCCCTCCGGCGCCCGCCTTCGGCCAGAACGCGCCGGTGCTGAGCCCCGAGAATCCTCCCGTCTCCGGTCTGGACGAACCCACGCTCGAATTGCGCACCGCCAGCCGCAGCTTCATCGCGCCCGCTTTGCAGGTGAGCGAATCGGCGGACACCAACACGGCCAACGGGTTCGGCTCTAACGGCTTGGACTCAGTCACCCACGTCCTCGGAGCTTTCGACCTCCAGCAATTCTGGCCCAAAAGCGATCTCTTTCTCGAATATCTCGGGGGTGGAGCGTTCTACGGCAGTCCTTATAAAGCCAAACAGATGCACGCGGCTGGCCTCGAAGCCGTTACGCGCTGGCGGACTGGCCAGGTCACGCTCCGCGACTCTTTCAGCTACCTGCCCGACGGCTCCTTCCAAATGGGCTCTGGGGGCAACCCAGGGCTGGGCCTCGCCAACGCCGGTATAGGCTCCGGTATGGGCGGTTTGCCCGGCTTCAGCAACGGCGTGCAGGGTTCGGTCGGAAATATTCCCCGGCTTGCCAACACGGCGATTCTCGATGTGGTTCAGGCGATTAACCCCGTCTCGGCCTTCACCGTCGCGGGCGCGTTCACCAACTCTCATTTCTACGACTCCACCAATACGTTCCTCAACGGCGACCAGTACACCGTTCAGGGCGGATACAGCCATCTGTTTTCCCGTCACGATCAGATCGGCGCAATCTACGGCTTTCAGCTCTTTCAATTTCCGCAAGTTGCCGGCGGCGAGGTTTATAACCACATCTTCAATGTGCGTTGGAGCCATACCATCACCGGCAGGTTGAGCTTCATTGCCGGAATCGGTCCGCAGTATACCGACTTGGAATTCGGTGGCCCAATCACGCATTGGTCGGTGAGTGCGCGCGCTCAGCTGCGCTACAAGTTTGTCCGTTCGTCGCTGATCGCCGGCTACCAAAAATACACTTCGCCAGGATCCGGCTTCTTCGCCGGTGCCGACACCCAGTCGGCGCACGTCGTCTATATGCGCCCCTTGGGACGCACTTGGACTGCCTATGCCAACGTAGGTTACTCCCATAACAAGAAGCTCCAGAATTCTCTGTTTGGGGCCCAGAATGCGACCAGTTACAACGAAGGCTCTGCCGGAGCCGTCTTCCGCAAACACCTGGGACGTTCCTACGACTTTTTTGGCTCGTATCACTTCAGCGAAGTGGCCTTCGATGTTCCGCCTGGGCTAAGTGCTTCCCCGGGCACTGGCAGGATTGCTCGTCGGCACATCGGCAGCATCGGGGTGGAGTGGCACCCCAGGCCGACTCGTATCGAATAATTTTTTGGCCGCCTCGAGCGGCCGGATTGGTGAACTGTATGACTGAGAATCGCGAACTGACGATGGACGATTATCTGGCGATGCTGCGGCGGCGCCTGAAAGTCATTTTGATCCCAGCCTTGCTCGCCCCACTGGCAGGCTTCCTCGTCTCCTATGTATTCCCGCCGAAATATACCTCCCAGTCCACCGTGCTGGTGGAAGGCCAGAAGGTGCCCGATGCCTTGGTGCAGTCGGTCATTACGGCCGGGTTCACTCAGCGCATTCAGACCCTCAGCCAGCAGGTCCTGAGTCCAACCCGCCTGCGTCCGGTGATTCAGACCCTCAACCTCGGCAAGTCTGAGGATGAGACCAAGCTCATCTCCGACATTCAGCAGAATATGACGGTGGAGCCGGTGATCACTTCCATGAGCGCGGCCGCCGGGCTCTCCGGCGCCAAGAAAAGAGCCTCTGCCAGCAACGAGCCGGTGCCCGGCTTCAACGTCAACTTCACCGACAGTGACGCCGCTCGAGCGCAAAAAATCTGCAATGCCATGACCTCGCTCATCGTGGATGAGAACCTGCGCTCTCGCGCCGAGGTCTCCCAGAGCACCACCGACTTTCTCAGCCGTCAGGTCGAAGACGCCAAACGCGCCATTGACGAGCAGGATGCCAAACTCGCCGCCTTCAAGAAACAATACATGGGTCAGCTGCCCACCGACGCCGACAACAATATGCGCATCCTGATGTCGCTGAATTCGCAACTCGATGCCACCACCCAGACTCTGAGCCGCGCCCAGCAGGATAAGGCTTACACCGAAAGCATGCTGGCGCAGCAGATCGCCGCCTGGAAGAGTTCGCAGTCCTCCACCAATCCCCAGACCCTCGAACAACAATTGAACCAAATGCAGGCGCAATTGCTCGACCTGCAGGCGCGCTATACCCCCGATCACCCCGACGTCATCAAAACCAAGGCCGACATTGCCGCAGTGCAAAAGAAGCTGAAGGAAGTCAATGCGGCCGCAGCCGCGAATGCTGCCGACAGCAGCGAAAAGGCCAGCGCCGCCGAACCTCCTGAAATTCGCCAGCTCCGTGTGCAGATTCACCAGTACCAGAACGTGATCGAGCAATCCACCCTCGACCAGAAGAAGCTGCAAAGCTCCATTGGCGTCTACCAGAGCCGCACCGCCATGAGCCCCAACGTCGAGCAACAATACAACCAGCTCACTCGCGACAGCGCGAACGCCCAGTCCTTCTACCAGGGGCTGTTGGCCAAGAAGAGCTCCGCCGCTCTGGGCACCAGCATGGAGAGCCAGCAGGAGGGCGAGCAGATGCACATTCTGGTGACCGCGAGCCTGCCCGACTCTCCCAGCTTCCCCAACCGTCCGCTGTTTGCCGCCGGCGGTCTCGGCGCCGGCCTGGCGCTCGGCTTCGTCATTGCCGTCTTTTTGGAGTTTAGCGACAAGTCGATCCGCACCGAAAAAGATGCCGCCGCCATCATGGATCTGCCCCTGCTGATTTCCGTGCCCTGGCTCGGGGAGGACGAAGAGGATGCCGGCGCCTCCGGCAATGGCCACGCCCGGCGCCATTTCTGGAGCCGGGGAACTCCCGGCTCGCCCAAGGATAAAGATAAAGATCGCGAGAACGTCAAGGTCTAGCGCACGCTTATGTATAAAGAATTTTTCGGACTTCGCGCCAACCCGTTCAACGTCAATCCGGACCCGCGTTACCTGTTTCTCACGCGGCACACCGAAGAGGCGCTCGCTTGCCTTACCTATGGCATTCAAAGCCGCAAGGGCTTCGTCTTGCTGACGGGGGAGGTGGGCACCGGCAAAACCACTCTCATCAATAAGTTGATGGAATGGCTCCGGCTGCAGCAGGTCGCGACCGCCTTCATTTTCAACTCCCGCATGGACGCGCCTCAGCTCCTCGATTACATGATGGCTGATTTCGGCGTTCCCTGCGATGGCTTGTCGAAGAGCCAGCTCTTGCAGCGCCTCTACAACTGGCTGCTCGACCGCTATCGTGCCGGCGAGACCGCCGTCCTGGTCGTCGACGAGGCGCAAAACCTTTCCAACGAGGTGCTCGAAGAGATCCGCATGCTCACCAATCTCGAGACCTTCACCGAAAAGCTCCTGCAGATCGTGCTCGTCGGACAGACCGAACTCGAACAGCGCTTGAAGCAGCCCCAGTTGCGCCAGTTGCGTCAGCGCCTGACGCTGCGCGCAAAAACCCATCCTTTCAATCTTGAGGAAACCAAGTCCTATATCGTCCAGCGCCTGCGCATCGCGGGCTCCAACGGCGAGCCGATTTTCGACGACGACTCGACCGTCGCCATTTTTCGTTACTCGCAGGGCATTCCCCGCATCATCAATCTGCTCTGCGAGCACTGTCTGGTCAGCGCCTTCGTCGATCAGAAGAAGACGGTTTCGCTCGAAATCGCCGATTCGGTCGCCCGCGATTTCGATCTCTCCGATGGCAACGCCTCCGCCGCCATGATGGCGCCGGTTCCGTCCTCGGAAAAGTTCGATCTGGTCGAAGCCTTGCGCACCTTGGCAACCTTGGCCGACCGGCTGCGCCAATCCGAACCCCAAGATCTCCCCAAGGAAAGGAAACTATGAGCCGCATCCATGACGCTTTGAAACGCGCCGAGCAGGAACGAGCAACCTCCACGGGGACGCACGTCGAGCCCGCCTTCGGCCAGCCCGAATTCCAAAACGAACCTCTGCGCGAGGGCCTTCCTCCCCTGCCGCCCTCGGCGGCCAACGCGATGTCCACCCTGGCCTCCGGGTTCAATTACGAATCCCTTCTCGCCCACTGCCCCCAGACCGAATGGACTCCGGATGAGCGCACCATGCTCTTCTTCCAGGAAAACGACAGCCGCCTGGGGGCCGAAGAGTTCCGCACCTTGCGCTCCCGCCTTTACCAGATCCGCGAGAAGATGCCGCTCAAACGCCTCATGGTCACCAGCGCCCTTCCGAAAGAAGGGAAGTCTTTCGTGGCTGCCAATCTGGCCCAGGTCATGGTGCGGCAACACGGGCGCCGCGCTCTGTTGATCGACGGCGATCTGCGCAACCCCGGCATGCACCGCCACCTCGGAACGACTCAGTCGCCCGGATTAGCCGATTACCTGTTGGGCGAATGCGACGAGTTCGCCGCGATGCAACGCGGGCCCATGGAAAACCTTTTCTTCATGCCCGCCGGCCGGTCCGTTCCGAGCGCACCCGAACTGCTCTCCAACGGCCGCCTGAAGCTGTTCCTGCAGCGCGTCGAACCCTTGTTTGACTGGATCATTATGGACACCTCGCCCGTCATCCCGGTGTCCGATGCCACCCTGGTGGCCGGTGCCTGCGACGGCATCCTCATGGTCGTGCGCTCCAACTCAACCCCTTCCGATTTGGCCCGGCGCGCCCGCGAAGAATTCCCCGACAAGCTCCTGCTCGGTGTTGTCCTGAACGGGGCTTCCTACGGAAGACACGCCCATTCGAAGTACTACTATGGCGATGCCGTCGGCAGCCAAGCTTGAGCGCTAGCGGGCTGCTGAGGGGGTGCGATGTGCATTTGATTTTGGGTGGCGCAGCGCCGGGGTCCCCAGCACGCCTGGTTTTGGCGCGATGGGGTGGAGAGCTTCAGCGCTGCGATGGCAGGCCTGTTTCAACGAGCGGCTTTAGCCGCTGAGGTCAAGATGCAGGTCGGGAAGAATGTTTCGGCATCCTGCTAGGAAGATGAACCGAGGCCCAGTTGATCCGGCTCTTTAACGTCTATTACCCAATCCGTACGCTGGTCCTGCTGATCGGAGAGGCCCTCATCATCTGGACCTCGTTCCTGCTCGGCGCAGTTTACGAATTCCGCCAGGACAGTTACCTGGTGCTCAACTTCGAGGGGGGCTACTACAAGATCTTCGCCGTGACAGCGCTCGTGTTGCTCTGTTCGCACTGGCTGGACCTTTACGACACAGCGCGCTTGAACACCAAAGGGGAGCTCTATTTCCGCCTGCTCATGGTTCCTGGCGTCCTCGCCTTCCTTCTGGCGGGCGTCGCCTACGTACGGCCGGATTACATGCTGGGCAGAAATTCCTCCGCCGTAGGCCTGCTGATCCTCACCGTCGCCCTGATTGGATGGCGGCTGGGATATACCTGGCTGGTCCAGTTGCCGATTTTGGTCGAGCGCGTCTACGTCCTGGGTACCGGCGAGCGTGCCCAGCGCCTGGTCCAGGGCCTCCGCCAGAATCCTGAAGTCGGTGTCGAGATCGCCAACTGGACCGGCAAAATGGAAGGTGCGGTCACCCGCGAATCCATGGCTGCCCACCTGATGGAAGCCGTCCAAAGACAAAAAGTTCATCGGGTCATCGTCGCCACCCCCGATCGCCGCGGCACCATCCCCATGCCCGAACTCCTGCAACTGCGCATGCAGGGCGTCAAGATCGAGGAAGCCACCACCTACCTGGAAAAAATGTCGGGCAAGATCGAGGTCGAGAATCTCTATCCTAGCTGGCTGGTGTTCGGCGAGGGCTTCCGCCTCGGCTCCACTCTCCTCCTCGCCCGCCGCGTACTCTCCGTACTCATCTCGCTCGTGGGTCTCATCCTCGCTCTGCCTTTGTTTCCCTTGATCGTGCTCGCCATCCGCTTGGATTCCAAGGGGCCCGTGTTCTATTCCCAGGCGCGAGTGGGCAAGGCTGGACGCGTCTTCAACGTCGTGAAGTTCCGCACCATGCGCCAGGACGCCGAAGCCGCGAACGGTCCGCAATGGGCGGGCGACAACGATCCCCGCATTACCCGGATCGGCAGGTTTCTCCGCTCCTCGCGCCTCGATGAGATTCCCCAGTTGTGGTGCGTGCTCAAAGGCGACATGGCCTTCGTCGGCCCGCGTCCAGAGCGCCCGGAATTCGTCGAATGGCTCTCCCGTGAGATTCCCTTTTACGGCGTGCGCCACATGGTGCGGCCCGGCCTCACCGGATGGGCGCAGGTCAAGTACAAGTACGGCAGTACCGTCGAAGATGCCCGCGAAAAACTTCAGTACGACTTGTTCTACATCAAGAACGCCTCGATTGGCCTGGATCTGCTCATCGTGTTCCAGACGGTCAAGACCGTTTTATTGCGCCGGGGTGCCCAGTAATGAGCGCAATCATGAGCGCAATCGTCCTGAAGATGAAGATCGTCTTCTGGCTCGCGGCCGCGCTGGTCGGTTATTCCTACCTGGGCTATCCCGCGTGGTTGTGGTTGCGCTGCCAATGGTCGCCGCGTCCGGTGCGCCGCGGCGTGGTCGACGGCTCCACTGCCCCCGCAGTCACGGCGGTGATGGTCCTGCGCAATGAAGAAGCCATCGTAGCGCGCAAGCTCGATAACCTGCTGGCCCTCGACTATCCGCCGGCGAAGCTCGACGTTGTCGTCGTCTCCGACGGTTCCACCGATCGCACCCCCGCCATCCTCGCCGATTACGCCCGCCATTCCGGGGGGCCGCCCGACGCGCAAACCCGGGTGCGAACCGCGATCAAGCCCGTATCCCACGGCAAAGCCGCCGGCCTCAACGACGCCATCAAACTCGCCACCGGAGAGGTGCTGCTGTTTACCGACGCCCGTCAGCACATCGAATCCGGCGCCCTGCGTCTGCTCCTCGAAAATTTCGCTGACCCCGAGGTCGGGGCGGCCAGTGGCGCCTTGATGCTTGGCGATCCCACCGATGGAGAGACCGGGAAGGGAATGGGGACCTACTGGCGCATCGAAAAGAAGGTCCGCGAACTGGAGTCCGCCTCCGGTTCCGTCGCCGGCGCCACCGGCGCCCTCTACTGCGCCCGCCGGAGTTTGCTCGACGCATCGCCACTGCCGGAGGGCACCATCCTCGACGACGTCCTGTTGCCCATGCAGATCGTGCGCCAGGGCTCGCGCGTCGTCTTCGACTCCCGTGCCCGCGCCTGGGACGCGCCCGATTTGGGCAAGGGTCGTGAATTTCCCCGCAAGGTTCGCACCCTGAGCGGCAACTATCAACTCCTGCAGCTTGCTCCCTGGCTGTTGAGCTCGCAAAATACGATTCGATTCGAATTCATCAGCCATAAACTCTCGCGCCTGGCCGTGCCGTTTGCCTTGCTCGCGCTGCTCCTCGCTTCCCTGTTTCTTCCGCAGCCGCTCTATCGCGCTGCCCTCGGGGCGCAGCTTGCGTTTTACGCCCTCAGCCTGACCGCTCTTGCCGGTGTCAAGCTCGGTCCGCTCTCGCGCATTGCCGATCCAGCCCGTACTTTCGTCATTCTCAATTGCGCCGCCCTGGTTGCCTTCATCAACTTTGCCACGGGCAGAAAGGCAGTGTGGGTTCGCTGAACAATGATCGCCGGTCTGCTATGAAGATTCTCTGGGTCAAAGCCGATAAGCTCCTCCCCGTGCAGAACGGCGGCAACATCCGCACGTACCACGTCTTGCAATATCTTTCGGCGCGCCACCAACTTACGTTTTACTCTTACTATGCAGGGACGCCCGATCCGGACTACGAGCGCGAGTTACAGCGGCAACTGCCAGGGGCCGTGGCGGTCTCGACCGGTAAGCGCGAACTCTCCGGAGCGACGCGCGGCCTCGATTATCTGGCGCATCTCGGCGCCCGGCCGCCGTATGCGGTCAGCCGCTTTGCCGACGCCAAAGTCCAGAAGCAGATCCGGACCTGGTTTCGCGAGCAGCGCTTCGACGTCGCCGTTTGCGACTTCCTCGACGCCGCGGTCAATTTTCCCGGAAGGCTCAACCTCCCCAGCGTGCTCTTCCAGCACAACGTGGAAAGCGAAATCTGGCGCCGCCACGCTGCCACCGCCGGCGATCCGGCTAAGAAAATGATGTACCGCCTGGAATTCCGGAAAATGCTCCGCTATGAGCGCGCCGCGGTCTGCAAGTTCCAGCATGTGATTGCCGTCTCCGAAAACGATCGCGCCCTCATGACCCAGTGGGTGGATGGAGACCGTGTGACCGTCGTCCCCACCGGTGTCGATCTCGCCGAGTATCGCCCCGATCCGGCGAATTCGAATTCCGATCCCAATGCGTCCGCGCCCCTCATCACCTTTGTGGGCGCCATGGACTGGGAGCCGAACGTCGACGGCGTCGAATATTTCTGTGCGGAAGTCTGGCCTGCGATCAAGGCCGAAGTGCCGCAAGCGCGATTCCGCATCGTCGGCCGCAATCCGGGCCGCCGCGTTCAGAAGTGGGCCTCCCTCGATGCCTCGATCGAAGTGACCGGCCGCGTGCCCTCGGTCGTCGAGCATCTGCGCCAGTCCGCCGTGGTCATCGTGCCCCTGCGCATCGGTGGGGGAACGCGTCTGAAGATCTACGAGGCGATGGCGGCCGGAAAAGCGGTCGTCTCCACCACCGTCGGCGCCGAAGGATTGGATGTTCATCATGGCCGCGACATTATGCTGGCCGACGATGCCCGTTCATTCGCCCAAGCCGTGATCGCCCTGTTGCGCGATCCGGAAATGCGCCGCCGTTACCAAGCCGCCGCCGCCGCCACCGCCGCCCGCTACGACTGGCCGGCGATCGGCGAGCGCTTTGCGGAAGTCTTGCAGTCGGTCGCGGCAAAGAGATCTCTGGCCGACTGCGCTGAAAGCGGCCTTCGTATCCGGGCACCGCTTTAGCGCTACGGGCTTCGTATCCGGGTATCGCTTTAGCAATACCGTAAGTCGTCCAACTCCGATGCCGCTTTAGGGGCCGGGGGGACAGAAGGATTAAGAGAAAAAGAGGAATTTGTGGTCATCGGCGATAACGGCAACCCAGTACCGGCGGAAGTCTCGGGCAGGCGCACATCCTTCCAGCTCGCGGACCCGACCAAGATGGCGTTCTTCTGGCTCAGCGCTTTCTTTGTCGTCTACTGCGCCCGCCCGGAAGACTGGATCCCCGGTCTCAGGTATTTCCCGCTTGCCAAGATCACCGCCATCCTCGCCATGTGGGGCCTGTTCAACGCCATGGGCAAAACCAAACGCACCTTAAAGGATCTGCCCAAGGAAGCAAAAATCCTCCTGACCATGATCGGCCTTCTTTTTGTGGGGGCATTCTTCTCTCCGATCTGGATCGGCGGTGCGGTCAATCGCACCCTTGATTTTTCCAAGATCGGCATCGCCTGGGTGCTGGTTTTCCTCCTGATTACCACCTTTGACCGCTTGCGGCGAATCATCTTCATTCAGGCCTTTTCGGTGGTCGCCGTTTGTGCCGCGGCCATCGTCAAGGGCCACAACTTGCCTCGCCTCGAGGGTGCGTTGGGTGGCATCTATTCCAACCCGAACGATCTCGCATTTGCCATCGTGTTGACCCTGCCGTTCGCGCTGGCCTTCATGGTCACCTCCAAGAACCCTGTCGTCAAAGTGTTCTGGCTCTCCGGAATGCTGGTGATGATGGTCGCCCTTTTTATGACCGCGTCCCGCGCCGGCTTCATCGACCTCGTCATCGCCGGCAGTGTCACTCTCTACTTCTTCGCCATCAAGGGCAGACGCTTCTACCTGCTCGTGGCCACTTTCCTGGTTGCTGCCGTCGTGATGGGTGCCTTTGGTGGAAAACTCATCGATCGTTTTGAAGCCCTGGAAGGTGGCAGCAGCGACGTGAGGTCCGCCTATGGCTCCTACGTGGATCGCATGTACCTCATGTCGCGCGCCCTCGATGCGATCGAACGTTACCCCATCTTTGGCGTTGGCGTTAAGGACTTCCCCACCTACTCGCGGATCTGGCACGACGTGCACATGACCTACCTCCAGATCTGCGCCGAAGGCGGGATCGCCGTTCTCATTCTCTACCTCATGTTTTTCTGGCGCGGTTTTAAGAATCTGAAAATCCTGCGCCACACCAAGAATCTCGATCCCGACATCGTGTTGTACGTCTGGGCATTGCAGAGTTCCCTGGTCGGCTTCGCCGTGGGAGCCTGCTTTGCTCCCGAGGCGTACCAGTTCTTCCCCTATTTTGCCGTCGCGTTCACGGCAACCCTGTTGCGGACGGTCCAAGAACAAGAACTAACGCCCGGCACGGCGCCCCCGCCGAAAAAGCCGCGTCACTTCCTGGAGGTTTATGCCGATCACGGAACCACCGGTGCAGTCTCCCCTGTCCGCTGACCTCGAGGCAATCTTGCGTTGCCTCAGTTGCGGCTCGAAACTCGAAAGCGACCAGTCCGGAGGCTTCCTCTGCCCGGGCTGCAAGCGCGTCTATCCCAAGGTGCAGGGCATTGCGCGCTTTGTGGACGCCCAGCACTACGCCGCCAGTTTCGGTTTTCAGTGGCACCGTTATCAGAAGACGCAACTCGACCACGATGAACTGCGCGAGTCCGAGCGCCATTTCCTGGCCAAGACGGCCCTCCGCCCCGAAGACCTCAAAGGCAAACTCGTCCTCGACGTCGGTTGCGGCATGGGGCGCTTCGCCGAGGTCGCGACCCGCTGGGGAGCCCGCGTCGTGGGCGTCGACTTGAGCGCCGCCGCCGAAGTTGCCGCCAAGAACCTTGCCGACCGCGACTTCACCGCCTTCCAGGCCGATGTCTTCGCGCTGCCCTTCGCTCCCGAAAGCTTTGACGTCATCTATAGCATTGGCGTGCTCCACCACACCCCCGATTGCGAAGCCGCCGTCAAAGCTCTCGACAAGTATCTGAAGCCCGGCGGCCTGCTCGTCGTCTGGCTCTACAGCGGATACAACAAGTGGTACCGCTTCAGCGATTTCTGGCGCCGCTATACCCACAAGATGAAGCCCGAGACCTTGCATGGAATTCTGAAAGTTGCCGTCCCGTTCTTCTACAACTTGAATCAGGGCTTGCAGCGCGTGCCTCTGCTAGGCCCTCCCGCGGCGGGCATTGTTCATCATGTGTTCCCGGTGAACCGCCAGAAAGATCCGGAAGCCCGCATGCTCGACACCTTCGACTGGTATTCTCCGAAGTATCAGTCCAAGCACACCTACGAGCAGGTGTTCAAATGGTATGAAGCGATGGGCATGGAAGACATGCGCGTCGGCGAGATCTCCATCGCCGTCCGTGGCCGCAAACCGGCAAGAGGGTGACGAGCCGGTGGAGCGACGGGCGTCCTCGCCCGTCCATCCGGAACCAAAGTAAGCGAAGTCCAGATTCCAAATGCGTCTCAAAGAACAACTCGCCTACGCCAGAAAGGTCATGCCATCGGCGACCTGGCGCGCGCTGCAATCGCCCGTCCGCGGCCCCCTGCACCTGATCCTAGCCCTGGCCGATCACTTCGAACCCGCCATCGTTCCCGAGGACGGCCAGAAGCGCGCCCCGCGCTCCGAGCAGGAGCGTCGCCTGGAATCGTGGTCGCGCGAATATCCCAAAGTCGTCGACCGCTGGCGCGATCACGATGGCCGCCCGCTCGTCCACACCTACTTCTATCCCGCCGAGCAATACGACGAAGTCTTGCTCGAAATGCTCGCCGCTCACTGCCATGCCGGCTGGGGAGAAGTCGAAGTCCATCTGCACCACGGCATTCCGCATCCCGACACCGCCGAGAACACTCGCCAACTGCTCACGGAATTCCGTGACCGCCTGACCTTCCGCCATCGCTGCCTCGCCGTCGAAGAGGGCTCGACTCGTCCCCGCTACGCGTTTGTGCACGGAAACTTCGCGCTCGCCAACTCCGCCGCCGGGCGCTTCTGCGGCGTCGATTCGGAAATGCAGATCTTAGCCGAGACGGGCTGCTATGCCGATATGACCCTGCCCGCCGCCTACTGGGACCCGGCACAAACGGAAAAGATTAATTCCCTCTACGAGTGCGCCCTTCCGCTCGATCAAGCCGCCCCGCACCGCAAGGGACGCGACTTGGCTGCGGGACGCGCGCCCAAAACCTTTCCTCTCATCGTCCAGGGTCCGCTCGTAACCGACCTCCGGCGCACATTGCGTTCTGCCCGGCCCGCTTTCGACAACGGCTCCATTACCGGAGCCAATCCCGCGACTCTCCACCGCTACTC
>JBAVVP010000495.1:0-18819 GCA_049697355.1 Terriglobales bacterium
TTTTCCAGCGGCAGCGCTTCCGCCCGGACCGCGGGCTTCACACCGCTTTTCGCCAAAGCCCCTCGCAACGCACCTTCATCGTACGCCGTCTTCAGATTATTCCAGAGAGTTTTGCGTTTCTGCCCAAAACACAGTTTCAGGAAGGCGATGAATTCGGCTTCGGAAACCCGCAGCGCCTCCAGCCGCGGCTTGATCGTAATCCGAATCACGCTCGAATGCACCTTGGGAGGAGGAGAAAACGCTCCCGGCGGAAGCGTGAACAGTTGTTCGACCCGCCCGTAGAGCTGCGCGGTTGCCGAAAGTAAGCCATAGTCGCGGCTTCCGGTCGAAGCCGCCAGGCGGTCGGCAACTTCCTTCTGCACCATGATGACCAGTGTCGAAAAGTAACGGTTGTATTCCAGCAGCCGCAGCAGAATGTCGGAAGTGATGTAATACGGCAGGTTGCCGATGACGCGGGCCGGTTCTGGAGTGAAGTTCAGGCCGCCGCGCAGGCTGCCCGGTTTCGCGCCGAAGACCGTGTCCAGTTCGATCTTCAGAATATCGCCTTCGATGATTTCGACGTTGGGGTGCAGGGAGAACTTCATGCGGAGCTGGGCCGAAAGGACACGGTCCAATTCCACCGCAATCAGCCGCCGAGCCTTCCGGGCGAGCAAATCGGTGATGGCGCCGCGGCCGGGGCCGATCTCCAGCACCGTGGCTTCGGAAACATCGCCCAGGGCCTCGACAATGCGCACGGCCGCCGCTTCGCTTGCCAGAAAATGCTGTCCCAGTTTGGGCTTGTGTGGACTGGTTCGTACGGTCGCGCCCTTTGGCACGTTGACCCTCTTTCTTTCCGGCTTTAGACTGAAGTTAATTTGTAATTGGCAATTTGTAATTTGGAATTGAAAAAGAAGATTCAGCGATTTTTCAATTGGAAATTACAACTTGCAAATCCCAAAATGGCAAGCCGCGTCTCTACCGAAGACCATCATAACGTGAGCAAGGCATATCGAGTTCTGGCCGAGGAGGCTTCTTCGCCATGCATATCGCTTTTGCGGCATCGGAGTGCGTTCCCTTTTCGAAAACTGGCGGACTAGCCGATGTGGTCGGCGCCTTGCCGCGCGCTCTCGCCGCTCTCGGACATCAGGTGAGCGTGTATGTTCCGCGCTATCGCCAAACCAAGCTGAACGATCCGCAAACGGTCGTCCGCAGCATCACGATTCCGTTTGACGACAAGTATCGCTTCTGCTCGGTGGTAGCGGCGGGTACGAGCTCAGGAATTCGATTTTATTTTGTCGACTATCCGCAGTACTTCGACCGCGAGGCTCTCTACGGCAGCCCGGCCGGCGACTATCCCGACAATGCCGAGCGCTTTGCCATGTTTTCGCGGGCGGTGCTCGAAGCCTCCAAGATTTTGGGCGTGCCGCATGTGTTCCACTGCCACGACTGGCAATCGGCGCTGGTGCCGGTGATGTTGCGCACGCTCTATGCCGAGGATCCCGCATTTCGCGATGTCGCCACCGTCTTCACCATCCACAACATGGGTTACCAGGGTTTGTTCCCGCCCGATACGTTGCCGCTGCTGATGCTGCCCTGGGATCTGCTGACGATCTCGAAGATGGAATTCTTTGGGCAGGTGAATTTCCTGAAGGGCGCGCTCGTGCTCTCCGATTACGTCACCACGGTCAGCAAGAAATACAGTCAGGAGATCCAGACCACCGAATACGGATTTGGGCTGGAAGGCGTGCTGCGCCAACGTGCCGCGACCGTGACCGGCATCCTGAACGGCGTGGACTACGACGAGTGGAGCCCGCAGACCGACAGATTCGCGGTGGCGAAATATTCGCCGCAGGATTTGAGCGGCAAGCTGCAATGCAAACACGACTTACTGCACGCCTTCGGAGTCACCAACGCCGATTCCAAAGTGCCGGTGATCGGTATCGTTTCGCGCTTCGCCGCGCAGAAGGGCTTCGATCTGATCGCGCAGATCATGGACCGGCTGGCGCGCGAAGAGATGATCGTGGTTGCGCTGGGAGCGGGCGACAAGACGTACGAGGAAATGTTCCAGCGGCTCAACAAGCAGTTTCCGAACAAGATTGCCACCAAGGTTGCGTACGACAACGCCATTGCACACAAGATTGAAGCGGGCGCCGACATGTTCCTGATGCCTTCGCGCTACGAGCCCTGCGGATTGAACCAGATTTACAGCCTGAAATACGGCACCGTTCCCATCGTGCGGGCGACGGGCGGCCTGGACGACACCATCGAGCCCTGGGACGCGCGCACCGGCAAGGGCACGGGTTTCAAGTTCACCGACTACACCGGCGAAGCGCTGCTGGCGACTATCAAACAAGCTTTGCTCGCCTACCAGGACCCGTCGTCATGGCAGACGCTGATGCGCAACGGCATGAGCCGCGATTTTTCCTGGGGAGCGTCGGCCCGCGAGTACGGCAAGATCTACGAGCGGGCTCGACAGGCGCGGGCCAGCGCGGACGCAGCCCCGGTAACCACAGACTTGAAACGGGAGCCGGTGCTGGGGTAGTGAGCCGTCATGTGTGGACGTGCGCAAATATGTTGCAGATTCAACGGCTGAACAAGGTTGCGATGTTCCGGCTGCCACGCAGCACGCGAAGAATCACCACGTCTTCGTCCTCGATACGGTAGAAGATGACGTATTCGCCGACGGGAAAGGTCCGCAGGCCGGGGCGCAAATCTTCGTCGCGGGCTCGTCCTAGGTAGGGATGGCTGGCGAGAAGAAAGAACCGGTCCGTGATGGAGCCGATGAGACGGTCTGCAATATCCATACTGCCGCTTTGGCAAGCGACGTAGTACCAAAGGTCGTCGAGGTCGGAATCGGCCAGAGGCGAACGGCGGTGCCTCATCGGCGGGGCGTTTGCTGTTCGGCGGCAAGGCGTGCTCGCCCGCGCTGCGTCACCTGCTGGGCAAGCTCACGCACGGACTCCTGCGTGATCGCGCGCCCGTCGCCACGAGCCAGAGAGGCTTCCGCTTCATCCACGGCGGCCAGGATTTCCGCTCGGGTGCGTTCACGCTCCTCCCACAAAGAAAGAGCTTCCTTCACCGCGTCTTCCTCGCGTCGAAGCCGCCCGCTGTCAATTGCTTGCCGGACAAGGGCCCTTTGGTCGGGGGTGAGTTGCACTTCCATATGCCGTTAGCGTAGGAGCCGGAAACCCCAGTGTCAAGCGCGGTTTCTACTGGCATGCGGACTCTACCAATGGAAGATTCCAGAACGCCCGTTCCTTCAGCGAAGGCATGCCCCGATACGAATCGCGCCAACCTCGCGGTACACTCCTGCAAGGCCTTCTGCATTCCGATGAGCACCTCCTCCCCACGCACCATCTTCCACGTTGACATGGACGCCTTCTTCGTCTCCGTCGAGGAATTGTTCGACCCGACGCTGAAGGGCAAGCCGGTGGTGGTGGGCGGGCAGCGCGACGAGAGGGGAGTGGTCTCAGCCGCATCCTACGCGGCGCGCAAGTTTGGCGTGCACTCGGCCATGCCGCTGCGGACGGCGGCGAAACTCTGCCCGCAGGCAATTTTTGTGAATGGGCATCCCGAGCGCTATCGCGAATATTCCGCGAAGGTGCACGAAGTGCTTGGCCACTTTTCTCCGCTGGTCGAGATGGCTTCGGTGGATGAGGCTTACCTTGACATGACCGGCACCGAGCGCCTGCACGGCCGGCCGCTCCATTCCGCGCATCGCCTGCATGACGCGATGAAGTCGGCTACGCAATTGAACTGCTCGATCGGGATCGGCACCTCGCGGCTGATCGCGAAAGTCTGCTCCGCCAAAGCGAAACCGAACGGAGTGCTGTGGGTGCTGCCCGGAGAGGAGGCGAAGTTTCTGGCGCCGCTCGCCGTCGGCGATATTCCCGGCGTGGGCAAGGTGATGGAGCAGAAGCTGCATGCCATCGGCATTCAGAAAGTGGGTGACCTGGCGCGCCTCGAAGACCGCGATCTCGAACAGCGCTTCGGAAAATGGGGGCTCGCGCTGGCCGGGAAGGCGCGGGGCGAAGACGCGGGCGGGTGGTTCGACAGCGAAGTCGGAGAGAGCGTCGATCCTAAATCCATCAGCCACGAACACACGTTCGACGAGGATACGGGCGACGCCGAGCGCTTGCAGTCTACGCTGATGCGGCTCAGCGAAATGGTGGGACGGCGCTTGCGCGAGGGCGGATTCTTTGCGCGCACGCTCCAGTTGAAATTGCGCTACAAGGATTTCTCGACCATAACGCGAGCCCATTCTTTGGAGCAGCCGACGCAGATGGATCACCAGATTTTCGAACAGGCGCGGCGCCTGTTTTTCGCCAACTGGAAGCCGGGAGCGGCGGTGCGATTGCTGGGAGTGCAAGCTTCGAACTTCGAATCGGGTTCCACTCAGCTGGACTTATTGGAGCCTGCGAAGGATCAGCGTTGGCAGAAGGCTCTCGCCGCCGCCGACCATCTGCGCGACAAGTTTGGCGAATCGGCGATTGGCCTGGCCCGCGGGATGAAAGGCGGATTCCGCGAGCGCACCCAGGAAAATCCGGTGGGGCTGCCGGGCAAGACCGGAGAAAAGAAGAACGACGGAACAAAGATGTGAAACTTTCGGTCCGCCCAGGAGTCAGATGCCAGGTGGGGTAATGGCATGACAAAGTTTGTTGCGACTGTGTTGTTTTCGATGGCGCTGGCGTGGGTTGTGCCGACCCATGCGGCGGAGAATCTCAAGCTCAATCAACATCTGGATTACACAAGCGACAGCCTGGATGGGCCGTTGATCACTGGCGATCATCTCGAAGATGGAGCGGTCCCCGGCAAGCCGGCTTATGCAATTATCTACGGCGAAGGCTGTTTCAATTCCAAGCGGCAGGCGCGGCGTACCGTCGATCTCTACGAAAAGTACAAGGGCAAGGTGCAGTTCGTGGTGGTCGATCTCGATCGTCCGCGGTCCTCGGTGCAGGAAGCGCTGGTGAAGAAGTTTTACCGGGGCTCGATCCCGCACGTGGTGGTCCTGAATCGCGACGGCAAAACCGCGTACAGCGGTTCCGGTGAAGTGGATTCGGGAGAAATCTCGAAGTTGTTGGAGAAAGCGCTGGCGGAATAACCCGGGTCGTTACTAATCCATCAGCTGCCGATACCCACGGCATCCGCTGATCGCGGACATTGATAGTCGGCGTCTTTTCGCGATTAGTTTGTCTTGGGTGCTTTTTTCTCCAGCAGGATGTGCGCCTCTTTCGGCATATACCCGAGCTGGCTTGGGAAGGCGTAGCCCAAGGTAACGGTGGCCGTGCCCGGCGGCAGGCTAGCGATGGCCCAGCTTACTTCGCGCACGTTTTTCGTGGAGGCGCCGTTAACGGCTGTGATTAAGTACCCAACGCGTAGTCCCGCTCGGTCACCTGGGCCACCTTGTGCAACGCCTGTTATTGTGGCAAGAAAGTTGGTTGGGTTGGTATCGATAACGATGCCCAGAGCAGCCAGGTTTTCCGGTCCGCTGGGTCGGGCCCGTAGCAACTTAGCCCCCTTTGGCAATTGTTCTAAGTCAAGTTGCGTGTCGGCAGCCGTGTATACCGTGAACGCCGTGCCCGGTGGTATCACGGAACTGTCTCCCGGCTCGAATAAGAGCAAAAATCCGAGTGGCGTAATCGCCGCCCCGGCGGCGACTTCCGTGGCGACCTCGGCTTTCTTACCTTGGCCACTCTCACGTCGCTCGCCAGAAAGAGGAACGCGCTCTCCAGTCACCGCCTCTGCGTATTTCAGCGAGACCGCGACGTGTCCGCGGCGGCCCAGAGCCCTGGCCTCTTTTGCCAAGCTGACCACTCCAATCACAGGAGCCGCCTGTCGGATTAGGACATAGCCATCTACGACAACGTCGGCCAGCACTTCCAGGGGAACGTCGTCCCCGACACGGGCAGATTCGCTGGAGACTGGCTGGGTAGTACGAATCCGAACGGCGGTCCCGGCAGGAATCGTGACGGTCTGCTGAGCCGCCACCATGTTGGCTGAGAGGAGCAACGCCAGAGACAAACAGAGTTTATTCACCAATGCCTCCAATGGATAGGGCCGCGAAACAAAGCAAGTTCCGCTTTCTACGAAATGTATTCCCGAATGTAGTCGTCGCGCGAAGCGGCGAGATGGTGGCCGTCGTCATCGAAGATGACTTTGCCATCGCGCAGGATCAGGAAGCTCATGGGCACTTCGCAATGCTGGCCTTTGGGCAGGACGACCATCTGGTTGGTGGCTTTGTCGAACTGGTGAGTCGCCATGGTGAAGGCATCCTGCAGGCGATGGGTCACCATGAGGGCACTGGTTTTGTAGACGTCGCGTTGTTTCATGATGAGTTCGACGATGGTATTCGACGTCACCGGATCGAGTCCGCCGGTGGGCGAATCGTAGAGCAGCACCTCGGGCTCGGTGACGATGGCGCGCGCGATGGCCACGCGCCTTCTCATGCCGCCGGAGAGTTCCGACGGGCGCATGTCATAAGTTTCCTCCAACTCCACGAAGCGCAACACCTCGCGGACCCGCCGCTCAATTTCCTCCGGCGCGACACGCTCCTCCATCAGGCGGAAAGCGACGTTTTCGTAGACTTTGAGCGAATCGAAGAGCGCGCTTTCCTGGAACACGATGCCCACGCGCCGGCGCAGTTCGAACAGGTCTTGTTCCCGCATGCGCGTGATTTCTTCCCCCAGCACGAAGATGCGGCCACTGTCGGGGCGCAGCAGGCCGATCGCCAGCTTGAGCAGAACGCTTTTGCCCGATCCGGCTACGCCAAACAGCGCTTTGGTTTCGCCGTGCGGCAATTGGAACGAAACTCCATCGAGCACAACCTTTTCATCGAACGCGATGGAAACGTTGTCGAATTCGAGCGCGTAACCGGAGGGATTCGCGACTGCGCCTGCCGGATTTGTGCTGGGCAAGGTGGGAGCAGACATGGCCTACCTGTAACCAAAAATTGCGAAGATCAGCTTGGTGACGAAGAAGTCCACGATCAGAATCAGCACGGAAGCGGCGACCACGGCCTGGGTGGTCGAGCGGCCCACGCCCTGCGTGCCGCCCCGCGTCGATATGCCGTAGTAACAGCCGATGGTGGAGATGATGAACCCAAACAGGACGGGCTTGATCAGGCCGGTGAAGACGTCGCGGAAGACCAGGATCTGCCAGACGGAGGTCCAATACTGCTGCGAGTTGAGGCCGAAGAGCAGATGCGCGACGGCGTAGCCCCCGATCAGCCCGAGCAGGTCGGCGATGATGGTGAGGAAAAACAGCATGAACACCGTCGCCCCAACCCGTGGCGTGATTAGCTTCTTGGTGGGGTCTGTGCCCAGCGCGCGCATGGCATCGATCTGTTCGGTCACGATCATCGAGCCCAGTTCGCTGGCCATGCCGGAGGCGTTCCGTCCGGCCACCATCAGTCCGGTGATGAGCGGACCCAGTTCGGTGACCATGCCGATCGACACCAGTTGGCCGATGAGGGTGATCCCGCCGAAGCGTTGCAAAGTGCTGGCGGAGTTCAGCGCCAACAGCGCACCGACGGAGAGTCCGGTCAAAATCACGATGGGAAGCGAGCCGACGCCGATCAGGTCCGCCTGGTGCAGCATGTCGCCCATGTACAGGGGACGGCGGAAGAAGTTTGCCAGCGATTGCACCGACAGCAGCGTGTATTCCTGAACCGCCAGCGCTTTGTCTTTGGCGATTTCAATGGGCGAAACCAATTCGAGTTCAAGCGCCATGTCGAGTCAGGGAACTGCCGCTCAGGGAACTATAGCAGAGGTCTGATTTCCTGTAGAGACGCGGCTTGCCGCGTCTCCCTTGAAGGAGCAAACGAATCCCGGCAAGCAAGGCGACGCAGGCGGAGACGGGGCAAGCCCCGTCTCTACAAAGCGGGCTGCCGTTATTCGCGGTGGTTGTTCTTCTTCTTGATCTCGACAGCCAGTCGTTTGATCTTCTGGTTCAGGGTGGAGAGCGGGACGTGGAAGCGTTCGGCCGCTTCGGTCTGGTTCCAGCCGCACTTCTCCAGCATGTCGACGATGATGCGCCGTTCGCAGTCCTCCATAATCCCGAACAGGGTGGCCCCGGTACTCGCATCGAGAGTCGGAACCGCGCTGCCGCGGCCCACGATGTGATCGGGCAGCAGATCGACTCCGATGTCGCTGTCGGAAGAGAGCACCACGGCGCGTTCGATGGTGTTCTCCAGTTCGCGGACGTTGCCGGGCCAGGAGTAGCTGACTAGCGGACGCAATGCCTCGGTGGTAATGCGGCGCGGCGGGCGCTCATTTTCCTCGGAATACTTGTGGAGGAAGTGCTGCACCAGCAGCGGAATATCTTCGCGGCGCTGGCGCAACGGCGGCAGATCGAGGCTGATTACGTTAAGGCGGTAGAACAGGTCTTCGCGGAAGCGGCCCTCTTTCACCATCTGGCGGAGATCGACGTTGGTGGCGGCGATGATGCGCACATCCACTTGAATTTCCTGCACGCCGCCGAGATGCATGAACTTGCGGTCCTGCAGCACGCGCAGAATCTTGCTCTGCGTGTCCATGCTCATGGTGCCGATCTCGTCGAGAAAGAGCGTGCCCCGGTCCGCAACTTCGAACAAGCCTTTTTTCGACGAAACCGCGCTGGTAAAGGCGCCCTTGACGTGTCCGAACAGCGTGGATTCCAGCAGGTCGGGCGGCGTGGACCCGGAGTTGACGGGCACGAATGGCCGGTCGCGGCGCGTGGAGTTCAAGTGAATCGCCTTGGCGATCAACTCCTTGCCCGTGCCGCTTTCGCCTTGCAGCAGTACGGTCGAGCGGCTGGGCGCGACCTGCGCGACCAGATCAAAAATCTTCAGCATGGGCTCGCTTTTGCCCACGATGTTTTCAAAGTTGTAGCGCTGCTTGAGGGCGCGCTTCAGTTGAATGTTTTCTTCTTCCGCCTTTTGCCGGGCAACCGCGGCGCGCACGTCCGCGAGCAGTTTTTCGTTGTCCCACGGTTTCTGGATGAAGTTGGTGGCGCCCGATTGCATGGCGCGGACCGCGTTCTCCACCGTGCCGTAGGCGGTGATCATGATGACCGCCTGCTGGGGATGCACCAGCCGGATATCCGAGAGCACGTCCATGCCGTTCTTGTCGGGCAGGGCGAGGTCGAGCAGAACGACGTCAAACGCGCGCTCCCCAATGTGCGCCAGACCTTCCCGTCCCGTTCCCGCGACGACGACGGTGTAGCCCTCGAGTTGCAGCAGAGTCTCCAGCGACTCCCGGATTTCCGCTTCATCGTCGATGATGAGGATTCGGCCCGCGCTCGGCGGTGTGCTTTGCGGCGTGCTTGGAGACGTGCTTGGAGACGGACTGCGGCGCGGGATGACCTCTACTTCCGACATTGCTGCTTCAGACATGGAGTGCCTTCCTCGTCGATATCAATGGAAAATCCAGGGTGAAGGTGGTGCCTTCGCCCGGGCGGCTCTCCACGCGGATGTTGCCCGCGTGTTCCTGGATGATGCCGTAGGTGACAGAAAGCCCAAGACCGGTGCCGCGATTCTGGCCTTCGGCAGGCGATGTCTTGGTGGTGAAAAATGGATCGTAGATGCGGTGAATGTGTTCCTGCGCAATGCCCGAGCCCGTGTCGGAGACGCGCACGCTGACGAACTCGCCGTTCAGGGTCGCCACGTCCAGCACTCCGCCCCCGGTCATCGCGTCCTTGGCGTTCAAGAACAAATTCAGAAACACTTGCTGCAGGCGCCCGGCGTTGCCCTGAATCAAAGGCAGGTTCTCGTAAAATTCGTGGTGCACCTGAATGTGCGCCACCTTGAACTGATGGTCGAGCAACGCCAGCGTATCCGCGATCACTTTGTTCAGACTGATTTCGGTCAATTCCGTGCCCGTGGTGCGGGAGAAGTTCAGCAGATTGTTGACGATCTCGGAGGCGCGGAACGTCTGCTTGGTGATCTTCTCCAGCACGCCCGCTTTCTGCGGATCCGACTGCAACTGTTTGGCCAGCATCTGGGTGTAGGAGGAAATGACCGCCAGCGGCGTATTCACTTCGTGGGCCACGCCCGCGGCCAGCAGTCCGATCGAAGAAAGTTTGTCGGCTTGGGTGAGCTGAACCTCAAGTTCGATCCGCTCCGTGATGTCGTCCATGATTACTAGCCGCCCCACCACGTTGAACTTGCGTGTAACCAGCGGCGCCATGGCAACGTTGACGATGCGCGACTCGCCGGTTGGTGTCACCAGTCGGAACTTATAAAGATTGTGGATGCCCGGATTCTGCCGGACGCGGTAGAACTCCTCGACGAAGGCAGCCGGAAAAACCTCGCTCAACGAACGCCCCACCACCTGCCATCGTGGCTGGGCGTACATGACTTCCATCTGCGAGTTCCAGCTCTCGATGCGATCCTGCAAGTCCACCGCCATCACGCCGACGTTGATGGATTCGACAATGTTCTCGTTGAAATCCTTGAGCCGTTCGTACTCGCTCACCTTTTGTTCCAGGGAGGCGTAGAGCCGCCCGTTCTGGATGGCGATGCCGATGTACCCGGCCAGCGCCTGGAGCAACTCCACATCTTCGCTGGAGAGGAAGTCGCCCTGCATGGTCTTGCCCAGTCCGAGGAAGGCGATGGTCTTTTGCCGCGCGTGGCAAGGGATGTAGTAGTTGAGATCGAGGCGTGCGATGGCTTCTTGCGCGCTGGCGTTCTCACGCGGCAACTGGCGCGTATTTTCGAAGAAGATATGCCCGGCCGTGTCTTCGGCTCGCGGTTTCGCGAGGAACGACAAGTCAAGACCGGTGACGTGGGCGAGCCCGAACGATTTCGCTAGCTCAAAGCGCGAAGAGTCGCCGTTGCCGAGAAAGATCGCGATGCGGTCCACCAGCAGCGTGCGCGCCAGCCGGTCCACGAGCGAGGAAAGCATTTTGTCGAGGTCGGTCTCCGAACTCAACTCGCGTCCAAATTCGATCAGCGTGCGCCGGTAGTCGTAGCCGGTGCGGTAGAAGAACTGGTCCAGCTTTTCCTGAATCCACTTCCGTACCGGATCGAAGAGCAGCGCGGTGACCACGATGGCCACCATCAGCCCATAAGGCCCGGAACTGGGCACGCGCGTGTGGACCAACTCCGCGATGGCCGCCACGCCCGCGAAGTACGCTCCCACGATGGCCGCGGCCGCCAGCGTATACGCCATGCCGCGCTTGAAGATCAGATCCACATCCATCAACCGGTAACGGAAAATGGCGTATCCGAACGTGAG
The DNA here is from genome assembly GCA_049697355.1 of Terriglobales bacterium. Taxonomy (GTDB): domain Bacteria; phylum Acidobacteriota; class Terriglobia; order Terriglobales; family Acidobacteriaceae; genus Acidiflorens. The sequence goes on from JBAVVP010000495.1 coordinate 11,193, forward strand.
CGGAAGCAAGCCCAGCGACAGCACCGACACCTTCGTGGTGAGCCAGGGCATCACGAACAGATACGGCAGAACGTAAAGAAGCGTGAACGGAGTTATGGCGAGGATGGTGCCGCGCGTAATCCACTTCAGCTGTTGCCGCAGAATCGGAGTCGTGGCTTGCTGATAGTTGTTCCACAAGACCGCCGCCGCCGAGACGAAGAAAATCGTCTGATAAGCCAGGTCCACACAGTTCAGTTTGAAGAGCAGCGAAGCGCTCGCTTTCAGGTACTCAAGCGCCAGGATCTGAATTCCGAGCAATGCCGCTCCCGGCAAGTACACTAGCGGAATCGACCAGCGACGCTTGCTGACGAACTCCCGCCGTTCCGGGAAGGTCAATACGAAGTGCAGAAACAACGCCGGCTGCAGCAACCCTGCGACTTCATTGGCCCAGAATACGATCCAGTCAAAAGCGTTGAACTTGCCGGTGTAATGCAGCGAGTAGAAGACGAACGATACCAGGCAGAAGATGTAAAAATGCGTGGAGCCTACGGCCGTCCAGCGCCGCAGCAGGACATAGAGTCCAATCCCAAGGTAAATCAGCGCGATCAGCCGCAGCCAATCGTTCATGGAGCGCTCGGCGGGAGCCAGCACCACTTCCACATCCAGCGGAACGGAGCCGCGGATCAGGGAGTAGGTTGCCTTCGACCAGACGCCGGAGTAATAGAGTTGCCGCGTGATCGCGGCTACGGTGGCCACTGAGCGGCCGTTGACGCTGACCACCTTGTCCCCACGGCGGATTCCCGCGCGCTCTGCCGGACCGTTCGGATCCAGTCGATCCGCGACCAGGCGGCCGTTCGATTCCATCCACCAGGCGCCGTCGTCGGGGATGGTGGAATGGTGCTCGATCTTGTAGTTAAAGGAGGCGAAAACTACCGCCGCTACTGTGAGGAGAGCCAGCAGGATGGCGGTAAACCGGGCCTCAAATTCGCGGTTCATGGGCAGGGACAGCTGCGCGGCGCGGCCAGAGATTCGCCGCCTTTCAGGCATGAGCAACTTCACTGCCACCCCTCCTGGTCTATCCAATGCCCGTAAGTCGCTTCCATAGAGCGATTTCCGCAATTATAGAGCTGATTTGGTATGGCGGCTATGAAATATGGTAGGCAGCTTCTGCTTTTTGGGATGCCATCGGTGGGAAGGGATCTGGGTGTTCGGTAAGCCGGAGGGAGTTGGCGGATTTCTTGGCGGGCGTGTATTTGAAGTGAAGTAAGGTGACGGGCCCAAACCCCTTATTTTGTTTTGAGGGGTTCGAGAACCTTCCCCGTTTCTCAAACCCCCCACTCACTGGGCTCAACCTGACTCGTTCTAGGAGAGGCGAGCAGTTCCTGGCAAGCGAGTGTGATCTTGCGCTTCATTCCCAGAAACGTCCATGGAGCCAGTCTGAAGCCTTCTGAACTGATCTGAAGAAATCCCCAAAGGCCTCGCCGAAGACTGAACACTAGGTTGACGGCTGGTGACCGCCAGCCCATCGTTCGTCCCACCGCTCGTTCTACAATGAACCCATGCCTCGCCTCGACCAGATTGCCGATCTTGAAAAGCGTTTTCTTCTTCCTGCCTATAACCGCTATCCCGTGGGCTTTGAGCGCGGGAAGGGCGTTTTCCTCTACGACTTCGAAGGCAAGAAGTATCTCGACTTCGTGGCTGGGCTGGGAGTGAACGCCCTTGGTCATGCCCATCCGCGCATTGTCAAGACCATCCGCGAGCAGGCGGCCCGGGTTATTCATCTCTCGAATCTCTATTACAACGAATATCAGGGACAACTGGCCGAGCGCCTATGCCAGCTTTCGGGTTCTAACTTTGATCGCGTTTTTTTCTCCAACAGCGGCACCGAAGCGGTGGAGGGCGCCCTCAAACTGGCGCGTCTCGCCGGACACAAGGCCGGCGGCGATGCCAAGTCGCAACTGGTGGCGCTGAAAGGGTCGTATCACGGCCGAACCTTTGGCGCGATGTCGCTGACCGGCCAGGACAAGTACCGCAAAGGTTTTGAGCCATTGCTCGAAAACGTGACTTTCGTGGCGCAGAACGACGTCGAAGGGCTGCGCGCCGCCGTCAATGCCAACACCTGCGCCATCGTGCTGGAGCCCATCTTTGGCGAAGGCGGAATTCTTGAGTGCTCCGAAGACTTCCTGCGCGCCTGCCGCACGCTCGCCGACCAGCATCAGGCCGCGCTCATCTTCGATGAGATCCAGTGCGGCCTCGGCCGCACCGGCAAAATGTTCGCCTTCCAGAGCTTTGGCATACCTCCTGGCATAGTTCCCGACATCGTCGCCATCGCCAAGCCAATCGCCGCCGGAGTGCCTCTCGGCGCGTTCCTGTCGAAAGAACATTTTGCCTCCGCGATTTCGCCGGGACAGCACGGCACCACTTTTGGCGGAGGTCCGCTGGCGTGCCGCGTCGGCCTCGAATATCTCGCGATCGTTGAAGAAGAGCACCTGCTCGAAAACGTCGTGAAGGTTGGTGGCTACCTGCATCAGCAATTCGAGGAACTGGTCTCGAAGTACGCCGCCGCCCGCGAAACTCGCGGCCGCGGATTTATTCAAGGCCTGGTTCTGGACATTCCGGCGCGCCCGCTAGTCGAGCAGGCTTTGGCCGAGGGCGTCCTCTTCAACGCCACCCAGGACACCGTCCTGCGCTTCTTGCCGCCCTTCCTGCTGGAAGAAAAGCACGTGGATAAAGGGATCCGAGTGCTGAAGAAACTGCTGGGCAAGAAACGGAGAAAATCAACTGTAGAGACGGGGCTTGCCCGGCTTGCCCCGTCTCCCGCCGCGTTGGCGAACTGACGCGGGGTTCGTATCAGGGCATCGCTTTAGCGATGCCGCAAAGTTCGAACGCATACCTTCCACAGCGGGCGGGCTCGTACACAGAAAAGAAGGGGAGCCAAAATTCAGCTCCCCCAAAGTTAGAGGCGATATCAGTTAGTAAGATTCTCTCCACGAGGATTTCGTTGCCCACCGAAGCGCAACATCCCGAAGAAACATTCGTCCCCGGCATTGATCGCAACCCACTAATCGAAGAGCGCTGGCTCGATCTCCCCGGCGGACGCATGCGCTACCTCAAAGCCGGGTCAGGTCCCGCGCTGATACTGATTCATGGGCTGATGGGCTATTCGTTTTCCTGGAGATTCACAATCCCGGCGCTGGCGCCCCACGCGACCGTGTATGCCATCGACAATCTGGGCGCCGGATTGTCGCCCGCGAATGAGGGGATGGACTGCACCGTACGCGCGACCGCCGAGCGCGTCCTGCAGTTCGCCGACGCTCTCGGCGTCCAGGACTTCGACCTGCTGGGCACTTCGCATGGCGGAGCCGTCGCCATCAGGGTGGCGGCGATTTGCTCAGAAACAAACCATGCGCGCCTTCACCGTCTGGTGCTCGTCGCGCCCGTCAATCCCTGGTCGGCGCATGGCAAGCGACTCGCGCCGTTCATTGGCAGCCCTTTCGGTTCCATCCTCTTCCGCAACACGATTGAGCGTTGGCGCTCCCTCGACTACCTGTGGTTGCGCCGCATGTTTGGCGACGGATCGAGAATTCCGCCCGATTCGCTCGAAGGCTACCGCTTGCCCGCGCTCAAGAACCACGTGTTCCGTCACGCTTTGTGCATCGTAAGGAATTGGACGGCGGACCTTGCGGAACTGGAAGCGGCGCTCCCCAAGATTCGCGATTATCCCACTCTGCTGATCTGGGGAACCCGAGACCGCGCCGTCGATTGTCGATCGGCCGAGCCACTGCGCCGGAATTTTCGCAATGTTCGCCTCGTCGCGTTTGAAGGCGTCGGCCACCTGCCCTACGAAGAGGCGCCAGAAGACTTCAATCGAGCTCTGATCGAGTTTCTAACCCAGCACGAGTAACAGGATTTGGTAGCATCAACTCGGTACGTAGCCTTTGTCTAGAGCTCGCAGGTGGAGGCGATTATGAATCGTGGTGTATTGACAGTCTTTATCTTTAATCTTCTTTTCACTCGCGGTGGCGGAAAGCAGCCAGGTTCAGTCGGGTTCCAACCCGGCATTCACAGAGCAATTCGAAGCAGGGAACCGTGCCTTGAATGAAGGCCATGACAAGGACGCATTGGGATCGTTCAAGAAAGCGCTCAAACTTCAGCCTGACTGTTACGCCTGCTATACGGGGATGGCCATCGCTTATCTGAAGTTGGGAGACGAGAAAAGCGCGCTTGAATCGTCAGACAAAGCGGTCGCCGCCGCAAAAAATGACTCCTCACGCGCCTATGCTCACAATCTCAAGGGTCGCGTTCTGATAACCAATGCCGAAAAACCCAATGAGATAGGAACGGCGGAAGCTGAGTTTCGGTTGGCCGTTCAGTTGGATCACAGCGCCGCCCTGTACCACCTGAATCTGGCGACGGCCTTGATCCGACAATCGAAGGATGAGGCCGCCAAACCTGAGCTGCAGGAATGTCTGGCGGCGAGCCCAGGCCCGGACGTGGCGCGGATGGCACAAGTCTTGCTTGCCGATCCGCGGCGCGGGCGTGAGACCTTCGCTCCGGATTTCAACGTGAAGGCGCTGCGCGGCGAACAAGTTTCTCTGCAGCAGTTCGCGGGCAAGGTGTTGGTCATGGATTTCTGGGCCACCTGGTGTCCTCCATGCCGGGCGTCGGTGGGAGAATTGAAAGACCTCACTAAGAAGTATTCAGCGGACAAGCTAGTACTCATCAGCGTTAGCGCGGACAAGGATGACAGCGTGTGGCGCGACTTCATCGATAAGAAGCATATGGAATGGTTGCAATACCGTGACTCCGATCACCAACTGCTGGATGCTTTCGGCATTCATAGTTTCCCAACCTATCTGGTGATCGACGGCGAGGGCATTATTCGAACGAGGATTACCGGTTTGAATCCCCAGGAAACCGTAGTGCACAGGCTGCGCGCGACCTTGGAACAAATGCCTCAGTTAGACAAATGATCAGTTCTCGTCAAGTCCGCTTCTTCTGAGACCTGAGAACTCGCTTCATCAATTCATGCACCACACGATCTCTCACGCTCTCCGCGAATTCGTTGCCACCTACGGTTATTGGGGCGTCGCTCTGGCGCTGCTGTGCGAAAACGCCGGCATCCCTGTGCCCGGTGAAAGTGCTCTCCTGCTGGCTAGTTTTCTGGCCTATTCCGAACATCGGCTCCATCTCGGATGGATCATCGTGATCGCTACCTGTGCTGCCACGCTCGGCGACAATCTGGGCTACACCCTCGGCTACTATGGCGGGCGTCCGCTGCTCGATCGCTATCAAAGGTTTTTTCGGATTCCACCGGGTACGCTGAAACGCGGCGAGGAGATGTTCGCCCGCTACGGAGCACCCACAATCTTCTTCGCGCGCTTCGTCTTCGGCATGAGAATATTCGCCGGACCGCTGGCCGGTGTGCTGCGCATGCGCTGGCGAGTGTTTGCTCTGTTCAACTTTCTGGGTGCGGCCGTCTGGGTTACCGTCATCGCCAGCGCCGGATATGTGTTCGGGCGACATTGGCGCACCCTGTTGCGCGTCATGCAGCGCTTCAATATCGCCGCGTTGATTGCCGCGCTGGCAGTGATCCTATATTTGTGGTCGAGATATCGCCGCCAGACCCGATCATGAAAGGACTTGCCTTCCACTCTCCGGCCCCGATCTCATTTTTCTTCTTTTTCTTCTTTCATTCTCTTGCAAACGATTTTGGTGTGCCCCGTTTTTGAATCGATCACCGTGGTCAGAGGCAGGCAACTGCAGGTCACCGTGTTGGCATTTTCCTGCTTGACGACTACGCAGTGTTCGATGAGTTCGGCAGTGGGTGGCGGCTGCTGGCTCCGGATGGGAGGCGGAGGCGGGGTCACTGCAACCGGCTGCTTCTTCGCCGCGCAACCGGCCAGAAGCAGGCAAAATACCAGCCAGGCTTTCCTCATGCCATTTGTTTTCGCTCTCTCCTGCGCGGTTGTCGATGGCAATCTTGGTTACATGCTTACCCAGCCCCGGAGGGACGGCCGAGGCCTCACGCACACTCTTCAGTGGTTGGACGACCGAGCACCCCAGGCCGCGAAAAACGCGCGGTCTGGGGACCCCGGGCGGGGGGCGTCCGTCTCTAGTCGAACTGGACGGGCGAGTCGCCCGTCCCCACACAAGCAAGGCCTACTCCATCCGGTATTCGATCTTGATTCCCCGGCGCGCGATTTCTTCGAGGAAGGTATCGGCGGGAACGTCGCGCTCCTGCAAGACCGCTCCGCGCTTGCTGACCGCTCCCGCGCACATCATCTGCAGGACGATGGAGGCGGGGAAGGCGGTGGTGCGCATCATGGCGCTCATATCGCTCTTGGGATCGTAGTGGTCGACCATGGTGAAGGTCGCGACTCGGCCTTTGAGTTTTCCGCCCAGCAAGCCGCGGACCCCGGGGGCCTTGACCGATTCGTGCGCTTCGAGGCGCATGATGCAGAGGTCGGGGCCTTTGCCCGCGAATTTGCCTTCGAAGATTTTTGACAGGACGGCGCGCGGCGCGACTTCCACGTTGCCGACTCGCATTTTCTGGTTCGAAAACAGACCCAGATCCTTCAATTCGCAGAGCAAGTCGTAATGGCCGGGATAACGCAGGGTTTTCTCGAAGCACTCGCCGACTCTGCCCTCGAAAGTTTCCGGCAAGGTGGAAGTTCCGCCGGAGGTTTGAAAGGCCACGAGCGGGGCAAAGCCGTCCATGTGAAATGGTTCGGGCTCGGTGAGCGGATCGATGGTGATCAGCTTGCCTTTACGGAGAATGCGGGCCGGTTCCACGTATTCGTTGATGAGTCCTTCTACGGAGAACACCAGCTGATAGTGAAACGGAGGCATCGGTTTTTCGGGAAGGCCACCGACGTAAAGTCTCAGAGCGTCGGCGCGTCCGTCGAGGCGGCGAACCAGTTCGCCGCCGAGGATGGAGGCCATGCCGGGAGAGAGGCCGCAATCGGGAGCGATGCCGATGCCGCGTTTCTCAGCTTGCTTGGCGAGCGCGAGTTCCTGGCGGACCACCGTGTTGTTGCCGCCCAGATCAGCGAAATGGCATCCGGCGGTGATGGCGGCTTTGGCCAGGCCGAGGTTCAGGAAATAGGGAACGGCGGAGAGTGTGCCGTCGTGGCCTTTCATCAGGCGCGCCGCGTCTTTTTCTTTCGCGGCGTCGAGCGCGACCGCCCGGACTTTCTTGTCGTTGGTGATGCGGTTGACCCGGGCTGCGACATCCTTGGCGAGTTTGAGGTTGCTGTCGGCGAGAGTGACAGAATCGACTTGGCCCTGGCGGGCCATATCGTAGGCGGCGGCGGATCCCATCATGCCGGAACCGATGACGAGTAGTTTCATAGGAACGCTCCGTTCGAAGTGGTGTCGAATTCATGGTACCAAAATGACCCATAAATATAAGTGATTTATGTCACATATCATCATGACAATAAAGATTAAATGATGTTTTGCTTGTGCTAAATATGACCGCAGGATCAATTGGCAGAATGGTGGGGTCAGCGTCCAGCCCGGAGGGGTGCTGGCCCACCATTTTTCTGAGGCTGCCCCACCCTTGCGTTCTTTGCAAGGGTGGGAATGGTGGCGTGATGAGCCTCCGCACAACATTCCCACCCTTGCAAAGAACGCAAGGGTGGGG
>JBAVVP010000496.1:0-5019 GCA_049697355.1 Terriglobales bacterium
GCTCGGTGGCAGAAGAGGTCTTTCGCAATGCCGAGTGCCCGGTGCTTACCGTGGGTCCACATGCAACCTGCTGGCCTGCCGACGGCAAGCTACGCCATATCCTGTATGCCACCGACTTCGGGCCAGAGTCGGTGCACGGTCTGCCCTATGCCATATCCTTGGCCGAGGAGAATCGGGCTCGTCTGACCCTGCTGCACGTGGCGCCAGAACCTGGCGTGGTATTGCCCGAGCCGGAACCCGGAACATTGCCAGTGCTCGATCCGGACGAGGTCGCAGCTTCCACCGAGACGCAGCTTCGCGCCCTGATTCCCGAAGGGGCGCAGCTCTGGCATGACCCCGAGTACTTGGTGCAATTTGGTCCCGCGGCAGAGACAATCGTGAATGTTGCCGCCCAGAGGGCCGACGTCATCGTGCTCGGGGTAAAGCGGCCAACGGCCTTAACCAAACACCTGGGCGCAGGCGTCGCGTATAGGGTGGCCTGCGAGGCGACGTGCCCGGTCCTGTCCGTCGGTGCGCGTTTCCGCGCCTAGCGAGACGGCTAGAGGACATCCGAAAGGCACAACGTGGTTCGGCGTTGAGAGCAATCGATCTCTTCGGATGTCCTCTTCTTCTGTGCAGGCTGTGCCGGTCTAGCTGAAGCCCGCCGATGCTCCGGCCAGAGTCGCGGAGCGCTCCGCCAGTTTCTGCCTGCGCCGGGCAAGGCGCTTTTCCAGCCGCTCCAACCGCTTCCGGCCCTCGGGCGTGTTCATGACGACTTTCTCGACGGTGAGCAAAAAGTACGGGAGTTTTTGCCGGATCTCGGCCAGATAAGGTCTGAATTTCGCATAGACGCAATACATTTCGCCGCTGACGTCGTAGAACAAACCTTCATTCAAGGCACCGCGCAACACAAACGCTGCCGCCATTTCCCAGTAGCTCGTGACTTGCCGCAACCACGTGTTTTCCGGGCTCGGATACGCCCGTGCCAGCCGCAGCGTTTCTTCGGCACTTTCCGGCCAGAACTCGGCCGAGATGAAGTGCCGCGCTTGTCGCATTTCCCGGTCGCGTCGCAGATCGTACAACTGGAGAATGATCTGAGCGTCTGCCGCCGTCGCACATCCCGAGCTCGCCGATGTCGCATCTCCAGACGATCTAGACTTCCTTGCCATAGCTCTACTCCTTGAATGATGACGATGGACTGAATTGCCGATCAAGCGCAGCGTATTACGAGTCCGGTCATTGCGCAACATGAACACAGAGGTTTTGCTCCGCCTCTGATTCTTTCTGGTCGATTTGCGATCTGCCGCGAGGCTAGAATGGATCGGGACGGTGAACCATGCGGTCCAAACGTCTACCTTCGATTTTGCTTTTGATGATCAGCGTGGCGGCGGTCTCCCTCGCCGGCCTTCTCGCATCCTGCCGTCGGGTTCATGAAGATCGCGAGGAAGTTCGCGTTGCTTATTTGCAGATCATCCCAAGCCTGCCCGTATTCGTGGCCCAGGAGCAGGGACTCTTCGACCAAGAAGATCTGCGCCTGAAGCCCATCGCGCTCAGCAGCAGCAACGACCTGGTGAACGCCATGGTCGCCGGCCAAGCCGACGTTCTGCCGGGCACGTCGCTGGTGCCGATCATTCAGCTGGAAATCCACAGCCCCGGCCGCGTACGCATTTTCTCGCACAGCCGCATGAACGAAGCCAATGCGCTCGACAAGATCATCGTGAAGCAGGCTTCTCCGCTCCATGACATTGCCGGGTTGCGGGGGAAGAAGATTGGAGTGTTTCCCGGCACCGCGCCCAGCCACATGCTGAGCGCGTTTTTCAAGAAGCACGGAGTCGATCCGGCCAAGGTTTCCATGGTGCAATTGCCCCCGCAGGCCCAGATCTCCAGCCTCGCGTCCGGAGCGGTCGACGCGCTTTTTGCCTACGAACCCGTCACCACCACAGCTCTGGTTCACGGCGGCTATCGCCAGCTTTTCGGATCGGTCTACGCCGATTTGCTCAACCCGTGTCCGATTGGCGCATCGGTCGTCTCGCGAGAGTTCGAGCGCAGCCATCCGCAGGCGGCGACTGGCGCGGTGCGCGCCTTGCAGCACGGAGTCGACTACATGGCGGCCCACCCGGCCGAGTCGCGCTCCTTGCTGACGAAGTACATCAAGCTGCCTCCAGAAATCGCCGCCAAGGTGAATGTCGCCGACGTGACCCTGTCGAACCAGGTTGATATCTCGAACCTCCAGCAATTCATCGACCTGCTCTATCAAATTGGCGAGATCCCGGAAAAGATCGACGCCCACCGATTAGTGGATCCTACGCCAGCGGTTCCTGCCCGATGAATAGTCCTGCTCTATCCAGTTGTGGCGCGCTGGAACTGGAGGGCATCGACTTTTCCTATGCCGCGCGCTCGAACGGCGGCGATGGGGCCTTGTTCAATGGGGCCTTGTACAAGGACTTCTCGCTACGCGTCGAGCACGGTTCGATCGTGACCATCATGGGCGCCAGCGGCGCCGGCAAGAGTACGCTCGGCCGCATCATGGCAGGCATCGTCATCCCGCAAAAAGGAATCGTCCGGCGTTCCCCGGATTTTACCCAGCCGTCCGACCTGGTGTACGTCGACCAACATCCGATGAACGGCGTTTTTCCGTGGCAGACCGTGCTCGAAAATGTGCGCTATCCCTTGCAGAAACTGGGCTGGGGAGGCCACGAACGTCGCGACCGCATCTGCTACCTGATGAATCTATTCCGCTTGAGCGCGCTTTCCGATGTGTATCCCGCGCAGCTTTCCGGAGGCGAACTGCAGCGGCTGGCACTCGCCCGCTGCCTTTCCTGGAAACCGAAACTGGTGATTCTGGATGAACCCTTTTCGGCTCTCGACGGCAAGGTGAAAGCGGAGATCACATCCGCGCTGCACGAACTGGCGCTCAACGATCGGATGACGCTGGTGCTCATTACCCATAATGTTTCCGATGCCCTGGCGCTGGGCATGAGGTGCATCATCATCGCCAGGCGTCCGGTACAGGTGATGTCCGATCTCGATTTCCACCTGGGTTTCCCGCGCCAGGAGAACACGCCCGATTACGACGCCATGCAGCAGGCGCTGATCAACGGTATCCGCGAGGGCTTGGTTTAGCTAGGAATGGACTGGGTTGAGCGCTGCAAACAGAATGCACAGGTCCTTCGCTTCGCTCAGGATGACAAGATTAACTTATATCAGAAACTTGTGGAACCCGACATTAGGAGCCATCTATGAAAGACACGTTGCAGCCCGGCCTCACCTTTGAGTTCAAGTATCGAGTGCCCGAAAACAAGACCGTGCCCTACCTCTACCCGGAAGCTCCGGAATTCCAATTGATGCCCAAGGTGCTGGCCACCGGCTACATGGTTGGGCTGTTGGAGTGGGCCTGCCTGTTGTCCATCATGCCGCATCTCGATTGGCCGAACGAGCAGACCGTCGGCACGCTTGTTAACTTCACCCATTCTGCCGCGACACCGCCGGGGATGACTGTTACCGTGCGCGTCAAACTCGATAAGGTGGAAGGCCGTAAGCTCAGCTTCTCCGTTGTGGCGGACGACGGCATCGACAAGATCTCCGAAGGCACGCACGAACGCTTTGTTATCGACGCCGCCAAGTTCAACAGTAAACTGGCCGAGAAGATTGCGCGCGCCGCTGGCGCGTGAATTCTGGAAAGTCGCGAGTCGGTGTCGACTGTTCGGCAGGCCACTTCTCGAAAAGCGCGAGAAGTGGCGCACAGTTAATCCGATTCCTGGAGAGAGCCCCGTCTCTACTTGCTCATTTCAGCGGAGACGTGTCACGATCTGGGCGTGAAAGTTCTTATCCTGCTAGCTGTGCTGGTGGCGCTGGCTTCGTCTGCGGTTGCCGCCGAGTGTCCCAAAAATCAGCCTCGCACTGAGGCCGCTCTGATTGAGCTGGAACAGAACTGGGCAGCGGCGCTCAACCGCAAGGACGCCGATTCTGTTGCCTGTATGGTGGCGGATGAATTTGAAGACGCCGGTGTTGACGGCTCGCTGCATACTCGCAGGCAGATGCTGGAGCACATTCCGCAACGGAAGCCGGGCGTGAACCATCTTTCGGAAATGCGGGCGCACGTCGACGGGAACTCCGGGTTTGTGCGCGGACTCAACACGGTCGAAGACGCTTCCGGCAAGGTGGTGGCGCGGGTCCGCTTCACCGACGTTTTCATTTATCGTGACGGACGCTGGCAGGCGCTGGCCGGGCAGGAAACGCTGGTTGCCGAGGCCAGCCGTTAAATGCGTGCCGTGGTGCAGCGCGTGAGCCGGGCCCGTGTCACTGTAGGCGGTGAAGTTGCGGGCGAGATCGGGCTGGGGCTGCTGGCGCTTGTGGGCGTGGGCCGCGACGATACGCGGGCCGACGCGGATTACCTGGTCGAGAAGACGGTTGGGCTGCGCATTTTTGAAGATGCCGGCGGCAAAATGAATCGGTCGGTGGCCGACGTTGGCGGCGCGCTGCTGGTGGTCTCGCAGTTCACGTTGTATGGAGACGCGCGGCGAGGCAAGCGTCCATCGTTTGACGCGGCCGCTCCGCCCGAGCAGGCGCGCGAACTCTACGAATATTTTGTGGAGAAGGTGCGCGCCGCGGGGTTGCGCTGCGCGACCGGGCGGTTTCAGGAGATGATGCAGGTCGAACTGGTGAACGAAGGGCCGGTGACGATCCTGCTGGATTCGGGGAAGGAGTTTTAGGAGCGTCGTTCCGCCGTGGCGGCGAACTGGCCCACCCTTTCGCTCATTTCAAATCCGGAGGGGCACCCTCGGCGTTCGAATCGAGGAGAGGGTGGGCCCGTCCGCTTACCCCTCCTCGCGCACGTTCGGCAGCCAGCGCAGCATGTGATGCTGAAGTCTTGTTACTACCCAGTTCAGCAGGATCCCGATCATGCCGGCAATCATGATCGCCCCGTAGGTTTCCGGGATGCGATAGCTGGACTGGTAAAGATAGATGCCGCTCCCCAGTCCTCGTTCCCCCAGGCCGATGAACATCTCCTCAAACACTACCAGCACGAGAGAGTAGGAA
>JBAVVP010000497.1:0-1605 GCA_049697355.1 Terriglobales bacterium
CTGTATGACGCCCGGTCGAGGGGGGCGGAGGCATATTTTGAATTGGCTGGGGAATACCTGGCGAGGACCAAAATAGAGAGCCCGCGGGCCGCGGCACGCAAGGCGGCCGAATCGGCTCCAAAACCAAGGGGCCGCGAGATTCGTTTTTGGCCATACGCCTAGACGAACTGGCCCCGGGGAGGGATCAGAGATATGACAATCGCAGCCCCCGACATGAAGCGCCGAGCGTTAGGCAAGGGATTGGATTCCCTGTTACCGCGCGTTCAACCGACCAATCCTGCGCAAGCGGGTTCCGATGGGGAAAGTGGCAAACCCCGGGAGATCCCCGTAGACATGATCGATCGCAACCCTTTCCAAACTCGTTCGCAGGTGGACGAGGCGGAGTTGGCGGAGCTGGCCGCGTCGATAATTGCGAACGGGGTGGTACAGCCGATCCTGGTGCGCCCGGTGGGGGGCGGACGGTTCCAGCTGATAGCCGGAGAGCGCCGCTGGCTGGCTTCGCAATTGGCGAAAAAGCTGACGATCCCGGCGATCCTGCGCCAGGTTTCGGACGAGCAAGCGATGGAGATCACGATCGTCGAGAACTTGCAGCGGGCCGATCTCAATGCCATGGACCAGGCACGGGCCTTCGAGCGGCTCTCGAGCGAGTTCCACATGACGCAGGAGCAGATTGCGACGCGGACGGGAAAGGACCGGGTGACGGTGGCCAACTTCATGAGGCTGCTGAAGTTACCGGTCAGTATCCAGGCACGTGTGGAGTCGGGCGAGCTGAGTTTCGGTCATGCGCGGGCGCTGCTTGGGCTGAATCACCATCCTGGATTTGAAAAGGCGGCGCAAAAGGTTGCTGCACTTTCGCTCTCTGTTCGCCAGACGGAGTCGATGGTGCAGGGGATGCTGTATCCCGAGCGGGAGAAGAAGGAGCCGAAACCTGAGCCGCCGGTCGATCCCAATGTGCGCGAGGTGAAAGACCGCCTGCAGCGGGCCCTGGGCCTCAAGGTCAGCATCGAGGATCGAAACGGCCGGGGCCGGGTGATTATCGAGTACGCCCGGCTGGAAGATTTCGATACCTTGCTGGAGCAACTGGCCGGGAAGTAAGAAGGACAGGGAACAGGGAAAAGGAACAGGGCAGTTCCGCTGCGATTGTTTGGTTCATGCGACTTTTTATTGGCATTCCGCTGGCTCCGGTAGTGGTTGAGGAACTTGCCGCCCTGACGGAGCGGCTGCAATCTCCGTCGGACGGGCTGCGCTGGTCAGCTCCTGGCGGGTGGCACATTACGCTGCAATTTCTCGGCAAGACCAGCACGGAGCAATATGCGTGCCTGGTACCCGCGCTGCGCCAGATCCGGTTTTCGCCTTTTGCGATCCAACTTGAGCCGCCGGGATTTTTCGATCGCGCCGGCGTTTTCTTTGCCGGGGTGGGGATCTCTTCGCATTTGATCCGGCTGCAAGGACTGGTGATTGCGGCAACCAAGCCTTGCGGGTTCGTGCCCGAGGACCGGCCCTATCATCCGCACATCACGCTGGCGCGGACAAAAGCGGGACGGTCGACGTTGGCGGCCCTGAAGCCGCGAATCAGGGATGTAAAGCAATTCTCCGGCTTTACGG
>JBAVVP010000498.1:0-12445 GCA_049697355.1 Terriglobales bacterium
GTCCCGATACGCCCCCCGCCCCCGGAGGCCGCGTGGCCGTGATTTGCAGCGTGCCGGTCGTCGGATCGTCGCGATGCACCAGCGCTACCGCTTGCCCGTCTTGCGACAGGAATCCGCCGTTCGAAACATTGACCACCGCCACCTGATTCGGATCGTAGCTCAGTTGCACCGGCACGGAGTACACATTCTGCCCGCCCGAAACCAGCACATTCACCGTGAAGGTCGACCCTTTGGACTGGTTCAAGGTAGCCGGATCGAACTGAAACCCTGCAACGCCGCCAGCCTGATTTTGTGCCGCCGCTCCCTGGGGAACTGGCGTGGGCGGAGCCGCCTGCGGCTGTGAAGCGTTTGCCGACGCGGCCGGTGGAGGTGCGCTTTGCGACACTGGAGTTACCACTGCCGGCTTGGTGCTGTGTCTCAACTCGATGGCATTCGCCGTACCCACATCGATCATGTCCAGGTTGTCATGCGGCATGTCCCGCCCCCGGATAATATGCGGGATCAGCACAAATACGATTTCGTTCTCCGAGTGCTCGGTGTCGGTCTCTCCAAAAAGGTATTTCAGGATCGGGATCTGCGCCAGTCCCGGAATCCCGTTCAGCGCCTTGGTCTGCGTGTCCTCCATCATGCCGCCCAGCAGGCTGACTTCGCCATCTTTCAGGCGAATCTCGTTCTCGATTTTGCGCTGCCCGATCACCGGCTGGTCGATGCCGCCAATACTCACGTGCGAGGTCACCGCCGACACGTCCATCGTCAGCTTCATCGAAATTTCCCGGTCCGCTTGCACCCGCGGCGTGATGTCGATGTTCACGCCCACATCCAGGTATTGAAACTGCGTATTGACCAGGGGGTTGATGCCCACTCCGCCAATGCCCGGCTGGAACGATCCGGTCGCCACCGGCACCCGATCGCCAATCTTCAGCGTTGCTTTCTGCCCGTCCAATGCCCGTATCTGCGGATTCTGGATGATCTTCGTATTCGAGTCGCTCAACAGCGCCGTCGCGGTAGCCTGCGGAATCGTCACCTGGAAGTCGGTAGCGTTCAGGTTGGCGAGTGTATTCAGATTAATACTGTTCGACGAGGATGACGAAGAGCTCGAACTGCTCGAACTGGAACTGCTCGAACTGGAAGTGTTCACGTTGGACTGCAGTTGCACCGAGGCGGTGGTCGGAGGGTTGATGCCAAGCTTGCGCGTTTTGTCGCGGCTCACCTGCATCACCGCCACTTCAATCAGCACTTCAGGCTTCGCCTTGTCCAGATCGTCCACCAATTTCTGCGCCAGCGCCATCTGGTCTGGCGTGCCCCGCACCACGATCGCTCCTTGCGAAGGCAACTGCTGAATCCGGCTCACTTCCAGGATGGTGCGCATCGCGTTCACGACATCCTGCAACTCGGTAGGCTGGGAAAGGTTCGAAAGATAAAAAGTCTTGATGACGTTTTGTTCCAGCTCTTTCCGCTTCGCGGGATTGTCCTGCGCCACAAAAATCGTGTTCGGCGTCACCGGGCGCCAAAAGGTTTTGGTCTCGAACGAAATGATTTCCAAAGCGTCTTCCAGCGTCACCCCATTGAGCTCGATGCGCGCCTGTTTCGGCGTGTAATCGGGATCGAACAGCACGTTGATGCCCGCCAGTTTGCCCACCGTCTCGTAGATCACGTTGGTTTTTTCCGTGACCTTGAGGGTGATCGGCACGTTGGCGATCGGAGCCAGCTCCACCGGGCCCTGCGCCGATTCCAGCCGTCTGCGCAACACCGTAGCACCCGCCGCCGAGGCCTGCGGTTGCGGATTCTGCGCTTCCCGAATCATCTGCTGGGTGCGTTTCAGCTCCTGCTGCGCGATGAAGGAAGAAGGGTCGGTCTCGAGCGCTTTCTGGAACTGCGCCAGCGCCTCGTCGAGCTTGCCCGCATCCCTCAGAATCTGCCCGCGATGCACCTCCGACGCAGCCGCCAGAAAGCGGTTCCGCTCGAACGCCGTCCGATATCTCAGGTCTTTCGGTTTGAGATTGTAGGCTTGCTTGAAATAGTCAAAGGCCTGCTCGTAGTTCTGCCGCGCCTCGGCATCTTGACCCTTGCTGTAGAGCGCCGTGGCGGAATCAACTTTCTTGGCCAAAGCAGGCAAGCTCATGCAGAGCATCAGCAGAACAAACGGGGCTGGTCGGATCAGGGGCTTCATCAAGCAGTCCTCATAAAAATCTCTCTCGCCGGGCGGCACCGGCCCAGGACTAGTCCAGCCATGACCCATCCGACCACCCAAACTAGGGAAAGGGCCGGGCCTCCCAGAAGCCGTCACCCGCAAAAAGTACCGGAAAATCGGATTATAGCATCGCATCAACGTGCATCCGAAGTGATTGGCCGGCAGGTGTTTACACTCATTAGTACCTGTCCTTTCAGGGGCAGGTTTTCAGGTGTTAGCTACGCGCCACGAGCTTCGGGCTCCGAGCGGGCTCGGGGAGCTCGCAGCTCGGGGCTCGCAACTCCTAGCCCGTAGCTCGCACCCTGACACGCGAGGCCTGCCGTGATACTTTCTCATCAGTACCATGGCCAAGCAGACCACCCACCAGACCCAGCCTAATCGGGAGAAGAATCCGCGACGGCAGCCCACCGCCTCCGGCGAGAAGGATGCCGCTGTCAACAGGAACGCCAGCCACAACTATTTCTTGCTCGAAAAATTCGAAGCCGGAGTCGTGCTCACCGGCACCGAGGTGAAGTCGGTCCGAGGAGGCACGTCCAACCTCAAGGACGCTTACGGCTTGATCAAAGACGGCGAACTCTGGCTCCTCAACTGCCATATAGGCCCCTACGACCACGGCAACTACGCCAATCACGCCGCACTCCGCACGCGAAAGCTTCTGGTTCACAAAGAAGAAATTCGCAAGCTCATCGGCAAGACCCAGCAAAAGGGACTCACCCTGATCCCCACCCGCATGTATTTCAAAAACGGAAGAATCAAGGTAGAGCTAGCCCTGGCCAAGGGCAAGCAGCAATGGGACAAACGCGAAACCGAGCGCCGACGCACCGCCGACAAAGAAGCCCGCGAAGCCATCGCTCGGGGAAGAAGATCGTAGAAACAACCGCCCTCGGCTGTCCAGGCGCGTTCTATGCGCAAGGGTGGGAATTCAGGGCCGTGTCCCCTTAGGATTTTCGTAGCTCAGTTGCGCACTCCCCCTCCCACCGTGGATACTGAACACAATCAACCATGAATACCAATCTCTCGTCCTCCGCTCCGTCCCAACTGGAAACCGATTGCCTCGTCGTCGTCGTACTGGATCGAAGTAAAAACGATCGAAGCAAAAACGATCACAGCAAGAATGATCGCAGCGAAAAAGTCCCCAGCGAAAAAGATAAGCCCGCACCCTCCGTCGAGTGCGCCGACGCAGCCGTGCGCGCGGCGGCCAAAGACGTCATCGCCGGCGGCGAAGTCACCGCCAAGGCGTTTGAAACGACGCTGCTGCATCGCCCCGCAGGCTTGAAAGCAAAACGCCTGCTCCTGCTCGGCGGCGGCAAGGCCAAGGCTTTTTCGAGCGCCGAACTGCGCCAGCTCGCCGGCGCCGCCGTGCGCACCCTGAAAAGCAAGAGTCTCCGCACCTTTGCCTTCGCTCTGCCTGAGAACGGGATCGCTGCCCCGGAGGGTGTGCGTGCCATTGTCGAAGGCGCCTTCGTAGGCAACTTCGAACCCGGCTACTACAAGAGCGATCGTAACGACAACGACCAGAAGATCGACGCCGTCACCATCGTTACCAAAGGCGAACACAAATCTCTGGAAGCGGCCTTGCTGTCTGCCCGCATCGTCGCCGAGTCGCAGAATTTCATCCGCGACCTGGTCAACGAACCCTCCAACCGCATGACGCCAACCATCCTCGCCGAGCGCGCAAAAACCATGGCCGCCGAAGTCGGCCTGAAATGCGAAGTCTACGACGGCGACAAAATCCGCCAACTGAAGATGGGAGCCTTCTGGGGAGTGGCCCAGGGATCCGATGAACCTCCCGCGCTGATCGTGTTGCGGTACGACCCCGAGGGCGCCGCAAAAGACGTTCACCTCGGCCTGGTTGGCAAGGGCGTCACCTTCGACACCGGCGGCATCTCCATCAAGCCCGCTGACGGCATGGAAAAGATGAAGTACGACATGGCCGGAGCGGCCACCATGATCGGCGTCATGCGCGCCATCGCCTTATTGAAGCCGAAAGTAAAAGTCACGGCCATCGTCTGCGCCACCGAAAACATGCCCTCCGGCAAAGCGCAAAAGCCCGGAGACGTGCAGATCGCCATGTCCGGCAAGTCCATCGAAATCATCAACACCGACGCCGAAGGACGCCTTATCCTCGCCGACGGCCTCTGCTACGCCCGTCAACTCGGCTGCACTCATCTCGTCGATGCCGCCACCCTGACCGGAGCAGTCGTCGTGGCCCTCGGCTACATAAACGCGGGAATCTTCGCCAGCGACGACGACATGTACAACCGTTTCGCCACGGCCAACAAGCAAGCGGGCGAAAAGATGTGGCGGCTTCCGCTCGACGACGAATACAAAGAGATCATCAAATCAAACATCGCCGACATGGTAAATTCCGGCGGCCGCTGGGGAGGAGCCATCTCCGCCGCCATGTTCCTGAAAGAATTCGCCGAGGACACCCCCTGGATCCACCTCGACATAGCCGGCACCGCCTGGATGGAAGAGCAGAAGCCGTGGATCGCCAAAGGGCCCTCGGGAATCGCCCTGCGCAGTCTGGTGGAGTTTGTAAGAGGATGGAGCGAGCCCCTGTAGAAACACGCCCCCCCGTTAATTGAACAGAAACATTGTGGCCGCGGTCACAGACGGCGAGCAGAGTCGCAGGCATGATCGATAAAGCCTCCTTATGCTAAACCGTGCTTCTTCCCAGGCTCCCCTGGAACGCGTTCTCCTGTTTGCCAGCCTCGCGCTTGGCCTGTTCCACGCATGGGTTGGCCGCCACGCTGTGAATCACGACGGCATGTCGTACCTCGACGTAGGCACTTCCTTCTTCCACCGCGATTGGGCCAACGCCGTCAACGCCTATTGGAGTCCTCTCTACCCCTGGACCCTCGGCCTCGCTCTCGGAATCGCCAAGCCTTCGCCGCGCTGGGAATTCCCTCTGGTCCACCTGGTCAACTTCGGAGTCTTCGTCGCGGCCTTGCTCGCCTTTCGCTTCCTGCTGTACGCGCTCCTCGCCTTCGAAAGCGAACCAACGCCCGGCGCGAATCCCAACCGCGGCGCGCCTTTGCCAAACTGGGCCCTGATTCTCCTCGCCTATGCCATCTTTCTCTGGACCGCCTTGGAAGTGGAAAGACTGTTCGAGGTCACACCCGATCTCGCCGTTCTGGCGTGCGTCTGCCTGGCGGCCGGAATGTTGTTGCGCCTGAGCGGGCGCGCCGCGCTATGGAAGTTTGCGCTCTTCGGCCTCATCCTGGCTCTCGGCTACTGGTTGAAAGCCGTCTTGTTCCCACTAGGCTTTGTCATTCTCGCCACGAGCTTCTGGTGGCGCCGCTCTCGCCTCGGCTGGGGAGGCGGAATGGCTGTAGCCGCTCTCACCTTTCTCTGCGCCTGCGCTCCCTTGATCTTTCTGCTCTCTCATCAGAAAGGCCGTTTCACCTTTGGCGATTCGGGGAAGCTCAATTACGCGTGGTTTGTGGGTCCGCGCACATTCTGGAGGAATTGGCAAGGCGAAGCGGATGTCGCCGGGAGTGGAATGCCGGTCCATCCCACGCGCCGGCTGCTGCAGCACCCGCCGTTGTTTGAGTTCGACGGGCCGGTCGCCGGCACGTATCCGCCATGGGTCGACCCGTCTTATTGGAATGAGGGGCTGCAAGGCCATTTCAAGTTGAGGCCTCAAATAGAAGTGCTGGCGAGCACAATCCCCAGCGAGGCGCGGCTCTTGCTTCGTAGCCGTCCGGAGCTAGTCGTCGGAGTCATCGTCCTCGCGCTACTAAGTGGACACTTGTGGCTAGGCGGTTTGCGCGAGTTATGGCCACTTATCGTCGTGTCTCTGGCCGGGTTAGGCATCTATCTCCCGATTCTCGAACACGATCGTCATCTGGGAGGCTTTGTTCTGCTGTTGTTTCTCGCTTTGATAGCGGCGGTGCGGCTGCGCCTTGATCTTCAAAAAGCTGGCGGGTATGTGGCTGTCGCAGTCTTCCTGGTCATGGCGCTGGGCACGGCGGACTACACCGTACGCATCGCCACCAATCATCCAGCCATCGCCGGCAGCGTTCCGGACTCAACCGTGCAGGGTCTTGTGGCCGCGGAAGAGCTTCGTCGCATGGGCGCTCAACCCGGAGACAAAGTCGCGGTCATCGGCGATGGCGCATCGGCCTACTGGGCGCGTTTGGCCAAGCTGCGCATTGTCGCCGAAATCATGGACACCAACAACGGCGCCAAAGAGTTTTGGAGCGCTCCCGAAGAAGTGAAGCAGAACGTCTATCAAGCCTTCGCCCAGACTCACGCGGAACTGCTGGTGACTCCCTGCCCGCCCGATCCGTCCCCAATCCCCTCCGGCTGGCGGCGCCTCGACGCAACCCCCTACTGCATACGCCCGCTGCCACCATCCCCGTAGAGACGCGGCTTGCCGCGGCTTCCTCGACTGCTTATATCCTTCAAAAGCAGGTCAAACGCGTGGTGGACAAATGATCGGAATCACGTCTCGCCGGTTCCGCCGATAGACCCGGAAATCGTTTTCATCAACCGTCAGCACGGGCAGGGTTTCGTACAGTTCGCTCATGCGAATGACGCACAAGTCCGCCAGATCAGGCTTACGATCCCTATAGCGTTCGGCCAGTGCCTGAACTTCCTCAATATTATCTGCCAAATCAAACGCAACGGTGAGAAACCCGTCCTGAAGCAGCGCTATCACTCGACTTGCGGATTCAACCTGAAAAGCGGCTTCTGCAAGCACGGCTTCGCAAGTCAGGAGCGGCTCTGCAATTGAAACGCCTCGCCCGATCTCGCTCGCCCAATTGTGGTATTGGTCTTCGCGGTTAACGAATGCCACAATGAAACCAGTATCGGCGATGGCCTTCATTTCCGTGAAAATCCCTTACGCGATGAGAGATCGGCGGGCCCACTGATCGCACCGCAGTGGCGCATGAATGGCTTGTCCCCGTGCTCCCGCTTTGCACGCTCCAGTTCTTCACGCACAAATCGCCCAACCGGCACCCCCGTCTTACGAGAGGTGCTTTTCAGCCATTCAGCCAGTTCCTCTGGAACACGAATTGTGATTGTATTACCCATGTGCATTATTGTAACACACTTCTGTACACTTGTTTTACACTAAACTAAGTAGAGCGACCATGGATCTCCCCCAGAAAATCCGCAGCCTGCCCACTTCCCCCGGCGTCTACCTCTACAAAAACGCCGGAGGCGAAGTCATCTACGTAGGCAAGGCCAAGAACCTGCGCTCCCGCGTCGGATCCTACTTCCACGAAGGCCGCTGGGAAGACGCGAAAACCGGCACGCTGGTCCGCGAAGCCGTCGACGTCGACTACATCGTCGTAGCCAACAACAAAGAAGCGCTAGCCCTGGAGAACCACCTCATCAAGCAGAAGAAGCCGCGCTTCAACATCCTGCTGCGCGACGACAAAACGTACCCTTACGTGAAGCTCACCCTGGCCGAGCGCTTCCCCCGCGTGTACGTGACCCGTCGCCTGCGCAAGGATGGCAGCGCCTATTACGGTCCGTACTTCCCTGCCAACCTCGCCTACCGCATCGTCGACCTCATTCACCGTCACTTCATGGTCCCGTCCTGCAAGGTGGACCTGACCCGCAACCATCCGCGTCCCTGCCTGCAGTTCTACATCAAGCGTTGCCTCGGTCCCTGTGTGAAAGACCTGACCACCCCCGAGATTTACAGCGAAGCCGTGCGCGACGTGAAGCTGTTCCTCGAAGGCCGTCAAACCGACTTAGTGAAGTCTCTGCGCGACCGCATGTCCGAAACCGCCGAAGCGCAGGAGTTCGAGCGCGCGGCCCGCTATCGCGACCTCATCTCCACCGTCGAACAGTTGCAGGAGAAACAGCGCATCGCCGCCGCCGAAGGCGACGACGCCGACGTCTTCGGCTATCACTACGAAAATCAAATGCTGGCCGTAAATCTGTTCCACATGCGCGGAGGAAAAGTCCTGGACCGCCGCGAATTTTTCTGGGAGGACCTCCCCGACTTCGGCACGAACCACGTAGGGGCGGACGCATTCGTCCGCCCCGGCGAGCAAAGCGAGCCAACGACTTCCTTCAATCCGGCCGAATTCTTCTCCGCCCTCGTCAAGCAGCTTTACCTAGCCCAGCCCTACATCCCGAGGAACGTCTACGTCCCCGTAGATTTCGAGGACCGCGAAGAACTGGAGGAAGCACTCAGCGAGCAACTAGCCGGAGAGGGAGGACGGGCGACCCGCGTCCACATCACTGTCCCCCAGCGCGGAGACAAGCGCGACCTGATCGATCTAGCCGGCACCAACGCCAAGCAGTCCTATGACCAGCGTTTCCGAGTCCTGAAGCCAAACGCGCGCGCCATTCAAGAGGCTTTCCAGGACGCCCTAGCCCTCCCCGAGCGGCCCAAGCGCATTGAGTGTTTTGACATCAGCCACATTCAGGGAGCGGAAACCGTGGCCTCGATGGTGGTGTGGGAAGACGGCAAGATGAAAAAATCCGACTACCGCAAGTTCATCATCAAGACGGTGGCGGGCGTGGACGATTTCGCCTCCATGCGCGAAGTGGTGACGCGCCATTACCAGCGCCTTCAAGAAGAAAAGAGGCCCATGCCCAGCCTGGTCCTGATCGACGGAGGCCTAGGACAGCTCCACGCCGCCGCCCAGGCGCTCGAGGCCCTGGAAATCATCAACCAACCCCTGGCCGCGATCGCCAAGCGGGAAGAAATCATCTATGTCTACGGACAAGAAGGCGACCCCGTAGTTCTCGACCATCATTCTCCCGTCCTGCATCTAGTGCAAATGATCCGCGACGAAGCCCATCGCTTCGCCGTAACTTTCCATCGCAAGCGCCGCCAGATCCGCGACCGCTCGACCGAGTTGCGGGAAATCCCCGGCGTAGGAGAATCCACCACCCGCCGCCTACTCGAACATTTCGGCAGCCTGCAAGCCGTAAAGCAAGCCGACGTAGCCGCGCTCTCGGCAGTAGTAACCAAGCCTCAGGCGGAAGCCATCCTCGAACATTTTAGAAAGTTCGTGTAGGCAACGCTCGTGTGGGGACGGGCGCCCTCGCCCGTCCAAGCCGAGCGAAGCTCGGCAGCGGCCCGTGGCCACAGCGACTGTCAGGGCACGCGTGCTCCCATTCTTCGTTTCTTGACGGCCGGAATTCGCTCTCCGCACAAGCGCCAGCTGTCGGCGTACAATTCCAATCGTAGCTCGTGATCGCGATTCGAGCGGGAGGCCCCCATGCCCGTGTACGACTACGTCTGCAACGATTGTCACAAAACCTTCGAAGCAATCCTCACCCTGAAGGAACACGAAGTCGAGGTGAAATGCCCCAAGTGCGGCAGCAAGAACGTGGAGCAAGAGGTGACCGCGTTCTACGCCGTAACCGGGAAGAAGAGTTAGACGAAGATCAAGTTAAGAACGCAGTTGGGAATGGCGGATGCCCCTCGATCAGAGCGAAGGCAGCGGGTGCCCCATCCTTGCGCGTTCTGTGCGCAAGGGTGGGATTTGAGCGCCCTCAGCCGCGCAAGATTTTCGCACGCAGCTGAAAGCGCAGGCCCTAGCGCCCGTCGATGAGTTTCGTCGCCCGGAACGACTTCACCACGATCTGATTCGGTTGCATCCCGACCGGGATGATGGTCAGCAACGAATATTCCGACGGCTCAAATTTCTTCTTCGGCTGGCGTTTTTGAATCACCACCAGGTCTCCCGACCCGGAGTCTAGCACCAGCAGGTAGTTCTGATCTTGCGAGAGCGCCAGAGCGTCGGGATGCGTCCCCACCGGCAGATACGCGATGATCTTGCCCAGATCGATATCGTAAACCGCGATGTTATTCGATCCGAAGTTAGAAACATACAAGCGCGAGTTATCAAGCGACACAACACCGCGGGTCGGCTGGCTGCCGATCAGATAACTGCCCGAAACTTCATTGGCCGCCGTTTCGATGATGGAGATGCTGCCGGCATCGAAGTTAAACGCAATCAGTTCTCCGCCATCGGGTTTCAGCGCCAGACTCACCGGAGATTTTCCAACATCCAGCAGCGCCAGCAGTTTGTCGTTCTGGGGCTCATTCTGCTGCGGTTCGTTCTTCTGGGGTTCATTCTGCCGGGGTTCGGCCTTTAGAGCGATGCTGGCCACCTGCCCCGATCCCGAACACGAGATGAACGCCTTGCTCGAATCCGGCAGGATGGCGATGTCCTCGGGATGAATGCAAACGTTGATGGCCGAGCGCACGGCCAACCGCGTGGCGTCGATGATCGAGACGGTATTGTCGGCGCGATTGGTGACGACCACGGCCGATCCGTCCGGCGAGACGCGCGCCAGGCCTGGGCTGTTGCCGACACGGAGCGTAGCCGCAACCGTACGGCGCTCGAGATCAAGCACAGACACATTGCCCGAGCCGGAATTGGCGACATAGCCGCGGCGGCCATCGGGAGAGACGTCGATGAAATACGGAAGCCCGTAGACGCCGATGGTGGCGACAACTTTATTCTGCTCCGCGTCGATCACGCTCACATTCGAGGAGCCGGTGTTGACCACGTATACTTCGTTGCGTTTGGGATTGGCCGCGACTCCCGTAGGCTCGACGCCAACCTGCAGAGTTCGTACCGGCCGAAAGCTGCGCAGGTCGATCACCGTGACCGTGTTGCTTTTGCTATTCGAGATGTAGGCGAATTCGCGGTAAAGCGGTCCGTAGGCAGGGAGGGTGCGCTCGTGGAAGTAGTACCAGCCAGCAGCCAGGACGAGCGGGACGATGAAGGCAAGTAGCAGGAATTTTCTCAAGGACGATGAAGGCCTCGCTGAAACATGAGGGTATCAGAGACAATAACCTCTAACGAACATTGAACGTAACTTCGACACTCATGTGAACGGCAACAGGTTGGCCATCTTTGGTGGCGGGTGTGAATTTCCATTTCTTGACGGCATCCACGGCAGCGCCATCCAGTTCTTTGCTGAGGGAATTCACAACCTTAATGTCTCGGGTTCGCCCGTCGGACCCTACGACCAGTTTCAATACCACCACCCCGCGCTCGTGCTTTTTGCGCGCCTTATCCGTGTATTCAGGACCGGGCGCATAAGTCTGCCGGGGCGGTTTCACCTCTCCCCCAATTTCGTAGACCGGCTCGGTCGCCGTTTTCGCCGCATCACCCTGGCAGCGCGACCTCGCTGGGAACAATAAGCAGCAAGCCATCGCGACGCCGAGAAGAAAGTATCGTTTCATAGGATCATTCCGCGACTGTTGCGATCTCGGCTCGAACTGAAGTCGCTGGGATACTCCGTCCTAACACCGCCCCAATCTGCCGCACCTGCGCCATGAGCGCGTCGAACTGGTCGGGGAACAACGACTGCATCCCATCCGACAACGCGCGGTCCGGATCGTGGTGCACTTCCACGATCAACCCGTCAGCTCCCACGGCGACCGCTGCGCGGGAGAGTGGCGTCACCTTGTTGCGCTTCCCCGTGCCATGGCTGGGATCGACGATGATGGGCAGGTGGCTCAGTCGCTGCACGGCGGGCACAATGCTCAGATCAAGCGTGTTGCGGGTGTGGTCGGCGAAGGTGCGCACGCCGCGCTCGCACAGGACGACATTGTAATTCCCCTCGCTCATTATGTATTCCGCGGCCATGAGAAATTCTTCCAGCGTCGCCGAGATGCCGCGCTTCAGCAGCACCGGCTTGCGAGCGCGTCCGGCGCGCTTGAGCAGAGAGAAGTTCTGCATGTTGCGCGCACCGATCTGGATGATATCCGCATACTGGTCGACCAACTCCAGCGACTCGTAATCCACGGCTTCGGTGACGATGAGCAGTCCGAAGCGGTCGCGGATGTCGGCCATGATCTTCAGTCCTTCTTCGCCGAGTCCCTGAAAAGAATAAGGAGAAGTTCGAGGTTTGTACGCCCCGCCGCGGAAAAATTGGGCTCCGGCTCGGGCAACGCGCTCGGCGATGGTGAAGGCCTGCTCGCGGCTCTCGATGCCGCAGGGTCCGGCAATGATGGCAAGCCCGGAGCCTCCGATGCTGGCGCTTGAATTGGCAAACTTGATCACCGTGTTATCGGGCTTGGTGTCGCGGCTGACCAGTTTGTAAGGCTTGGTGACGCGGATGACTTCCTGCACGCCGGGCATTTCTTCCAGTGATCCCGATTCGACTTCGCCTTTGTTGCCGGTGACGCCGATGGCGGTCCGTTGCGCCCCGGGCATGGAGTTGGCGCGGTACCCAAGCGCTTCGATTTTCTGGCAGACGGCGCGGACCTGCTCTTCCGTGGCCTGCGCTTGCATGACAACCAGCATAGGAGTACTC
>JBAVVP010000499.1:0-1971 GCA_049697355.1 Terriglobales bacterium
CTTCAGGAGCTCCTCTTGCCTTATGCCAAACGACTGTGGGACGTTTAGCGTCAGCGCCCGCGGGTCCCACCATGCCACTCCGTAGCCCTTGTCCTGGGTTTCTGGCTCTTCGAATTGATGCAGCCCCGGCCAAACAGTGTCCTGTTCATCTACGGTCAGATCTGGCGGCCGGACGAGAACGCTGTCTTTCCCAAAGTTCGGACATGCGGGAGGCTTTCCCGCTTTCTGACGCTTGTCTGGCTCGGGATAAACGGCGTCGTAGAGTGGCCTCACCCACCAGTTCTCAACCGAGTCCCACGACTGACGCGGGTCGTCACCGATGGTTGGAACGACCAGAAGTTCGCGTGCCCTGGTGGCTGCCACGTAGGCCAGTCGAATCCCTTCAGCCCGGTCCCGCGCCAACTCGAGTTCACCGCGCTCCTGGAGATCGAGCGGCGCGCACCCGGCGAGCGGGACCGCACAGAGAGAGGAAGATGAGTCGATATACCGGCTGGGCCGCGACTGGCAAATCTTAGCCGTGATGTCCGCGAGGATGACAACTGGGAACTCCAGGCCCTTTGCCTTGTGAACCGACATCATCCGGATGCCCTCGCTGCCCTCCTCGAAGATGGGAGCCTCTCCGCTTTCCGCTGCATCCGCGCCGGCTCGGACTTCGTCCACGAACCCACGGAACGAAAGGCCGCCGGAAGCTTCATACTTTCTCGCCAGCTCGGCGATGTGCAGAACATTTGCGAGTACCTGCTCGCCCGAGGGGCGGAGCGCGAACGCAAGGTGCGCTCGCGTTTCTTTCAGAAGCATTTCCAGCGTTTCTGCAGCGGGTCGGTAGTTACGATTGCGGTGCAGCTTCTGCAAGAGGCGAAGGCTCTCGACCACTTCCTGGAGTTCTCCCGCGAGTGGCTCGGCGGGGACCTGGAAGGGATGGAAGCGCCCGACTCGGTGGCGATACTCGAGCAACACGTCATCGCGTATCGCGAACAGCGAACCCTTCAACGTTGCAAAGACCGAGAGCTCGTCATCGGGCCACTCGATCGCGGTGAGCGCCGCACGGATGGTTTGCACCTCCTCACGGTCGTGGAAGGATTTGCCGCCAACCAGCAGATGCGGGAGATTTCTCGCCTCTAGCGCGCGGATATAGGGCCGAGCCATGTCATCGTCGAAACTGATGAACCTCCTGAAAAGGAGGCAGACATGATTAGGGCCGAGGAGAACACGCTCGCTTGGATCTCCCGGCTTCGGAACCGTCCAGCCGCTTTTCTCGACCAGCCACGCGATGAAGGCGGCGATCGCATCGGGGAGCGATTCCTCGACCGCCCCCATCGAGAACATCTTCTTATAAGGACGAGGCACGGGCAGGGCGACGATCGAGGGCTGGTTAGCGTATTCCTCGCGGAACGGGGAA
Source organism: Terriglobales bacterium (assembly GCA_049697355.1). GTDB lineage: Bacteria > Acidobacteriota > Terriglobia > Terriglobales > Acidobacteriaceae > Acidiflorens. The sequence goes on from JBAVVP010000499.1 coordinate 1,400, forward strand.
AGAGGAACGTACCCTGCCTGCAGGTTTGCCGCATTGCCATCCATATGAGGTGCGAAAGCCCGGTTGATCATGGCCTGAATCGAAGGCAGCGTCCGGAAACTGGTGGTCAACTGCAGCAACTCGGCGCCGTTTTTGAGCAGAAGTTGTTTGACCTCCTCGTAGGTGCCGACGTCGGCGCGGCGAAAACGGTAGATGGCCTGCTTTGGATCTCCGACGATGAATAGCTTCCCGGGAACCGGCGTCACGCTGCGCCAGTTGTTGGCAGCCGGATCAGTGGCCGCGAGGAGGACAAGGATTTCCGCCTGCAACGGGTCCGTGTCCTGGAACTCGTCGACGAAGAGATGGGTAAACCGGTCCTGGAAGTGCTCGCGCACGCTGCGGGACTGGACGAGCAGGTCCCGGGCGCGGATAAGCAAGTCAAGAAAATCAAGTCTACCGGTCTGTTCTTTCAGCAACTGGTATTGGGCAACCGTCTCCCCGAGCTCGGCCTGCAGCAGGGCGGCAAGCTCTGAGTTGGCGTCCCGGACGAACGCGTCGATGGCGGCAAGCAGTTCCCGATGCAAGGCCAATAT
>JBAVVP010000500.1:0-15080 GCA_049697355.1 Terriglobales bacterium
AGAATTTAAATCAGGCAAGATCGTCTGAACTAAACTATTTCTTAGGAAGTGAACTACACCGACTGAAATATAGATAGAGGTCCGCTTGTCCTCAAATGCTTTCCGCGGCGCCTAACCAATAGATTGACGGCTTGCCTGATCGGAATTACACAGTTGAGAACAGCGGTTCGTCGGGTTACACGATTTTGAAGCCCTGCGAAGGTTGTGATGTTCGGGATTCCAGGATGGCGAAAAAACGGGCGAAGCTGTAAAGCAGGAACCCTGCCAGGATGACTCCTCCGACAACCCACATGAGCGCTCCGCCAAGCTGCTGATCTTCCAACGGCGTCATGCCCCACGGCCACGTGGTCGAGAAGTAGACGCTATACCAGGATGTTCCCGACAAAGTGAGCAAGGCTCCCAGCAGAGACATTTGAAAACCCGTAAACACGCTTGCAGCAAAAAAATGAAGGTTCCCCACGGCATGTCCGTTGAGGAGCGCTGCCCACAGTGCGATCGAGGAGAAGATGATCGACACCTGCATGATCCAGTAAATCTGGTTATTCTGAAGAGTTAAATCGAATGGGCCGCCGAAATGCCAAAACCAGAAGATCAGCGCAAAGACATAGGTGCCCGGACTTAGGAGCGAATTGCCGTGCCGCAGTTTCTGTATTCCCAGATATCGGCGAACAGGCTCCATGGCGAGAGCAGGAGCGCCGCTCAGAGCGAGCAGGGGTGCGGCCAGGAAGGCAACTAGGAGGTGCTGTCCAGCCCTCGCCGCAAAAAGCGCAACGCTCAAATTGCAGAGCGGCGACATCAGCGCAAACGTCAAGACGGACCAGCCGGCAACAAAGCAAGCGATCTGACTACTTGAAGCGTCCGCCGAGACCAAATGCCTCAACGCGAGAGCCAATGCGAGGAGAAAGCACGAGCCCAGGATAGGATCGGAGTTCCAGATGATGTGGCCCGGAAACGGCGGCGATCCGCAATAGGGGATGAAATTCGTCACGCTCTCGCTTCCTCTCTCAGTTTGGAGCCGCTAACCGCCTAAGGATTTCAGGTCGTTCTGGTTCCGCAGCGGCGGCATTTCTGGGTTATCCTTCAGCCTTGCTGACACTGATCTTTCCGCTTGGCTCAAGGGTCACGGACCCAATCTCATCAAAGCGCGCAACCCCCGACTGCCGCATCGCCTCCGCGACATCTGTCCCGCTCACCGACCATTTTTTCATCTCGTCCTCGTGTAAACTTCCGGAAGTCCCAAGCTGCACGGCCTGGCCTTCGAGCAGCCGGTCGGCGAGAGGCGAATGGGTCGCCAGCTTCGCCAAGATCCAGTGAAGAGCAACAAGGACGGCGGTCGCCGCCATCGTTCCGAAGAGCGGAGCCGAACCGGTTATCGAGCGGCTCAAGTTTGAGCCCGCGATGATCGCAACCACAGTATCAAGCGCAGACCAACGTCCGAAAATTCTTCGCCCCGCGACCCGGATGAGCAAGAGACCGTAGCCAAAAATGAGAACGGCGCGAGCGCACTCCTGCGTCACGCTGAGGTCAGGGCCGTGTCCGAAAATGCCGTCTATCCATTCGCTCATCTGAGGGTGCTCAGCGCAGCGTCTGCAAATAGGCCGAGATCGCTTGTGCCTCGTCGCGCGTCAGTCCCAGTTCGGGCATCGCGTTACCCGGAACGTAACGCTGGGGATGCTGGATCCAGGACGCCATGTTCTGAGGCGTATTTCGTAAAAGTCCCGCGATGTAAACGCGGCGCCCCATATTGCCGAGCGGTGGTCCGACAACGCCATCCGCGCCATCGATGCCAGGGATGTCGTGGCAGGTGCCGCAACCGTTGCTCTCGATGAGTCTGGCGCCCTTGTCAGCCAAGGGGCTATCGCCGGCCTTTGTGCGGCTGCCCGGCAAAAAGGCGGCCAGCATCGCTGCTATGACGCAAACAAGAATGGCCGTAATTATCCGCATCGATGCAGCACCAGCACGTTGATGAGGTCGAAGAGGATCGCGGCCGAAAAGCAGAACGCGAAGACCATTCCCCACAGGGCGAAGAAGCGCGCGGGCGATTCCAGCGAGTCAGTCGGAGCAGTGGCGGAAAGTCCCGCTTCGCTCAAGATTGCCCGCCAGTCGCGGTAGGACAGGAATGCGGCTGTAAGTGCTATTGTAAAGGCAACCAAATCGACCCCTAGCAGAAGCGGCCAAAGCCAACCATTGGCTGGTGAAACGCTGGAGGATGGCAGCGCGCCCGGGTAGCAGGAGTGCGAGGCAATGGCATACTTGGCGACGAGTTGGACAAACCAGGCCACACCGCTTCCCACGAGGGCGAAATACAAGACCGCTCTCGAAATGCGGATGGAACCGCGTGGACCCTGACGGCCTGGAGCGGCTACGTGGCTATCCATGGCGCAGCCCCAGATAAGGTGTGATGTAGAAGGTGAAAAGCACGAAGAGCCAGACCGCGTCGACGAAATGCCAGTACAACACGCCGACCGAGACGGGCGTGCTGTTTGCCCGGCCGAAATATCCAAGCCAGGACCAGATCACGAGCGCCGCCAGGATCAGGAGACCCACAATCACGTGCGCGCCGTGAAAGCCGGTAACGGTGTAGAACAAGGACCCGTATGAGCTGGACGTGATCGAATACGTCTTGTTCTGCCATTCGAAATACTGGATCGTCAGGAAGATGGCGCCCATCACAAAAGTGCCCGCGAGACCGATCAATTGCTCGGTGCGGTTTCCGCGCCTTGTGCCACGCTCGCCGAACCACGCCACTCCGCTGCTCGCGAGCAGGATGAGCGTGTTCGGACCCGCCAAGGTCAATCTCGGGAGATATTCCGGCGGCCATGGCGTCGGCTGCGGCTGAATCGCGACGTAGTAGTAGCTGAACAGCAGGAACGCAAAGAGAGCCGCTTCCGAGATGATGAAGAGCAAAATCCCCCACCAGGCAATGCTGTCGGACACCGGTAGCACGCGTCTTTCGAGCGATAAATCGGTCATGCCCCGGCCTCCCGTCCGGTTTGGACCGCAACTTTCATGCCCCGCGGCCATAGCCAGTAGGCTGTCAGCGCCAGGGAGATAACGACGGTCGCGCCCACAACGATCCAGGAATGGGCGAGGAGACTTGCGAAAAGCGCCGTCAATACAAGCGTCAGCAGGAATGGCGCGATGGAGTCCTCAGGCATGGTGATGATGCGGTTCGGTTCGGCATCGAGCGGCGAGGTGGCGACAACCTCCTTGCCGTTGTCCAGGGTGATCCCGCGGCCGACGATGGAGCGCTGCTTCGACTCGTGCAGCCTGTCCTCCCAAAGGGGATGGCGGCTTCCCACGATAGGGATGGTCACGAAGTTGTAGGGCGGCGGCGGTGAGGGCGTCGACCATTCGAGGCTATCGGCATCCCAGGGATTTGCACCCGCAGGCTGACCCCGTCTCAAGCTCACCAGCACATTCACGAGAAGAAGCAGGAAGCCGAAGGCGAAGAAGTAAGAGCCGGCGCTCGTGATGAGGTTCCACACATCCCAGCCCATGCCTTCCGGGTAGGTGTAGATGCGGCGCGGCATGCCCAGCAGCCCCAGGATATGCATCGGGAAAAAGCCGATGTTGAAGCCGATGAACATCAGCCAGAAGTTCCAGCGCCCAAGTGTCTCGTCGAGCATCCGCCCCGACATCTTCGGGAACCAGTAGTAGATCGCGCCCATGACCGCGAAGAGGTTCCAGCCGATGAGGACATAGTGGATGTGGCCGACCACGAAGTAGGTATCAGTCAACTGCCAGTCGATGGGCACCGACCCTGTCATGTATCCCGAGACGCCGCCTATGACGAAGACAACGATGAACCCCGCGAAGAACAGGAAGGCCGTGTTGATTTTAGGCCGACCGGTCCAGAGGGTGGCCATCCACGCAAAGAACGCGATGGCGCTCGGAATAACGATGATGATGGAGGCGGCGCTGAAGAAGGACAGCGCCACGTTCGGAAGGCCGGTGGCGAACATGTGATGCACCCAGACGCCGAAGCCGAAGACCATGGTCGCGACCGTGCCGAGCGCGACATAGGCATATCCCACGAGCGGACGGCGGCAGAGGGCTGGAAGCGCCTGGGACACAAAGGCAATCGCGGGCAACACGATCACGTAGACCCATGGATGGCCCCACAGCCAGAAAAGATGCTGCCAGAGCAGCGGCTGTCCGCCTTGATCGGTGACGAAGAAGTGGCTGCCGAACTGCCGGTCCATCCACAGCATGAAGAAGGCAAGCGTGACGGAGGGCACGGACAAGATGTTCGCGACCGAAATGGTGAGCGTGCCCCAGCTCAGGATCGGCAACCGGTTGAGCGACATGCCGGGAGCGCGCATGCGCAATATCGTGACGATGAAATTCAGCGACCCGAGGATTGTCGAGATGCCGAGGAAGATATTCGCCATCGCGTAGAAATCGATGTTCGGCCCCGGATTATAGGTCTTGGAGGCATAAGGGACGTAATTGAACCACCCTGCGTTCGGAGCAGCGCCGAATAGAAAGCTCGTGTAGAGAAGAAGTCCCGAAAAGAGGAAAACCCAATAGGTAAAGGCATTGAGCCGCGGGAATGCCATGTCCCGCGTGCCGAGGAGAAGCGGCTGCAGATACACGCTGAAGCCGGTAAGCACGGGGAACGCATACCACAGGATCATGGTGATCCCGTGCATGGAGAAAAGCTCGTTATATGTTTCGGGCGACAGGATGGTGTTGTTCGGCTGAGCGAGTTGCAGCCGCATGATCAGGGCTTCGACGCCGCCCGCGCCCATGAAGAGAAACGCTGTCACGATGTAGCGGATGCCAATCTCTTTGTGATCGACGCTTGAGAGCCAGCCCACAATGCCCGGTTTCGTTTCCCAAAGCTTGTGCAGCTTGTGGGCGACCGCGGAGTCGTACCCTGCCGCTTCGACATGGGTTTTTTGACGTTCGGGGGCGATGTTCACGCCTTCTCCTTCAGTTCAGCGTTTCGAGATAGTTGCGAACGCGGTTGAGTTCAGGGCCGGAGATGTTGAGCCGAGGCATGTAGGCGCCAGGCTTCACGCTTTGCGGGTCCGCGATCCAGCCGGACAAGTGGCCCTCCGTATTGGGCAGTGTCCCGGCAGCGATCGTGGACCGCGTCATGAGATGAGTGAGGTCCGGCCCGAGGATCCCGGACGCTCCACTCCCACGCACGGTGTGACATGCGCCGCATTTCTGAATGAAGGTGGATTGGCCCGCGATCGAGGCTTCAGAGACGGCGGCCGGTTGCGAAGCGAGCTGATGATCCCACCAAGCCTTGAACCGGTCCGGTGGTTCGGCGATGACGGTCATCGACATATGCGCGTGCTGGAGCCCGCAATACTCGCCGCACCGGCCCAGGAACGTGCCGGGCTCATCCGCCTCGATCCAAGTTCTATTCGTCTGCCCCGGAATGAGGTCCGTTTTCCCTGCCAGTTTCGGTATCCAAAATGAGTGAATGACGTCTGCGGCCTGAAGGCTGATCTCTACCGGCTCCCCTGCCGGAATGTGAATTTCATTCGCTGTCCTGAAAGTGCGGGAAGGCTCGTCGCTCTGATAGCGGACTTCCCACCACCATTGATGGCCGATCACGGCGAGTTTCACTGCTGCTTCTCTTCGCGGCGCGGAGTTTGCGCTAAGGACCCTCACTGTCCAAACCGTTGTTCCCAAGAGCAAAAGCGTGGAGACTCCGACGCCCGTAAAGATCCAGGAAACGCCGCCGGGAGGCCGGGTGATGTCACTGTACCGCTGCGCCGGCCTCGTACGGTATATGGCGGCCAAGAGCGTCACGACTGTAAAGAAGAGGACAGCTAGAGAGACGCAAATCGTTCCCCAAAGGAGCGGAACCGAGTTCGTTGTCCGAAACCCTCGGCCCTGAAGATAAGCCAGAGGATTGTCCGCCAGCTGCCAAAGAAGAAGAGCGGTGCCCGCGGTGAGAAGCGCCGTGATCACGAATATCAGGAGCAAGGTGTTACGCCGCGGCACAACTAGCCTTTGGGTTGCTGGCCCTTCATGAAGGGCTGGGTGTATTGCCATGGATTGGGCGTCGACTGAAATTCAGCCGGGACTTGTTCGATCTTCGGAGAGTCTTGCGAGAAGGTTTGTCCCCACTCGGTCGTGGGCGCTTTGCTGATCGTCCGCACATAAGCCACAAGATCCCACAGGATGTTGTCCGGCAGGACGGTGCCCCAGGCCGGCATCCCATGGGGACGGCCCTGCACAAGCGTCATGTAGATGTTGCCCGGCGAGCCGCCGTAAATGAAAGTATTGTTGCTCAGCGAGGGCCCCATGCCGCCGCCGCCGTTTGCCGCGTGGCAGCCCACGCAATTGAAGGCCGCGAAATATTTCATGCCGCGCTGGACGGCTTGAGCGTCGTTCTCGGGATTTTTGATATCGATTTGCGGATGGACGTTCCCAGGAACCAAGCCGGAAACGGGGAGCTGAAAAAACTTGCCGTAAAGCTCACCCGGCGTGTCTTCTGCTGGATTCGGGGGAGCGATATCAGGTTTGCCCTGCGGTGAAGCGCGCGGGTTGGCCGCGGACTGTTGCTGGGCAACTCCGTTGACATAAAATGCGGACAAAGCGGCGGCAGAGACCACAGCGAGGCCGAGCGCCTTCCAGTGCTTCCCTATCCGTGAATTTCTCATCGCGCTCCACCCTCCATACCAGCTGGATTGCTCGCGGCTTCAACTGCGCCCTTTTCGGCGACGACAGGCACATCGTAACTTTGAAGCAGCCTCTCTATTTCGTCGCGGCGGCGTTCGAGGACTTGATTGAGCTGCGCTTTCAAAGCGGCGTCGCCTTTTCGAACACCCATGGCGATGTCGAACTGGAAGCGTAGCGGCGCAAAGTCGTCCGGGTCAGAGATTGGCGTAACGGTCAACTTTGCGCCGTCGCGGGACGCGAAATATCCGGCGAGCGGACCCCACACGGCGGCAACATCCACTTCACCGTTCCGCACGGCTTCGACGATCCCAGCGGCTGGGTTTTGATCGCGATAGTCGCCATAGACGGTGTAGCCTCGAACATTGACCACGCCTTCGGCGGCGAGCGCATGAGCGGGCGGCGTGTTGAAGCCGTTGTCACCGATCAGCTGAACGCCGACCTTCAATGTTTTCAGCGCCGGGTCTTTCAGCGAAGAAAGCGCGCTTCGATCGGGCCTGGTCACAAATACATAAGTGGACCGGTAATAGGGCCGCGTTGTTTCGACCACGCCGAGGCCGGCAGGCACGCCCATGATGACATTGCAAGCCCGGGCCTTGAGCGTGTTCCGGATGTTGCCGCGGCGCTGCGCCCACCATGTGTAGGATACTTTTTCGCTCAGATCCGCCGCGATAAGCTCGGCGAGCTTGTTCTCGAATCCCTCCTGCGCCTGGTTGGAGAATGGCAGGTTATTGGGATCCGCGCACACCTTGAAAAGCTTCTCGCCGCCTTGTTCGGGGTCCGCAGCAAGCGGCGTTGCGGCGAAGAACAGAGGCGCCGCCGCGAGAAGACCGATCAGAGCTTTATTGCGCGGCTGCATGGCCCTGGCTCCCGGCACTGGTGGTTGCGGCCTGATTCTTAGGCAGGCTGAAGACGAGGAGCGTGCTTCCGCCCGCTGTGTAAAGTGGGAGATCCTGCATTCCACCCACGAAACCGAGCGCACCGTTTCGCACGCGCGGATCGATTTCGGCTGCAGCCACAGCGCCTGCCCAGCCGCCTACTCCTGAGAGCATCGCCACATATTGCGTGCCGTCGCTACCTTGATAGGTGATGGGCTGACCGATATTCCCCGATGGCGTGTGAACTTGCCAAAGCACCTCGCCCGTTTTGGCGTTCACGGCTTTGAACCAGCGATCCATGGTGCCGTAGAAGGCAACGTCTCCCGCCGTTACCAGCGTTCCGGTCCAGACCGGGAATTTCTCCTTGATCGCCCACACCTTCTTCTTTTGGACTGGGTCCCAGGCCATGTATTCGCCGCGGTAGCCGCCGGGGCCGGGATAGGTGTCGACCGTTGCCCCCACATAGGGCGTTCCGGCAATGTACCCGACTTCGTTCGATTGCCAGTTCATGCACATGTGTTGATGGGGCACATAAAGCAGCTTGGTGCGAGGCGACCATGCCGTCGGCTGCCAGTCCTTGGTCCCATCATGGACGGGACAGATGTCGGTGATCGTCTTGCCTGTCGTGGGATGTTTTTCGGGGACTTCGATGGGCCGTCCCGTCTTCAGGTCGATGCCCTTGACCTCGTTGATATAGTCGTAAGCGTCTGCGGACAGAATTTCGCCGGTTTCGCGGTCGAGCACATACATGTGGCCGTTGCGCGAGGGATGCAGGATGACCTTCTTCGTCGCGCCGTTTATGGGCAGGTCAATCAGGACGCTTTCGTTGATTTCGTCGTAATCCCACAAATCGTGCGGATTGAGCTGCACCGCCCACTTCGCCTCGCCCGTGTCGGCATCACGGGCGAACAGCGTGCAGGTCCATAGGTTGTCGCCCGGCCGCGCGTCGGAGTTCCACGGGCCGGGATTGCCGGTGCCGTAGAAGATTGTGTTGGTCTGGGGATCGTATTGGATCCAGCCCCACATCGTGCCGCCGCCGATCTTCCAATGGTCCGGCGGCCAGGACTTCACGCCGAGATCCGCGCCCTTGTTCTGCGGATAATGCGGTTTGAAGTTCGGTCCGATTAGCACGTCCTTGTCAGGGCCGGTGTGATAGGCGCGCCAGACAATCTGGCCTGTGTTCTCGTCAACCGCTGTCACCCAGCCACGCACGCCCATTTCGCCGCCGCTGTTTCCGATCAGGATTTTGCCCTTGACCACGAGCGGGGCCATGGTGATGGTTTCGCCCTTGTTGATGTCGGCGAGCTTGGCGTGCCAGAGTTCCTTGCCAGAGGCAGCGTCGATCGCGACCGAATAGCCATCCAAGGTGTTCAGAAAAATCTTGCCGTTGTCGTAGCCCAGGCCGCGTGTGACCACATCGCAGCAGGCGACGCCGGCGGCTGCGGGGTTCGGCTTCGGCGCGTAGGACCAGATCACGTCGCCGGTAGTCGCGTCGAGCGCGAAAACGCGGTTCGGATAGACGCCCGCATAGGGCGAAACCACGTACATCTTGCCATCAACGACAAGCGGCGCGGCCTCCTGCCCCCGGTCTGCGCCGAGAGAGAACGACCACGCCATTTTGAGCTGGCTCACATTCTGCGTATTGATCTGGTCAAGGCCGCTGAAGCGGGTGTTGGCGTAGTTCTTGGGAGCCATTGGCCACTGAGTGTCGTCGGCGCTCAACGCTTCGAGGCTTTTCGGAGAAGCCTGCGGCTGACTTTGAGCCCACGCGAGACCGCAGCCAACAACGAGAAAGGCACAAACTGCGACGCTTTTAAATCCCACCAGACACGCTCCATGCAGAGGTCGGTTGTCGGCTGGCATTTCGATCTCCATTGCTTTCGGAGGGCCTTTCATCATGACCTCGTCAATGCTGAGCCGCTGAGGGAGCCGTCGTCTGCCTCGCGGCTTGCCTCCGCATCTCACGCGCTTTGGCAACATCCTCGGGCGTCACGCCCCCAAAAGCGTTACCCCAGCTGTTGCGTATGTACTGCGCTACGGCGGCTATCTGGTCGTCGGAGAGCCTGTGCGCGTAAGCGGGCATCTCGCCCAGTCCGACCAGGATTTGAGTGACCACGTAGGACGTTTCTTTGAGGTTGAGGTCGCCCGAAAATCGAGGTCCCAAGGTTCCGGAACCAAATTGGCCATGACAGGCGTAACAATGGCCTTGATTGTAAACTTCCGCGCCCTCGCGGATTCGCTGATCCAGTCTTTCAGCTTTTGCCGTTGCACCGGCGCCGAATAGTAATAGCGCTGCCGTGCAGCAACTCGTGAGCCAGCTTAGTCTTGTCATGACAGGTGCCTGGACTTGAGCATTAGTGTGTTATCTGGTTCAGTGCGATTGGAATGCGCTAAAACTGGAAAGCGTTCCGAATTATTTCCAAGTTCATCTGTGACAACCCAGAAAACAAATTCCTCCGCTGAAGTTTCATCTCAAAGAGAAGGAATGAGCAGTTGATGTGTTCAGACCGCTGTTTGCGCGGGGGTCGCGGTTTCTGCCTGTTTCACAACCTCATTGTAGGCGGCGAGAACATCCTCGCGGTCCCTTGGATTTGAAACGTACTCCTTCGCGTCCGTCACAATGAGCTCCGCGTGGAGACGAAGAAACTCTTGGTATTTCGGCAACGCGAGCTCTGCCATGTCTCTCAGGGCGTGTAAAAGCCGTAACGTCACAAGGAGGTTCCCGCGCGAACTTATGCGCAGCGGCCGCAGCGTCTTGTTCAGAGTGTCCCGGACATTCAAGATTTCAAAGTACAGCCGGGGCTGCCCGTCGTCATCGCAATGAATCGCAGAGGGAGCCTCGTGCCGAAGCAGCTGAGCCAAGGTTGCTGAAAGATTATCGACACAGCTCACTGCCGTGTAAGAATCGTTCATGCCCGGCGAGAGCGCCCGGAGAGCGATCTCGATAAGGAGGTGGATGAGGAAACTGACATCGGCGTCCGGTTGGCGGCTTGGCCCAACCACGATTCCGTCGCAGACGACGGCGTCCTCGATGTCGCGCCTTTCGCAACCGTACACGACTGCTATGGGAATGCCCTCGATGACAAAATCCCCAGGCTCGACTTTTACGCGAATGAAGCAATCATGCTCCTTGGCAGAATCGAGCAAGGAGTCAGTTTCGACGCTGCGCACATAGCCTGTTTTTTGTGCGCGAACCGGCCACTCGGGTTTGGGTGTAGGTATTTGCCGGTGCTTGCCGCGATTTTCGAGCTTCCCTTCTCGAATGAGGGCGGAAACCGCAGCGTGCACCCGCGCGGCAGCTTTCGCAACTTCATTATCGACAAGAACCTGCGAAGAGACGTGCTGAACGTAGATGATCAAAACATAGACGCTTATGATGGCCAGCAGGAAGGCGATCATCGCGGACAATCTGGGAGTATGTTCGTCACCAACGAAACTCAAAACGGTAATTGCAAATAGAAAAGTACAGCAGAAGACGCCAATGCTAAGGCGCGTCTGAGTACTTTCGCGAAAGCGCGTTAACAGTCGCGGCCCAATATTGCCCGCCGCCAGTGTAAAAACAACCAACGTAATTGAGTATGTAAGGCTGATGACGGTGATGGAAGCCGTCGCGATAGTCTGCAGCACGCTCCGCGTTGTCACTGCGCCGAGGCTTTGAAAGAACGGCACCACGTCTGAATAAGTGCGATCCACCCATATCGTCACCCCTGCGAGCACGAGCCCCAGAAGACCCAGCACGCTCGGCAAAAACCAGAATGACTTTGTGACCGCCCAGATGCGAGCGGCAGAGGGAACTCTCAACGTGTCCTCGTTCGTCGGCAGCACGAGTGCGAAAGCAGCTTCCACAGCTACCTCGCTTGCGGCGCAACAAACCGGCACTGAGCCTGTTCCGCCGGAGGTGCTCCGATCCGGCTTCTAGCCTCCTTTGGACCATCATGATGCCAAGCGCGATTGTTCACTTGCGAGGACGCCCCGAGGAGGGACACCGGCGAAGACTTTCTAATGACGGTTTGGCACGGGAGACGGTATGTGGGCCGTTTCAGATCCTCGATGCGCGCCGCGGCGGTGCGGGGCTGGCTAAAACCGCTACCAGTTCGGGATATTTGGCTTTCGCGGCTCGCTCAAAAGCTGCGCCAGTGTCCTCGACGCGATCTGCCGTGAGCGCTGCGTCGAAGCTAACCGTCAGCAGGGCTAACACCTGATCTGGGCCAAGATGAACGGTAAAGAGATTGCAAATCTCTGTAATCCCTAACTGTTGATCCGCAAGCTCCCGGATACCGTTTCTGACCGCAGGGCGGGCCTGTTCTCCAATGAGAAGACCCTTGACCTCACAGGCAAGGAAGATGGCCGTGACCGCCAGTATAATCGCGACCCCAATTGAGGCGGCTCCGTCCAGCACGGGCATGTCCAGCAGAGCGCTTGCCGAAATGCCGGCAAGTGCCACTGCGATACCGGCCAGAGCAGCTGTATCCTCCAGCAGTATAATAAAGATTGCGGGATCCTTGCTTCTCGTGACCGCCTCAAGAAGGCCCACCCTCTGCCGTGACTCACCGAGTTGCTGGTAAGATACGCTCCAGGACCAGCCCTCGAATGCAGCCGACACGATAAGGACGGCAATGCTGACGAGAGGCGCTTCGATGGGCGCAGGGTTCGCGATATGGAGCGCGCCCTCATAAAACGAAAGGCCAGCGCCAAGTGCGAAAATAAGGAGCGCGACGATAAAGCTCCAGAAGTAGAGTTCACGTCCGTGCCCGAACGGATGCTCCTCGTCGGCGGGACGAGCGGCACGATATAACCCGTAAAGAAGAAGCCCTTCGTTGGACGTATCTACAAGCGAGTGGATGCCCTCACTCCACATGGCTGAGCTTCCTGTGTACGAGGCGGCGGCGAACTTTGTCACGGCGATTGCCAGGTTTGCAGCGACCGCAGCGTAGGCTGCCTTTTTCGGGTTTCCTTTCATCGGACGTAGCTTCCGCATTTTCCTCGGAGTGGCCGGCTGCTGTTTCAAGGTCTTGTCTGCGTTAATGTTCCAGCGCAGGAAGACGGTCCGAGGTGTAGATTGGGGAACGTGCGAGCGCCAAGAGCTGTTGACTATCATGAGCTTTCAGTGGGCGGGATCGCAAAATGCGGTCTGCAGTTGAAGCAATGCTTGGGAGGCGAACAATGAAATATAAAAAGAAGGCTCTTATGACGGGTATGCTGTTTGCCTTGGTTTCGATTGGAAGCCAAGGCGCGACACAAACACTGATTGAGCCCGTTGGAACCTTGACATGCACCTCTATGCCTTCCAAAGCGCGGGCAGCAGCCGATTCAGTGCTATCCTGCTCATTCAAGGGGGCATCCGGGAATAAGTCAAATTACGCAGGTACGGTTATGCGGCAGGGTGATGCAACCGTGCCGCCTGGTAAACGGGTTTTCATATGGTCGGTTCTGTCCGAGCGCAAAGTGTCTACCGGAGCGGACCTCATCGGACGCTACGTAGGAAGAACTGGCGGAAAGTCAGCGGGAATTTTATCCCGAGAGAAGGATGCGTCCGTGGTCCTGAAGCCTCCGGTGCGAAGTTCACAGTTCGGCGAGAATTCCAGCATTTCTGTCCTTGAACTCAACCTGAAACCTGTGCGCACTTAGGGCGACGGTTTCGCTTGGTAGGATCGGGATATGCCGTCACTTCCAAGCAATAGGGGTCAGACCTCCAACTGGACGGTTTTTTGCTGTACTTGTCTTCGAAGCGCTGTTCGGGGTGATGGGATTGCTCTTTGCGACGCCGCTTACGGTCGTTGGCTATGTGGCAATAACCGATCTTTACGTTCGTGAAGCTCTTGGAGAAGACGTTGCCGTCCCAGGAGAGAAAGACCTCGCCCCCGCACACGCTTCCTGATCCGGTACAATCTTGTCGATGAGGTCGAGACGCTAAGAAATCACACCGACTAGGCTCGCACGGCAGCTTTCCCTACCGCAATCCAGATCGCGAAATCATCCATCGAGAATTAATGAGTGCGCGATGCGGGCTAAACCAGCTCGGCGGCGGCATTCATAGTCTTCTCTTCTTCACGAACGTCTCGAGCCCAGCCGAATCTCCGGCTTCAGCTGCCACAAGCAGATCGAGCGGGGCACGGGCGGCAGAACAAGTCACCTCGCCCAATATCAATGCCGCTGCGCTGTATCCCAGAACTTGACCAGGCTTGCAGCACCCGCGGAGAAAGCCTGTGCGTGCGCAGCCTGACCCACCGTCGCCGAAGCCCCTTTCAAGAGTATGCGCGCCTCATGCTGCGGCTCTCAATAATCGCAAGTTCAGATGATTGCACTCGAATGCCGGTGGAACAGCGGCTCAGCACGTGTGGCGAGGGATCGATGGTATACGCAGGACGCATGATCGTGTCCGGTACAGTCTCGAGTAACGTAGACGTTCCGTCCCTTGCTGCCACGGTCGCCATCATCAACCGCCAAGTGCTGGGAAGCTCCCAGCCGGGATTGCCACAAGAGCGAGGGTAGAAAGCAAATTTCAAGACTGATTTTGGCCCTGAGAAAAGTAGTCAGGCAAGGTCAGACGATCCGTTATGCCTTGGCCAATTGTCAGTTTCGCGAGCCCGGGTATCCTCAGCGCCTTCATCACTTGATTACGAACAAACAGACCAAACTTGGTTTTCGGCGCAAAGGCGCTCGCGAAAGTTCTGGCCGCCTCCTGCTTCTTCTCCATGAAAGGGCGCAGCAAGCCCTCATAGCACCGGAACGCTGCCTCATGGTCGCCTTTCGATTTCGCGAGTTCGCCCGCCAGCACATAGGCGGCCGTCATGGCAAGGGCGGATCCTTGTCCTGCCAAAAGCGACACGCAGAACGCTGCATCGCCGATCAATGCGACCCGGCCCCGAGACCACTTATCGAGTTTGATTTGGCTGACGCGATCGAAATAGAGTTCCGTGCTCGCGTCCAGTTCGGTAAGGATCGCCTCGCATTCCCATCCGCAATCCTTGAAGTGGTCTTTCACGATCGCCTTCTGCGCGCTGAGCTCATTGAGATCGTGAGGGACAGTGTAGTCTCCAACGAAGATCAACAGAAAGAGTGTCCGGTCGTCGTGCAGCGCAAACCGGCCAGCCATCCGGCCCGGACGGCCGTAGAGCATGTATACGCCCTCGTCGCGCGGCAGATAGCTGGAGACCTCGAACGCAGCAACCGTATACCCAAGATGGCGCTCAAACTGCTGCTCCGGCCCAAAGGTCAACGTCCGTAGCTGGGAATGGAGACCGTCTGCTCCGATCACGAGATCGAAGCGGCGCTTCCTGCCATCTGCGAGAGTGACGTCCACGCCATCCCCGTCCTGGCGCAGGCTTGCAACCTCGTTAGAAAAGAGGACCTCATTCGAATCTTTGATTGTGTCGAAGATGAGCCGCGAAAGATCGCTGCGCGCGAGCGTGATGTAGCGGCCGCCCGTCAACTCCCCAAAAACGCGTGTGCCGAACCCGGAAATGCGCTGGCCGCGATCATTGACGACGCGCAGTTCTTGCATGTGATAGCCAACTGCGTCGATTTCGGGCAGCAACTCCATCCTTTCGGCGATCT
>JBAVVP010000501.1:0-1999 GCA_049697355.1 Terriglobales bacterium
ACCGGCCACCTCCGCTCAGGGTGACAGGGTTTAGGTTTGAGCACAGTGACATCTCTCACACCACAATTGTTCGGATTATCGAAGGTGCGTGTCCGGCCAAGGTGCGTGTCCGGGCTATGTGGTTCGAAGTGGCCCGGGCATCCTCTTGTGCCAGTCTGTCGCCTGCTCGTAGGCATGCGCGGCCTGCAGCACGATGTCCTCCCGCCAGGGAGCGGCGGCTAGTTGCAGGCCGATCGGCAGGCCATCTTTTGTGAATCCGCACGGAACCGAAATCGTGGGGATTCCCCAGACGTTGAATGGCCGCGTGTTGCGCAGCATGATCAACTCCTGCGGACGGAGGTCTTCGGGATGCTCTCGCAAGTCGGCGATTATCGGCGGCGGGACGGGAACTGTGGGCGTCAGCAGCACATCCACTTCATCGAATATCTTTCCGATGGTGTCACGGCTCGCTTGGAGTTCTTGGCTGGCCCGCAGAGCATCGTCCGCGGAGATGTTGGCTCCGGATTGGATGCGCGCCAGCGTCGCTGGCTGATAAAGCCCCGGCGATTGGGCTACGAATGACTTGTGATAGGCATAGGCTTCGGCGCTTGCCAGCGTGCGGTCGGTGGAGATTTCGAGTTTGACCTCTCGAATTTCAGCACGGAGTTCACGGAAACGCTCGATTGCTTTTTCGATGGCCGCGGCAACTTCGGGATGGAGATCGTCGAAGAAGAATGGACGCGGAATTCCGATGCGCAGATTCGCCGGCAGCTCCTCGAACCGGGTGACGAGACTAGGCTGAGCGCAGGGGTCCCCTGCCTTGAAGTCGGATAGCACTTGCAGCATCAGGGCCGCGTCATAGACCGAATTCGTGATGGGGCCGACGTGATCGTAGGACGTCGACAACGGAATGACTCCACGGGCGCTCACCCGGCCATATGTCGGCTTGAGCCCGACGACTCCGCAGTAGGCGGCAGGCAGGCGGATGGAACCGGCGGTGTCGGTGCCGACCGCGGCAAATCCAAGAGCGGCGGCCACGCTGGCGGCCGAGCCTCCGGAAGAGCCTCCGGTAATGCGCGCCGCGTCCCACGGATTGTGCACCTCGCCGAAGAAGCTGATCATCGAACTGCCGCCATAGGCGAATTCGTGCAGATTCTGTTTGCCCAGGATGATCGCGCCTCCGCAGCGCAAGCGGCGCACAACCTCGGCGTCTTCGGTGGGAATGCGATCTTTGAACAACGCGCTGGCCGCGGTAGTGCGGATTCCGGCGGTATCGAGAATATCTTTGAGTCCGATGGGAACGCCGTGCAGCGGGCCGCGATAGTCTCCACGGAAGATTTCGCGCTCGGCGACCCGGGCTCGTTCCAGAGCGCGGTCGGCGGTGACCGTGATGAAGGCGTTGAGCGCCGGGTTGAGCTTCTCGATCAACACGAGGCAGTTCTGGGTGAGTTCGACGGGAGAGATATCGCGGTCGCGGAGTTTTCGGCTTAGTTCGCAGATGCTAAAAAGCACATGACCCTCGCACGTCGAAATGAATCACGCAGGCCGAGCGCCGGAGGCCTTTTGCGCGGCGCGCTTGGCAAACCATTTCACCACAAAATAGACAACCGGGCCGGCGACCAGGAGGCACGGGCCCCAGAGCTTCGCGATCTGAGGGCTATTAAACAAGGCGACGCAAGTCATCGTCATGGGCAGGGCGATCACATAGAACAGTCCGAGGTTGCCACCGGGAATGCGGAAAGCTCGCGGCAAATCGGGCTGTTTGCGGCGCAGTCCCCAGGAGGAGAGGACGGTAAGCCCGGTTGTGGCGCCCCGCAGCCAGCCATAGATGCTGACCAATTGGCCGATCGATAGCAGCGCCAGGGGTGCGTAGATGGCGGCGGAGATCAGGATCGCGATCCAGGGCGTGCCGTAACGCGGATGGCGGCGGGTGAGAAATGGCGGCAGGTATCCGTCTTCCGCGAGCGTGAAGGGCATGGGGGTGGCGGTGAGCATGGTACTGTTCAGCAGCGCCACGGTG
>JBAVVP010000502.1:0-12804 GCA_049697355.1 Terriglobales bacterium
GCGCCCGATTGACGGACGGCAGCGGCGGCTTGGGCACTTCGGTACGGGCCTCGTCGTCGAGCGTGTCGTTTTCCGTGAAGCTGACCGCCGCCGGATATTTGCGCGTGGCGCTGAGCGCGTTCTTCGCCACCAAAGCCTGCTGGTCTGTGGAAGACAGATAAGCAAGGTCGCCGATTTTCACCGGGCGTTTGGGAGTGTGGATCTCGGTGACGGCGGAGGTTTCCGCAACCGACAGAACTTCGAGTTCGGCGATGTCGCCGGCGGCGCCAGCATCGGCGCCCGCGGCAGCCACGCCACCGGAATTCGGCAGATCACGGACGACCAATTTCATACCCTCGGCAAGGCCGGCGGCCCGCCCGCCATCCAGGTAGGCGGCATCCTGCGCCACGTACTTGACGCGGAAGGCGGTGCGAAAGTCGGGGTTGTCGGTGGTGCCAGCAGCTGGCTGCAATCCACGACCCTGCCCAGTACCCTCTGCGGTCTCCCGCTCGCCGCCCACGACTGCGGTTTGCGTTTGGTTCGCGGCAGCACTCTGCCCGGAAGACGAGGGGAGGGAGGTATTGGCGTCTTCGCGGGCAGAAGCTGCCGCTTCCGGCGATGCGTCTGTGCTGAGCTTGGGCTCCTGGGGGAGCGGCGGTTGAGCCGATCCTGGCGGCACATTCGCGTTCGCCGAACTCTGATTGTCTTCGATGTCGGACCCACTGGATGAGGTGGCTTCCGTAACCGGCGGAACATTTTCTGCGGCAGGAGCCGCGGCGGTTGCACGCGCGGTGGACTGGGAATTGTCGGGCGGAGCCGGAAATTGAATCGGCGGTCCCGATGGAGGGGGAGTCAGCAAGACCGAATCCTGGTTAGACGAGTTGCCAGGCTGACCGCTGCCGGAGTCCGACCGGCGTCCCAGCGAACCGAGCAGCGGCCTGGTAGCCGCGGCTGCGGGTCCTGTGCGGTGGCGCGCCGACGCGCTGAGAGGCGCTTCGACAACCAGGACAATCTTCATGCCGTCGGTCGAGAGCTTGTAAGTGTGGCCTTGATCCAGATCCACCACGAGATGAGTCTCGGGGGGAACGGCCTGGTTCAGGCCGTAGCGTATGGAACGTACACCGAACTGACGCACCGCAATTCGCTTCTGTTGTGTATCGGCGACGGTCCCGGGAAGTTTGAGAATCAGACGAGCCGGATGCTGCGCGGTTTCAACCGCGGGAGTAACCGCGGAACTCAAAGTGATTTCGACGCGGACCTCACCGCCCGCAGGGAAGACTTCGACCTTGCGTATTTCGACCGGCCCGCCGTCCGCCAAAGCTGGCAGCGCTGCCAACAGGACCAGGTACGGTCCCAGATGAATCAACCAGTTCATTCTCCCTCTTCATAAGCAGGTTTTCTCGAAACGCTTTCTTGCTTTCCCCATGCCATATAGCACCTCAACGGCCGTTTAGCCGCCACCACCACTCTTGTGGCACTGATAACAATTCACGCTGTTGTACACGTAGCCCGACACGCCCTGGTGATTCTGGTCGGTTTGCGGTTTCAGGTGGCAGTTGGTGCAGGTAAAGACCGAATAATCGTTCGGGTTGGTGTGGCAAGTACTGCAAACCCCATTTGCGTTGCCGTGGTTGGTGGGGAACCAAGTGTGATTGAAGGTCGCGTCGGTCCAGACTTTAGTGTCATGGCAAGTCGCGCAGGTCGTCGGGAACCCAGCTGCAGCGTGGTTCGGGTTGTTGGTGCTCTGGTAATCCGCTTTATGACACCCGTAGCAGTCAGTCGGCAGGGTCGTGTAGTTGTTGTTGACGTGGCAGTCGGTGCAGACACGCGGTGGAACGGTGTGCGAGCCGGTCAGCGGGAAAGCCGTATTGTTGTGATTAAAGGTTGCGTCGGTCCAGGCGATGGTGTCGTGGCACACGTCGCACGTGGTCGGGAATCCAGCCGCAGCGTGCGGGGGATTGTTCGTGTTGTTGAAGTCGGTCTGGTGGCAAGTGACGCAGGCCGTCTGATTCAGTTTGTAGTTGCTGTTGACGTGGCAATCGCTGCAAGCGCGCGGCGGAACGGTGTGCGAACCGGTCAGTGCCCACCCGGTGGCGGCGTGATTGAACGTGCCGTCCATCCAGTTGATGGTGTCGTGACAAGTGTCGCAGGTCGTGGGAAAGTTGGCCTGAATGTGGTTCACCGGCGTCGTGGCTTTGTTGTAGTCGGTCTGGTGGCAGCTGACGCAGGAAGTATTGGTGAGGTTGTAGTTGCTATTGACGTGGCAGTCGGTGCAGGCCCGTGGCGGCACCGTGTGCGAGCCGGTCAGGGCCCAGCCCGTAGCGGCGTGATTGAACGTGCCATCCATCCAGTTGGTGGTGTCATGGCAGCCCTCGCAGGTGGTGGGAAAGTGAGCCCCTACGTGGTCCACCGGCGTCTTGGCGTTGTTGTAGTCGGTCTGGTGGCAACTGATGCAAGAAGTGTTGGTGAGGTTGTAGTTGCCATTGACGTGACAGTCGGTGCAAGCACGCGGTGGCACGGTGTGCGAACCAGTAAGCGCCCAGCCGGTGGCGGCGTGATTGAACGTGCCATCCATCCAGTTGGTGGTGTCATGACAGTTGGCGCAGGTGGTGGGGAAATTGGCTCCCACGTGGTCCACCGGCGTCTTGGCTTTGTTGTAGTCGGTTTGGTGGCACGACACGCAGGAGGTGTTGGTGATGGTGTAGTTGTTGTTAATGTGGCAGTCCGTGCAGGCTCGCGGCGGCACCGTGTGCGCGCCCGTCAGCGGGAAGCCCGATTTGGAGTGATCGAAACTCGCCGGCGACCACTTCGAGGTGTTGTGGCAGATCTCGCACGTGGCCGGGAAGTTGCCCTGCACATGGGAAGGATTGGTCGTGTTGTTGAAATCTGTCTGGTGGCACGAGACGCAGGTCGTCTGCGTCAGATGGAAATTGTTGCCGGCGTGGCACCCAACGTCGCTGCAGGTGCGCGGCGGCACCGTGTGCGCGCCCGTCAGCGGGAAGCCCGATTTGGAGTGATCGAACTGCGCCGGTGACCAGCCCATGATGGTGTGGCACGAATCGCAGGTCTGAGCAAATCCCAGTTGCACATGGTTGGGGTTGTTCGTCTTCTGATAATCCCCCAGGTGGCAGCCCACGCAGGCCGTTGGGCCCAGGTTGTAGTTGTTATTCTGGTGGCAGTCGGCGCAAGCGCGCGGCGGCACGGAGTGACCTCCGATCAGCTGAAATCCCGTCGCCGAGTGATCGAACTTCGCATTCAGCCAGGTGTCGGTCGAGTGGCAGGTGTCGCAGGTGGTGGAGAATTTTCCCGCCATGTGATTCGGATTGCTCTTCGGACTGCTCGCGGTCTGATAGTCAGCCTGGTGGCAGCTGTAGCAAGCCGTGGACATGGTGTTGTACTGGCTCAGCCCTCCGCTCTTGTGGCAGTCGTCGCAGGAAGCCGCCGCATGCGCGCCCGTGAGCGGGAACCGGTTCATGTGCTGATTGATCTGGGTGACGGAGACCTTCCACCCGCGGACGGTATGGCAATTCTCGCAGGCGGCGCCCATGCGGCCCTTATGGAGGTCGGCATGGCAACTGGCGCACTTGTTGCCCACATTGGTGAATACCATTTTCGTATGGCAGCCGGTACAGGGGACGCCTTCATGCAGGCCGCGCAGGGGAAAATGCGTCTGGCTGTGATCGAACTCCGGCACGGCCCGGATCGGCTTCCAGCCATAAACGGTGTGACAGTTCTGACATGGAAGATTCAGGTTGCCATGCGGGCTGCGCGTGTTCGGCGCCACTTGGGCCTGGGCAGAAGGGATGAGTGGCGGCAACAGAAGCCCCCAGATCAGCCATTTCGCAATCAGACTTGGAGAGACCACGCTCCAGCCCCGCTGTTAAGAATTTAGTACCCACAAATCTATGATGGAGGGCAATTACTAACTTACGAAGCAATCGAATTTCCAAGAAGAGTAGCGGTAACACTCACAAGTTCCCAAGTTACGGCAGTGAGTGTTCAAGGGTACAATCCGCCTCGTGTTCAAAAACGCGTCCTAAGTGCTCTGATGCGTTCCGGGCATAAAACGTAAGTTCTTCCAGAAAACGCGCAAAAAGTACGGTTCAAAAAAATGGACGGCGTGTACAAAAAAGATTGCGACGCTCAGTCGTTTCCCTTAGGACTTTGTTTGAAACTTGGAGTCCGAACCGTGGCAGTCCTTGCAGTCCTTGGGCGTGGGTTTGTAGAACAGTACCTGCTTGCCTTCAACGTCGCGGAAGAGCTTATGGCAGGCGGCACAGCGGACGTTCTTGTGGGCCCCCGCCAGCGCAAAGGCGGTGCGCTTGTCATGATCGAAAAGCGAGGGCTTCCACTTCGCGGTGTTGTGACAGTCGGCGCAAGGGGTATCGCCCCCGGCCTTCGAGAATTGACGGCCATGAATGTCGGAATGGCATTCCTCGCACTTCGTTGGGGCCTGGGTGAAGTCCACGTTGATAAGCTTCATTTCGAGGTTGGGCGGCCGGTGGCAGTCGATGCAACCTACGGCGCGATGGGCGCCGACGAGAGCGAACTTGGTCCGGTCGTGATCGAAGCGCGTGATATCTTGCCAGTTTTTGGTGGAATGGCAGGCTTCGCAGCCGGCCGGTGTGCCGTCGGCGCGTAGCGTTTTCATGCGCCCGGCAAACTGGCCCCGGTGCGGGTCCTGGTGGCAGGTGGTACAGGAAAGCTGGCGGAAGTGATATACGGCGCTGGTCTTATAGCCGGTCGCCGCGGCCGCAGGCTCAGCTTGCACGGCCACCGAAGCCGGGAGCAGCGACGCGCTGGCGAAGGCCGATGCAGGCTTGTGGCAATCGTTGCATAGGACAGCCAGATGGCTGCCGGTGAGGGGGAAGCGGGCTTGTTTGTGCTTGGCGAGCGCAAACGTCGACGGCTTGAATCCCTCGGTCGTGTGGCACTTCTCGCACTGATTCAGCCAGGGCACAGCGGCGAACTGCGTCTGGTGCTCGTCATGGTGGCAGTCCAGGCAGCGGGAGAACTTGATTTTGTAAAGCGTGTCCCTTCCCTTCGCGATGTGGCACCCGGCGCACTCAAGCTTCGCGTGCTTGCCTTCGAGCGGGTATGAAGTCGAGGCATGCGCCTTCCTATCGAACTTGGAAGGCTTCCAGCCGTTGACGTCGTGGCAGGAAGAGCACTCGCCGCCGTCGGAACGCTTCACGAACTGTCCGTTGTGCGCGTCCTTGTGGCAATCCATGCACTTGGCAAATGGCAGTTCTTTCTTGAAGTCGCCGTTGGCGTGGCAGGCAATGCACTCCACGGCCTGGTGCTTCCCGAGCAGGGGGTACTTGGTCTTGGAGTGATCAAAATTCTGAGCGAGGCCTGAGGAGATCACGCGTTTCCAGCCGCCGGTCGTGTGGCAGGACTGGCAACCCTGCTGGCCAAAGCTGCCCTTGTGCGGGTCGGCGTGGCAGTCGTTGCATTTGCTGAAGGGCAGGCCAATATAGCGAGGCTGGTTGTCGGGGCCAGGGGTGTGGCACTTTTCGCATTTGACGGGCGTGTGCAACCCGGTCAGCGGATAGCGAGTCTTCGAGTGATCGAAAGTGCCGGAAACGTTTTTCCAGTCGTTGAAGTTGTGACACTGCGCGCAATTGGGGCCGAGCCGCCCGGCGTGCGGATCCTTGTGGCACGTGGCGCAAGCTTCGGGAACGCCGAGGAAGGTACGGTTGAGGTCTTTGACCTTGATCAGGGCGCGCTCGCCCGCGGGAATGTGGTCGGGAGTATGGCATTTCCTGCAGTCGAGCCCTGTGTGCTTGCCTTCCAGGAGATAGCCCGTCTGCTTATGGTCGAAATTCTTCGTGTCCCACTTGATGATGGGAAAATCCAGGCCGTTGTGATCGGAGTGGCATTTGGCGCATTCCTGGCTCGAACCGGGCCGGATACCGTACGAGGAATGCAGGCCCTTGTGAGCCGCAAGACGGGAAGCAATCTCGGCATGGCAGTCGAGACACTTGAAGGTGGGCTCGCCTCCGCCCAGCTTGTGACAAGTGGTGCAGTGCGTGGCCCCGTCAAGGTCTTGATGGGCGCGGGAAAGTGGCCCGGGCGAGATCTGGGCAACGGCGATGGCCGACAGAAAGGCTAGGGCCAGAATCGGGACAAGCTTTTGCACAGACATGGAAGAGAAGTGTAAAGCACGTGAGTTGCCGTTGCCAGATCCGGTGCCCGTCGCGGTACCCTCGATGGCAGCCGACGGGCCGCAGGCCGCCGCAAGGCGACACACGCCTGTGTGACCTCAATCACTGGTAGCGCGCGATTTTCAGAATACAACGTATGCTTACGAGTTTAAGACAAGCTTTCGGTGGGAGTAGCGTCCTTGGTGCCACGATTACACGGTAACAGGCGGAGGTTGCAGTCACGAGATCAAGCGCATCGCTCAACTCGTAATGGCAACTTCTTACGGCGCCTACGGCATTGTGACCGAGCTGCTTAACGATGGACCGCTCTGAAGGCGAACCGGATGCGCCTTGAGGCGTGTCAAAGGAACTTCTATGAGTAAACTGCGGGTGTTGGTTTTGGATGACGAGCCCCTTGTCGGCAAACGTCTGAAACCGATGTTGGAAAAGATCGGATGCGAGGTTGAGGCATTTGACGACCCCAGTAACGCTTGCCTCAGGATCCGCGAGAAAGAATTCGACATCGTCATAACCGATATCGTGATGGCGGGAATCGACGGCATTCAGGTACTCGATTGCGTCCGCGAACGCAGTTTGCGCACCAAAGTTATTATGGTCACCGGCTGGGCGAATATGGCGACGGCCCGGAGCGCCACGGAGAAAGGGGCTTTTGATTTCATTGCCAAGCCATTCGAGCCGTGGGAGTTGCGCCGCGTAATGGCGCGCGCAGCGGCGGAACTGGGAGTTCCCCTGCAAACGGAAGAATCATGAGGCCAGCCTCTCCATGGATAGATCCGCTCGACCCTACCGAGCTCGAGGTGGCCCGCCCATACCTCGCTGGACCCGGCGCGGCACGGCTCCGGCGCACCGTGGTGCTCGCGACGGCGGCAGTCTCTATCGTGCCGCTCCTGATTATTTCCTTCCTCTACTACGACCAGTACGAACGCTCGCTCCGCACCGGGACCATCGGGGCCGTGTCACGCCAGGTGACCAACAATAAACGAGCGTTGGAATTCTTCCTCACGGAGAGACGTTCGGCGCTGAGCTTCATCGTCCAGGACCGTTCGTTCACGGAACTGTGCGACGAAAAGACACTCTCGCGCCTCATGAAGCAAATGAACGACACCTTCGCGCTGGGCTCGTTCGCCGACCTGGGTCTCATCGATGCCGGCGGGAAGCAACTCTGTTACACGGGCCCTTACGACCTCAAGGGGCGGGACTACCACGATCAGGACTGGTTCTACCGTGTGAGCCGGCGCGGCGTCTTCGTCAGCGACGCCTTCCTTGGCTATCGTCACTCGCCCCACTTCGCCATCGCCACCAAGCACGAACGCGAGAGCGGCGACTACTACATCCTGCGCGCTACCGTCAACGCTGAGGTGCTTGCCGAGCAGATCGTGACTGCCGGGCTCACTCCGGACGACGACGTCTTCCTGGTGAACAGGGACGGCGTGCTGCAGTCGCCCTCGCGGCGCTACGGGGCGGTGCTGAACACCGTCCCCATCCACCTCCCGCAGGCGACCGGCGAGGTCTACGTGCTCGAGCAGGAGGACGAGCAGCACCGGCGTGTGGTCATCGGTTGTGTCCAGGTTGCCGACTCCCCGTTCGTCCTCGTCTACATCGGGCCCCACGTTCGGGGCCAAAGCGCGGGCCTCTCCCTCCCGCGGCTGCTCGTGTTCCTTATGGTGAGCATCGCCTTCATTCTCGGTGTCATCTTCTGGGGGAGCGGCCAGTTCGTGGCCAGTTTGCGCGCCCACAACCTGAAGCGCGCCGAGCTGATGCACAAGGTGGAGTACGCCAACAAGCTCGCCACCATCGGCCGCCTCGCCGCCGGCGTAGCCCACGAGATCAACAACCCGCTGACCATCATCAACGAGAAGGCCGGACTGCTGCAGGACATCGTCAAGCTTGAAGGCGAGTTCCCTCGACGCGACAAGGTGCTCGGCATCGCCGAGTCCATCGTGGGATCAGTCGCGCGCTGCCGGAAGGTCACGCATCGGCTGCTGGGCTTCGCGAAGTACATGGACGTCGGGAGCGAGACCATCGCGGTGGAGGAGTTGCTGAAGGAGGTCGTCAGCTTCCTGGGAAAGGAGGCCGAGTCCCGCAACGTCACCATCACGGTCGAGGCCGAGCCGGGGGTACCCAACGTCGAGAGTGATCGAGGCCAGCTCCAGCAAGTGTTCCTGAATATTCTCAACAATGCCGAGGCCGCGGTGAGCGACGGTGGCCACATCGACATTCGTGTGCGCATGGCCGGAGAACGGCGGGTAGCCGTGGGCATCGCCGATGACGGCATCGGCATTCCCAAGGAGAACCTGGACCGCATCTTCGAGCCTTTCTTCACGACCAAGGAGGGTTCGGGGACGGGCCTCGGTCTGTCGATCACCTATGGCATCGTCCAGAAGCTTGGCGGCGAGATCACCGTACAGAGCGAGGCCGGCAAGGGAACCTGCTTCACGGTGCTGCTGCCGGTCCGAAGAGGGTAGACTATGGCGGCGCTACGAGTGCTGTTCGTCGACGACGAGGAGGAGTTGGTCTCGACCGTGGTCGAGCGACTCGACCTCCGAGGCATCGATGCGACTGGCGCGATGAGCGGCGAGGAGGCACTGACCCGCATCGAGGAGCAGCCCTTCGATGTGGTTGTGCTCGACGTGCGCATGCCGGGTTTGGGGGGCTTCGACGTGATCAAGCGTATTAAGCAGTCGCATCCCGACCTGGAGGTGATCCTCCTCTCCGGCCACGGTGCCAAGGAGGCCGCCGAGACGGGCCTTCGCCTGGGGGCCTTTGACTACCTTCAGAAACCGGTCGACCTGGAGGATCTTATCGCGATCCTCCACCACGCGACTGGCGGGGAGTGAGCGTGGCCGCCGACAGTCTCAACGAGAATTGCATGCGAGAGCGGGAGTTACGCTACTTCGGTCGCGTCCTGGCCGGACAGTGCCACGAGTTGGTCAACGCCCTCAATATCGCGCACGAGCTTTGCGGCCTGCATGAGGACACCGTTCCGCGCGCCCTCGAGGGGCAGGTCGGCGCGGTGGAGAAGCTCGGTAGTCTTGCACGCCGTATGCAGATACAGATCGCGCGCTGCCATGCGATCCTTCGGGTCCTCAGCCGCTTCGCACACTCCGTGGACGAACCGGAGGGAACGTGCGATGCCCGCGACATCGTGGAAAGGGCAGTCTTTCTTGCCGCGCGCCAGGCGCGCCTGCGGCAGACCGAACTGCAGGTCGTCCTACCCCAAGCCGGTGTCCCGTTGGTGGACTACAATCCCTTTCGGCTCCAGCACGCGATCCATGAGGGCATCGAGTTGCTCCTTGAGGGGGCCGCGCAGGGTCGCCGCATTACGGCGAGTCTCACACCAGGTCCCTTCGGTGCAGAGGTAACACTCGAAAGCGGTGATCCCCTCGTGTGCAACGAGGCGGCCGCCGGACGGCTCGCCGAGCTTACTGCGCTGGTGCAGGCTGCCGGGGGCGAGGTACGCGAGACCCCCGAGGACGGCGGCCGCCTTGTATTTCTAATCCCGTATGGCCGACGCGACGCCACCTCGCCCGATTCGGACACGGCGGGCCGCGGCGGTGCGACTGGAGGTTGCTGATGTCGACTGACCGAGTACTCCTGATTGACGATGAAGTAGAGTTTGTTGAGATCCTCGCCGAGCGCTTGCGCGCCCGCGGCCTGGAGGTCGATGTCGCCTATTCCGGCGCGGACGGCGTAAACAAGTCGCAGGCCACAAAGTTCGACGCCGTGGTACTCGATCTCGCCATGCCGGGCATGGACGGCATCGCCGCGCTCAAGGCGCTTCTGGCCGGCACCCCGGACCTCCAAGTCATGCTCCTCACAGGCCAGGCGACGATCAAGACGGCGATGGAGGCTACCCGCCTCGGTGCCGCGGAAATCCTTGAGAAACCGATGGACATTCCCACACTGATCGAGAAGATCCGCGATGCGCGCGCACGCCACGCGGCGCGGGCTGCGGAGCGCATCCGTCGGCAGATGCAGGAAGCACCGAAGCCCTGAGCGAGCGGCTAAGGACTAAGGTGCCGCTACCACCGCGCGCAGCGGGCAGGTCTCCTCCCTGGTCTCGCGGTGGGCCTCCTCGTACAGGGCCTCCAGCGCCCGAGCCTGCGTCGGGAAGAACCATGCCTTGGCCCGACCAGCACCGGCGGCCCGCTGCAGCATGTCGGACACCTCATCCCGGAGACCGCTGGCCGCTACCTGCACCTGGCGCTCGCCCAGACGCTCGACGAGCGCGAGCAGTTCCTCCGCAGCCTCGGGGTCGAGGCGGTCGATGGTGTGCCCCGCGAGCAGCACGTAGCGCGCCTCCGGGCGGCGCGTGAGTCAGCCGTTGAGCTGCTCCTCGAAGGAGCGGATCGTAGCGAAGTTGAGCGGGCCGTCGAAACGGACCGCTACGATCCGCGGGCAGAGCGCCAGCTTGTGCCGATGGGCGTCGCGCAGCGAGCCATCGGCATGCAGCGCCAGTTCGACGACCTGCGGGGCCAAGTTGCGGAAGGGACAGTCGGGCTCGTCGAGCCCCTCGTGGGCGGCGGCGTGCAGGCTGGTGATCGCGAGGTACTCCGAGGCCACGATGGACTCTAGGCCGATAATGTCGGCGAGGCCGCTGCGGCCGAGAGTCTCCAACGCCTCGTCGGTGACGCTCGCGACAACGACGCGGTAGCCGGCATCGCGCACGGCAGCGATTAGCGATACCAGGTTATCGGCTTCGCCGCTCTCCAGCCGGTACAGAGTGCTGGCAACGAAAATCACGCTGTGCACGCTCGGCCGGCCTTTAGCCCAGCGGATGAACTCAGACTGAATGCCGCGGCGGCTGCCGAGCGGCAGTGGTCCGTCGAAGCGCAGCACACCGATGGCCCGGCAGGCACGGAGCTGCTGGTGACGGGCATCGTGGAGGGTCCCGTCAGGGTGCAGCGATAGTTCGGTCAGCCGCGGCGCCAGCGGTTCGAGCGGGCACTGCTCCTCCGACGAGCCGGTGTGCGCGCGGGCGTAGATGCCGGCGATCGCGGCGGCCTGGGTCGGGTACATGTTCTCCTCGCCTACCATGCTGGCGACCTTGGTGCGCTCGAAGACCGTCCGCACCTCGTCCTTCGCGCCGCTGAAAGACACCGCGAACCCGTCGGCACGCAGCTTTCGCACCAGCTCCCCAAGCTTCTGCGCCGCCACCTCATCGACGCCGCTGACCCCGTGGATGACAAAGAGTATGTGACGCAAGGTGGGGCGGTCGGCGACGCGGGTGCGGATCTCCTGCTCCAGGAAAGCGGCGTTGGCGAAGCTCAAGGGAGCATCGAAGCGGAACGCGGCGATATGGCGGCAGCAGGCGAGGCCGTGACGGTCGGCCGCGCGCAGTGAGCCGTCACGGTGCAGGGATAGCTCCACCACCGGCGGCATGGCTTGCTGGAAGGGGCAATCGGGCTCGTTGCTTCCCGCGTGCGCGTCGGTGTAGAGCTCGCTCACCGCTATGGCACGCGTCGCGAAGAAGTGGGACGCCCCGACGTGCTGGTAGAGGCGCGACCTGCGCAGCACGTCGATCACGGAATCGGGCAGACCGGAGAAAGACACCTCGCAGCCGCTGCCGCGGAGATTGTCGACGATGTGGTGCAGGGTCTCCTCGCCCGACGCGTCGATCTCGCTGATGCTGTTGCCCGCGATGAGCACGTGCCGCAGGCCCGGCTTGTCGGCAACGCGGGCCAGGATTTCATCCTCGAGGTACGCAACGCTCGCGAAGTTCAGCGGCCCCTCGAAGCTGACCACGGCGAGGTGGCGGCAGGTGCGCAGCTCGTAGCGGCGGGCATCCCGTAGCGCGCCGTCGGGGTGGGGCGCCAGCTCCAAAACCTTCGGTCGCATGGTTCGGTAGAGGTACGCTCCCAGAGACAGGCCCACGCCCGTCGCGATCCCCCACTCCAGTTCGGGCGCGAACCCCAGGGTGACCACGAAGGTTGCCACACTTACCACGCCGTCGACGCGGTTGGTGCGCCAAGCCTTCACAAAGCTGCGGAAGTTCAGGAGCTTGAGTACAGCAAGCACGATGATCGCTGCCAACACTGCCTGCGGCAGGTAGTAGAGCCAGCGGGCAAGGAAAAGGAGGACCGCCAGCACCACCAGCCCCGATACGACGTTGCCGAGGCCTGTCTTAGCACCCGCCTCGAAGGCGACCGCCGAGCGCGAGAACGAGCCCGACACTGGGTAACTGAGCCCCATCGATCCAACCAGGTTCGCCAGTCCTTGCCCCACCAGTTCCTGGTTAACGTTAAGCTTCTGTCGGGTACGGG
Organism: Terriglobales bacterium; assembly: GCA_049697355.1. GTDB lineage: Bacteria > Acidobacteriota > Terriglobia > Terriglobales > Acidobacteriaceae > Acidiflorens. The sequence goes on from JBAVVP010000502.1 coordinate 12,410, forward strand.
CGGCCATGACCTTGGCGATCGAGATCGCCTCCATGAAGCCGAGCAGAGAGATGATGAGCGCCGTCGGCGCCAAGCGGAGAAGTGCGCGAGCGTCGACATGGGGTAGGCGCAAGGCGGGCACGCCCCGCGGCACCTTCCCGACGACGGCGCCGCCGCCCTGCAGCCGGATTTGGGCAGGCACGACCGGGCCGTTGCCTACCTGCAGCCGCCACGTCCCATGCTCGGTCGTGATGCCGGAAGGGACCGCGTCGGGCAGGTGGAATTTCCCATCGCTACCACGGAGGAAGCGGAACGACTGCAGGTCCGCGCGCCGCGTATCGATGGCCCCGCGCGCTTCCATGAGGCGCTCGGTGAGCAGTCCGGACATGTTGTGCAATGCGAGCACGGACCCGGGT
>JBAVVP010000503.1:0-3347 GCA_049697355.1 Terriglobales bacterium
AAGCTGGGCTACGGACGAATCGAAATCTTCACCAAGCCGGGCACGGACAAGCTACACGGCCAATTCGCGGTCGAGGGCAACAGTTCGGGAATGAACGCGCGCAATCCGTTTCTCGCCCCCGATGCGACACAGCCGTACGACTCGGTGATCTACCAGGGAAACATCGGCGGGCCGATCAACAAGAAGGCGTCTTTCTTTTTCCAGGTGCAGCGGCGCAACATCGACGAGATCGCAGTCGTAAACGCACCCACGCTGGATCCGACGACGGGTCAGATCATCCAACTGAGCGAGAGCGTTCCCAACCCGCGCACCCGCACCAACATCAGCCCGCGTATCGACTACCAGGTCAGCCCGAACAATACGCTCACCGCACGCTACCAGTTTTATCGTGACACCCAGCAGAACGCGGGCGTGGGCGTGTTTACGCTCCCGGAAGCGGGCTACGACGCCACGTCCACCGAGCACACGGTGCAGATCAGCGACACGCAGATTCTGGGATCGAAGGTCGTCAATGAAACCCGCTTCCAATATTTGCGCGACAATAGCGGGCAGAATCCTTTGAGCACGCTCCCTACGATCAATGTACAGGGCGCTTTCACCGGAGGCGGCAGCATCGGCGGGACCGAGACCGACCACGTGGATCATTACGAACTGCAAAATTACACCTCCGTATCGCAGGGCAAGCACTTCCTGAAATTCGGCGGGCGGCTCCGCACAATTCACGAAGTCAGCACGTCCAGCTCGGGATTCAATGGCAGCTTCACTTTCCCCGACCTCCAGACTTACAGCAACGCGCTGCGGGGCCTCCCGGACGGTACTCCGCTGCAGCTTAAGCTCGACACAACACCCAGCGGCGCTGTTCCCACAGTTCCGGTCACCGTGACCGATGTGGGGCTGTACATACAGGATGACTGGAAAGTCCGCCCCAATTTCACGGTGAGTGGCGGGCTGCGTTTTGAAACGCAAAATGCGATTCACGACCATGCGGACTGGGCACCCCGGCTCGGCCTTGCTTGTGGCATCGGCGGCGGTGGAAAGAGCGCGCAGAAAACCGTGCTGCGCGCCGGTTTTGGCTTGTTCTACGACCGCTTCACCCAGGACCTGGTCCTCAATGCGGACCGTTTGAATGGCCTGACCCAATTGCAGTACATTGTGCCCTCGCCACCATCCGTCTGTTTTTCAGATCTGACGTCGCCCTCCTGCACCAGTTCGTTCCCAAACACACAAACAACCTACAAGATCAGTCCGAACCTGCACGCGCCCTACATCGTGCAGAGCGCGTTGAGCCTGGAGCAACAGGTAACAAAGATCGCCAACGTTACGCTTACTTATCTGAATTCCCGCGGCGTTCACCAATTCGAGTCGCTGAACATTAACGCCCCGCCTCCGGGCAAACCGGGCTCGCCCCCAAACGGCGAGCCCCCCCTTTATCAGTACTCGTCGGACGGAGTCTTCCGCCAAAATCAGCTGATCGCGCATTTCAGCATACGAGCCGGCGCCAAGCTGGCGCTGTTTGGCTTTTACGCTCTGAACTATGCCAATAGCGACGCGTCGGGCGCTTCGAGCTTCCCCACAAATTCGCACGATCTGAGTGCCGACTATGGGCGGGCCTCCTTTGATACACAACACAAGCTGTTCGTAGGCGGCACAATCGGCCTCCCCCACGCGTTTCGCCTGAGCCCGTTCATGATCTTCAATTCGGGATCGCCCTACAACGTCACCGTGGGCCGCCACGACTTGAATAACGACACCATCCTCAACGATCGCCCGGCATTCTCAAATGATCCTGCGTATCCTTCGTTGACCTCAGCCGGTCACTATAACCCGAACCCCACTGCGTCGGATGTCCTGATTCCCATTAACTATCTGACCGGCCCGGACCACTTCACTCTGAACCTTCGGCTGGCGAAGACGTTCGGCTTCGGGCCGGAGCTTGGTGGAAAGGACGCAGCACAGGCTGGCGGCGGACCTCCGGGCGGTGGTGGCCCACACGGCGGCGGTCATGGCGGTATGGGACACGGGCCCGGTGGAGCGTTCGGTGGCATGGGTCCCGCGACCACTCGGCGCTACAACCTGACGTTCAGCGTCAATGCTCGGAACGTTCTGAATAAGGTGAATGCGGCGACTCCCGTCGGAGTCTTGAGCTCGCCCAACTTCGGACAGTCGACGAATCTGGTGGGCGGGCCGTTCTCGAGTCAGGCGGCGAATCGGAAAATTGAATTGCAGGCCATGTTCAGCTTCTAAGAGCAGGTCTTAGGTCTTAAGGTCCTAGGGAAAAACCTGAATTTCCCAAGGGTTTTCCTAAGACCTAAGACCTAACACCTGAGACCTGTTTTCCTGAGACCTTTTCTACGTGGAATAATCCGCGTTGATCCGCACGTACTCGGCCGTCAGGTCGGTGGTGAGAAACCGCAGCGCGTGCCGACCTCGTCCAAGTTGCACGCGAACATCGCAGACCGGCTGCGCGAGATCGCGATGCGCTTGCCGTTCGTTGAACTGGTGGGCGGTTCCGTTGCGGCAAACTTTCTGACTGCCGATGAAGATCTGAACGCGCGACGGATCGATGGGCAAGCCGCAACGTCCCACGGCCGCGAGAATGCGCCCCCAATTCGGATCGGCCCCCGCCCACGCTGTCTTCACGAGCATGGAGTGGGCGATCGTCCGCGCCACCTGCAACGCCTCTTCCCTGCTCCGAGCCTGTTCGACGAACAGGCGGATCACATGCTGCACGCCTTCGCCGTCAGTGACGATCTGCTCGGCGAGGGACTGGCACACTGCGTTCAGAGCCGCGGAGAAATTCTTGCGAGTGCGAACATCTTTTACGCGAGCACCGCTCGCACCGCTCGCCAGCAGCAACACGGTGTCGTTGGTGGAAGTATCGCCGTCAATCGACATGCAATTCAGCGACTGGTCGCACGCCTCGCGCAGTAGCGGCTGCAACTCACGCGCACTCGCGCCCACATCGGTGAACAGGTACACCAGCAGGGTCGCAAGCTGCGGATGGATCATGCCGGCTCCCTTCGCGATGCCGAGCACGGTGACTTCTTTCGATGCCACTCTAAAACGCGCCGACGCTATTTTCGGGCGGGTGTCGGTGGTCATGATGGCGCGGGCGAAGGCGCGGACGCCGCGCTGGCTGGGCGATCGCGCTGAAAGGTGGACGAGCTCCGGCAACTTTGCGAGGATTTTTTCCGCCGGCAGTCGAACTCCTATGATGCCCGTCGAGGACGGAAAGACTTCGGCAGCAGGCACACCGAGAAGGTTTCCGGCTTCGCGACAAACTCGTTCGCAGACTTGAATGCCGGCAGGCCCGGTGGCGCAGTTGGCGTTGCCGGAGTTCACGACCA
>JBAVVP010000504.1:0-4234 GCA_049697355.1 Terriglobales bacterium
GTGCCGGTCTGTTGCCGGCTCGCCTCTTCCTTCTTATTCAGTTCGAGCGCCGCACGTGTCGGCCGCGGCACCGGCTGATGCAGCGCCTCCAGCCGTGCCTTCGCATCCAGCGCCCGATTCATCGCGGGATATCGCTTGATGATCCGCCCGTAGGCCTCCGACGCATCCTTGGTCAGGCCCTCGATCATCTTCCCCTTGGCGGCTTCATTCATGCGCCCGTTCTTCCGGATCGCATCGATCTCGCCCTCGTACGATTGCCCGAGCAGATACAGCGCCTCGTCCGCCCCGCTATACAACGGATACCGGTCCACCAGCGTTTTCAGGCGCGCAATCGCCGCTGGATAGGCCAGCCGCAGATAATAAAATCGCCCGATGCCGAACTCGCGTTCCGCCAGCACTTCCTGCACTTCCCGCAACCGCTGTTTCGCCTGCGGCAGCAGCTTGCTGTCTGGGTATTCCAGAATCAGCGACCGGTATTCCTCCTCCGCCCGCATGGCGTGGGTGTAGTCGCGGTCCGCCTTTTCCATCTCCTGATAGTGGATGTTCGCGACCTTCAACTGCGCCTCGGCCGCTTCCGGCATATTGGGAAAGAACGTGCGGAAATCCTTGTATTCGATCTCCGCTTGCTGCATCGCGGTGGAACCGCCCTCGGCATACCACGAGTCGGCCACCGCCAGCTTGGCGCGCGCGATGAATTCCGAATCCGGATAGGTGTTGATCAGCGTCTGCAACGTCATGCGCGCCACGTCGAAACGGTTGTGCTTCATGGCATCCATGGCCCGGTCAAACAGCACCTTGTCGGGTTGTTTCGACCCGACGTTCGCCAGCGGATTGACCGATTTCTTGTTGGTACATGCCACCGTTAACGCCAGCAGCAATGCCAGAAGTACGAAAATAGAATTTCGACGCATATCGAGGACCTCAGAATTCTTCACCGCGGCTGCTAGCTACTGGCTGCTGGCTGCTAGCAACCCAAACCTGGCTTGTCGCTGTGTTTGCTAGAAGCTAGCAGCCAGAAGCGAGTCGCCATTTCACACTCTCTGCAAACTAGCGCTCCGCGCCGCGTCCAACAGCGCCTGCGCATTCGCCGTGGCATCACCCTTGCCGAAGACCGCATTCCCCGCCACCAGAATTTCCGCCCCGGCGCGCACTACTTCCGCCACGGTGTCCATCCCAATGCCGCCATCTACTTCGATGCGGTATGAGTATCCCCGCGCCGCGCGAATTTCCGTCAGCTTCTTCATCTTGTGCAGCGTCGCTGGGATGAACTTCTGCGCTCCAAATCCCGGATTCACGCTCATCACCAGCACGTAGTCGACAATGTCCAGCACTTCTGTGAGCGTCTCGACCGGAGTTGCCGGATTGATCACCACACCCGCCCGGCACTCATGCTGCTTGATAAGATTCAGCGTGCGATTTAAGTGCCGGCACGCTTCCTGATGCACTGAAATCCAATCCGCTCCCGCTTCCGCGAATTCTGGAATGTACTGATCGGGGTTCTCTATCATCAGATGGCAGTCGAGCGGAAGCCGGGTTGCCCGACGCAAAGATTTCACCAAAGGAGGCCCGACCGTCAGGTTGGGCACAAAATGCCCATCCATAACGTCGACATGGATCACGCTGGCGCCGCCGGCCGTTGCACTCTCCACCTGATCCGCCAGGTGGGCAAAATCCGACGCGAGTATCGAGGGTGCGAGTTCGATCAAGACAGGGTCCAGGATGTAGGGTCAGAAGCTGTGGAAATTCTAGCACGTGGGAGCGAGGAGGCGGCTGATCGAAGATCGGCTGAGAGTCGGTCCTGAGTGCAATCGCTTGGTTTCGCCCAGTTGACCGGAGATTCGCAACAACTGGTTTACAATTCTCGTGCGATGCGTGTACTAAAGTTCGGTGGGTTGCTGCTAGTTAACCTTGTTGTCGCCGTAATCGGAACGGCGATTCTGGACACGGGAATAAGTAGAGTGATCCCGTCTCACTCTATCGCCGCGGTGGTCTGGAAGGAATTCATCCTGAGCATCGTTTGTGCAGCTTTTATCGGGTTTGGCATGTGGCGAACTTGGTGAAACTCTGCGGCAAAGTGGACATGGGTTTTGCCGGCACTATGGTTCGCATTTGGCTACCTGACAATCGCTGGGCGCGGCGACGTTTGGGGTCGACTCTCTGGTTTTGGCTCTGGAAGTGTTCTGGGTGCACCGGAGGTCAGGAGCTTTTTCTTGTTCACGGTTCCGCTGGTTCGTGCCATCTCCTATTCTATTGGTGCATCCCTTTCCTCGCTGCTGTACCCGGCACCTGTGATTCCCACGTAATCGCGTAGCTGGCGTAAGATCCCGTTTACACCAATAACCGCTTTCTTAGAGGTGCCGGCCAATCTAAGCGCGTGAGTGAGAGGTCTTCGTTTATTCTGCTTGCGCCTCGGCCAGCATCTTCCTTACCTTCTCCACTCCCTCCGCCATGGCAAACTTCAACTTCTCAATCCCCTCGCCCGTGACGGCTGAAATCGGATAAAGCTTCAGCTTCTTGCGTGTCGCCCACTGCTTCAGCTTCTTGAGCTTCTCCGGATTCGCCACATCGATCTTGGACGCGACCATCAGCGTGGGCTTCTTCTCTAATCCCGCCCCGAAACTCACCAGCTCGCCGACGATCACCTCAACGTCTTTCACCACGTCGGCCCGCCCGCTGCTGTCGGAGACATCCACCATGTGCACCAGCAAACGCGTGCGCTCGATGTGGCGCAGGAATTGCGTACCGAGGCCCGATCCGGCGTGCGCGCCTTCAATCAAGCCCGGAATGTCGGCGACCACGAAACTCGTTTCTTTTCCCTTGTCCCCGACCAGCACCACGCCGAGGTTTGGTTCCAGCGTGGTAAATGGATAGTCCGCAATCTTCGGGCGCGCCGCCGAGATAACCGAAATGAGCGTCGACTTGCCCACATTCGGATACCCCACCAGCCCCACATCGGCGAGCAGCTTCAGCTCCAGGCGGAAGTTTCGTTCTTCGCCCGGACGTCCGTCTTCATGCTCGCGCGGCGCCTGGTGCGTGGAAGTGGCAAACTGCGCGTTGCCGCGACCGCCGCGTCCGCCGCGCGCGATCACAACGCGTTCATCGGCGCGCGAAAAATCGTGGACTTTCTCGCCCGTATCCTCGTCGTAAACGATCGTGCCCACCGGCACTTTCAGGACGATTCCTTCTCCGTCGCGGCCGGTTTTCTTCGCGCCCTCGCCGTGCCGTCCGCGCTCGGCCTTGTATTCAGGATTGAAACGGAAATGCACCAGCGTGTTGTGGCGCTCGCTCGACTCCATCCAGATGTCGCCGCCCTTGCCGCCGTCGCCGCCCGAAGGCCCGCCCCGCGGGACGAATTTCTCCCGCCGGAACGCCATGCAGCCGTTGCCGCCGTCGCCGGCCTTCACTCGAATTTTGGCTTCATCGATAAACATGATGTGTAACGCGGTTTGTGAACAGCCGAGGGCGGCTGTCCCTACCCGGGCTGGACGGGCGAGTCGCCCGTCCCCACACGAACCGTCCAGGGGAGCAGAGCCCCGCAGTTTCGCCGCAACTAAAAAGCCTCGACTCGAAGCCGAGGCCGCTAAAGTTCCCGTAGAGACGCGGCTTGCCGCGTCTCCCGCCACGTCCAAAGGAGACGGGGCAAGCCCCGTCTCTACAAAAAAGTTACTCCGCTTCGATCGACTCGGGCTCGACCATCACAAACTTCCCCATCGATCCCTTGTCGAGGAACTTGATGCGCCCTGTGATCTTGGCGAAAAGAGTGTCGTCTTTGCCGCGTCCAACGTTCAGCCCGGGCTTCACTCGCGTTCCGCGCTGCCGGACGATGATCGTGCCGCCCGGTACCAGTTGTCCGCCGAAAGCCTTGAACCCAAGCCGCTGCGCGTTCGAGTCGCGCCCGTTTCGTGAAGTACCTTGTCCTTTTTTATGCGCCATAAAATCAGTTTCCAGTGGCCAGTTGCCAAAAATCAGTTGTCAGTGGCCAGTTGTCAGTGGCCAGTGTGGGAGGTCATCCGTCTTCGGGTGCCCCATCCTACTCGCCCGCTTTTGGCGAAAGGGTGGGAGTTGCTGCACCAAGACGTGACCATCGGTTCGAATCGGGATATCACGAATCAATAGCCGAGCTATAACAACCTTGCCACAACGTCGTAGTCGTGCGCTTCGGTAATTTCGCAGCGATAGAACTCGCCTTCGCGCGCGTTGTCGTGCTCACCAAAGTCGTTGACATACACAGTGC
>JBAVVP010000505.1:0-15837 GCA_049697355.1 Terriglobales bacterium
ATGGAGCACGCAGCGCGTACAGTCGCCGAGATCCTCGCGGATGATCTTCAGCGCCTTTACCGGGTCGCTCACACTCTGCTCCGGCTTCAGCGCGATGACGTCAAAAATTTTCTCGTCAATTGCGCGCGGACCCGCGACCGCCGTGGCCTTTCTTGGGCTCATCTGTTCTCCCGATTCTGGTTGATGTTCTGGTTGATCGCTCGAAACTGCGATTTCCCTTGCGTCCCCAGCAACCGGGGCCGAAACCTCCTCGGCGACGGCCGGCACGGGTCGCCGGTAAAAGTCGTAGATCCCCATTTCGTTGTAATAGCGAATGCGCGCTCGAAGCGCGCGGCGAAGCTCCGGGTCAAGAGTGCGGGGCATTGCGGATAAGGATAACAAACCGTGTGGCGCGGGCGCCCTCGCCCGCGAAAAGCAGAAATCGAAGACGCTTTTCGCCCAAGACTACTTCAACTCAATCTCAATAATCTGTCCCGCAGTCGTGCCTTCGTTCGCGAGCGAGTGCGTCACCTTGGCATCGACCCAGTGAACGTCTCCCGCCATCACTTCGTGCGTGAACGACTTCCCTTCGGGATCGGTCATCTTCAGCATCAGCGGCGTAGCCGAAATAATCAGGTAGGGACGCTCGTGAGTATGCATCGGGGACGTAGCTCCCGGCGCCAGAATCCACTTGTAAACCCGCGCGCTTGGATTCTCCGCTTCCACCCTCCCCGTAGCCGGACTCGCAGCGTGCGTCGGCCGACGAAGCAGTTCCACGTCCAACACTTCAAAGGCGCCGTTGCCGACGTTATTCAGCTGGTGAGTGTATGCCCCGTTCGACTCCCACACCACGACATCTCCAGGTTTCGCCACCTGCGGCGCGCTTACTGGCTCGCCCTGCTTCTGTTGGGTGATTGTGGCGTCTGACAAATGAACCGCCACGCGGTCATGCAAGTGCGTGTGAAACAGAGTGCTCTCCCCTGGCAGAAGCTTAACCCGCAGCACCACGACGGAGTCATTCTTGAGCACAAGATGATGGTGCGGCTCCTCTTCGACGGGAACCGGCGATTGCTGAGCTGCAACGAGGGTGGATAACATGGACACCAAGGCTCCGCACAAGGAGATTTTCACAGGATTCTCCTAACGGACTACCGCGCCGCTGCGCTTGCGCAGTTTGACGACCTGGTCCAGCACGCGCTGCGCAACTTCCCACTTCGAGGTCTCGGGAACCTCGACCACTTCGCTTTCGGAGATAATGGTGACCGCGTTGCGGTCGGAATCGAAGCCGACGCCCTCGCGCGAAACGTCATTCACTACGATGGCATCGAGCGACTTCGACGCCAGCTTCTTCCGCGCGTTTTCCAGCACGTTCTCCGTCTCGGCGGCAAATCCCACGACGACCTGCGTAGTCTTCCGCCGCGCGACCTGAGCCAGAATATCCGCGGTTGGTTCCAGTTCCAGCGTCATCTCACCTTTGCGTTTGATCTTCTGCCTCGCAGCCGCTTTCGGGCGGAAGTCGGCTACTGCCGCAGTTTTGATCACCACCGTGGCCTCGGGCAGGAATTTCAAAACCGCCGCCAGCATCTCTTCCGCTGTCTCCACCGCCGTCAGTTCCGCCGCGCCTGGAGCGGCAATCGCGGTCGGCCCGCTTACCAGCAGCACGCGCGCTCCGCGGCGCAGCGCCGCTTCCGAAATGGCGTATCCCATGCGCCCGCTCGACCGGTTGGTCAAATACCGCACCGGATCGATCTTCTCCCGCGTCGGCCCCGCCGTCACCAGCACCGTTTCACCCGCCAGATCTTGCGAGGCACCAAGCGCTTCCATCACTGCCGCCACAATTGCTTCGTTCTCGGCTAGCCGTCCCGCGCCCGTCATACCACAGGCCAGATATCCGCTGCCCGGCTCAACAATCCGCACTCCGCGCTTGCGCAGGATTTCCAGATTTGCCTGCGTAGCCACGTGATTCCACATATTCACGTTCATCGCGGGAGCCACCACCACCGGCGCGATGGTCGCGAGATACAGGGTGCTCAGAAAGTCGTTCGCAATTCCCTGCGCAAATTTGGCCAGCACATCGGCCGTCGCCGGAGCCACCACGAGCGCATCAATCGCCTGGGCAATTGCTATGTGCTCAATCGCCGACTCGACATTCGCCTGCTCGTCTCCCCCGGAGCCGAACATGCTGGTAATCACTTTTTCTCCGGAGAGGGCGGCGAACGTCAGCGGGCGAACAAACTCCTGGGCCGCGGCCGTCATCACCACTTGCACACGAATGCCGCGGTCCTGCAAAAGGCGCACGATTTCCGCCGCCTTATAAGCTGCAATCCCACCGGACACGCCCAGCGCGATTTTCATAGGAGGAAGAGGCGGTTTCACGATCGAACTCGCCTCTAGAATTGATGTCCGCGAGTTTGCGCAAGATGCAAGCAGCGCGGCGGCCCAGGCCTCTTAATTGGGTTGATCAGTGGCCGTCGAAAGCTCTCTACGCGTCTTCCGCGAATACTTTGTTCAGAGTTTCGGTCGCGGCCACGACCGGCAATTTCGGAGCCTCTGGAATCAGCCATTTCACCTTGCCGGCCTTGATTTCATCCTGCGCGATGCGGCAGGGTTTGCGCGATCCGGTATCGATCACCGGAGGCGCGCCGCCTTGCAGTTGCCGTGCCCGCCGCGCTGCCACCAGGATGTAGCGATAGTTGCTGTCGAATCCTTCAATCAACTTCATACTTCTCTCCCCCGAAACTTCATGTACCCTTTACCACCTGCGGATTAAACGAAGCCAGAATCGGCTGCACCCGCTCGCGCGCTTGCTCCAACCGGCAAGCTTGTGCCTTCTCCACTCGCCGCTCTTCTTCCGCGGAGAGTTCCGCTCCGCTTCGCTGCAACCGCTCCGACAGTACGATATCCCTCAACTGGTCGGCCGATTGCTCAACAACCTTGTTCACTAATATATAGTCGTATTTCGAGTAATTCTCAATCTCTCGCCGGGCCGTGTCCAACCGGCGGCAAATCTCGTCCTCTGCATCCAGCCCCCGATTCCGCAACCGCCATTCCAGATTCTCCCGGTCCGGCGGAAGAATAAAGATGCTCACCGCTTGCGGAATCTTCTGCTTGACCTGGCTCGCTCCCTGCACATCGATATCCAGCACCAGGTCGTTGCCGCGCGCCTCCGCCTCTCGCAGAAACCTTCGCGCTGTGCCGTAATACTCGCCACGCACTTTCTGGTTCCCAAAAACCTCCGCGTACTCCAGAAACTCATCGGCCGCGATCATGGCTTCAAATTTTTCCCGCGAGACGAAGAAATATTCCTTCCCATTTTTTTCGCTGCCGCGCGGAGGCCGCGTCGTATAGGAGATCGAGAAGTCCAGGCGGGGAACCATCTTGAACAGCTCGTTCACCAGCGTGGATTTCCCCGAACCCGAGGGCGCCGAAACGATGTGAACGATGCTCATTCCAGATTCTGTACCTGCTCCCGCGATTTCTCGATCTCCGACTTCATCAGCAAGCCCATCTCGGTAATCTTCAAGGCCTCACCCGCCAGGCCCGAGGTTTTCGAAAGCAACGTGTTCGCCTCGCGATTCATCTCCTGCAGCAGGAAGTCCAGCTTCTTGCCCACCTCGCCCCCCTGGTCGAGCAATCCGAGAAAATGTTTCACATGCGCATTCAGACGGACCAGCTCTTCCTGAATGTCGCTGCGATCCACCAGCACCGCCACTTCCTGCAGAATCCGCTCCTTGTCCACCTGGGTACCGAGCAATTCCACCATGCGCGATTGCAGCCGTTCCGAGTAGCTGCGCAGAATGGTGCTGCGATGGGCTTCCACTCCCGCCGCCGCTTTCTCCAAATTCCTCATGCGCGCCCGCAGTTCCGTACTGATGCTGCGGCCTTCTTCTTCGCGCATCTCGTTCAGCCGGGAAAGCGCTTCTTCCACTCGCGCCATCACCGCTGTCTCCAGTTCCTCTCCCGATTTCTCGGCCCCCGAATCCATCGCGCCCGGCATCCGCAGAACCACGTTCAGATCAGGGTGACCTTCGACAGCAAATTCATTGGCGGCCGCGCGGAACGCTTCCACATAACTGCCAATGAGTTGCCGGTTGAGCGCGACCCCGTTTGTGCCCGAGCGATCCAGGTTCAGGATCACTTCCACGTGCCCCCGCGCCATTTTGTCTTTCAGTATGCGGCGCAACTTCATCTCCAGCGCGTCAGTATCGGATGGCAGTCGGAAGTGAAGATCGAGAAAACGATGATTCACCGATTTGAGTGACAACGCAAAGGCCAGCTGGGCATGGACCTGCCCTCGGACCTGCGCGAATCCCGTCATGGAGCGAAGTGGCATAAAGTTTGTCTCGAATCCCTATGCTTACACGGCCTTCGACGCGTCGGCTTCGGCAAACTGCAATTCGTAAAGCCGCCGGTACGTGCCCAACTTTTGCATCAATTCTTCATGCGCGCCAATATCGCTGATGGTTCCGTTTTCCAGCACCACGATGCGATCCGCGCGCCGCACCGTCGAAAGCCGGTGCGCAATCACAAACACAGTACGCCCACTCATCAGATTCTGCAGCGCCGCTTGCACCAGCGACTCCGACTCGCTGTCCAGCGCCGAGGTCGCCTCATCTAGAATCAGAATCGGAGCATTCTTCAGAATCGCCCGCGCAATCGCGATGCGCTGCCGCTCCCCGCCCGAAAGCCGCACCCCGCGCTCCCCAATCATGGTGCTATACCCTTCCGGAAGCCCGGAAATAAATTCATGCGCTCGCGCCGCCCGCGCCGCTTCTTCCACCTTCTTCTGCGACACATGCGGCTGGCCGTAGGCGATATTGTTCCTCACCGTATCGTTGAACAACACCGTTTCCTGCGTAACAATTCCAATCTGCGATCGCAGCGAGTCCAGCGTCACATCCCGCACATCGTTATCGTCAATCTGAATGCTGCCGCCGCTGACGTCAAAAAAGCGCGGGATCAGATGCACCAGCGTGCTCTTGCCCGCGCCGCTCGATCCCACCACCGCCAGCACTTCGCCGACCTTCACCTCCAGATTGATATTGTGCAGTACAATCGGCGCATCCTCGGCCATCGCATAGGAAAAAGAGACATCCGCAAACCGGATCGCCCGCGCAAACTTCCCCATGCGTTTGGCGCCCGGCTTCTCGCGCACTTCGTCTTTCATATCCATGAAACGGAAAATTTCCGACGAGGCGCCCACCGCCTGCTGGAAATTATTGTTGAACATCGCGAACTTGCGCACCGGATCGTACAGCTTGAAGACGGCGATAATGAACGTGAAAAAGGCCCCTTCCGTGAACCCGTGGTGGTTGATCTGGTCGCGTCCCAGCAGAAGCAGCAGCGCAATCGCAACCGCGCCCAAAATATCCATCAGCGGAGAACTGATGGCGAAGGCCGCCACCACCCGCAGATTCGCCCGGAACAGGCGCCGCGCGGCGGCGCGGAAGCGCTCCACCTCCCACCTCTCCATGCCAAACGCTTTTACGATCCGGTTCCCCGTAATCGTTTCGTGCAGAATGTTCTGGATCTCGGCCAGCTTGTCCTGCCCGCCCCGCGTTTTGCTGCGCACTTGCCGCCCGATCTTTCTCGACGAGTACAAAATCACGGGAAGAAAAAGCAGCAGCACCCAGGCCAGCTTTCCCCCCACCAGAACCACCACCGCCGCCGTGAAAATCAGCGTGAAGAACTGCTGCAGGAATTCCGCCAGCACGCTCGACATCGCGAATTGCACCTTCTCGATATCGTTGACGATGGTCGAGAGCAGCGTGCCCGTAGTGTGTTTCACAAAGAACGCGGACGAACTCCGCAGGATGGCGTTATACAAGTCATCTCGCAGGTCGGTAATCATCCCAAAACCCGCGTAGTTCACCAGGTAGGTTCCGACGTAATCGAAGATTCCCTTTAATACCGTAGCGGCCACCAGAGCAAAGGCAACCACGGTCCAGGGATTGTGAAAATGCGACGGAACCAGTTGTTGGAGGTTCAGAAAACGTTCGCTGCCCGGCAGTTTGAATAACTGGATGGTTTTTTCCTGAGAACCGGGATTCAATACGCGATCGAAGATCGGGCGGATGAGCAGGACCCGGCCAGCATCCAACAGTCCCACCATCGCCATCAGCGCCAGCGAAGCCAGCAGCGGCCACCAGTACGGCAGAACGTAGCGCAACAGGCGGGTCAGCGGACGGGGCTTTGCCGGTGTTCCTTCACTCTTCGGGCCGGCCACTGTGGAGGTTGCCATGCGTATAAGGCTCAATTCTACATGCGATTTCCCGTAGAGACGCGGCTTGCCGCGTCTCCGCCGCGGAGGGAGACGGGGCAAGCTCCGTCTCTACAGAAGGAAGAATGTCCAGACGCGCGCCTATTTCGGGCTGTCCCGATGCACGACCTTCACTTTGTGCCCCGCCTTCCGCAGCCGTTTACTGACATCTTCGGCAATCATCACCGAGCGATGCTGCCCGCCCGTGCATCCGAAGCTGATGGTCAGGTAGCTTTTGCCCTCGCGGATGTAGTGCGGCAGCAGATAGATCAGCAGTTCCGAAATGCGGTTGATGAACTCCTGCGTCTGCGGAAATGATCGGATGTATTTGGCAACTCGAGGATGCCGTCCCGTCAGCCCACGAAACTCCGGCACAAAGTGAGGATTCGGTAGAAAGCGCACATCGAAGACCAGGTCGGCATCTTCCGGCAAGCCGTGTTTGTATCCAAAGCTCACGCAGGAGACCAGAATCGTCTGCGGGCTCCCCGACTGTTCTTTGAACCGGTCGGTCAAGTGCGCCCGCAGTTCGTGAACATTGAACTTGGTAGTGTCAATGACCAGGTCGGCAATCTTGCGAATCGCCCGCAAGTGCCGCCGTTCGGCCCGCAGCGATGCCCGCACCGTGGTACCCGTCCCCAGCGGATGCGGCCGCCGCGTCTCGCTGAAGCGCCGCAGCAACGCGGCATCGCTCGCTTCCAGATAAATGACTTTTGTCGGGATCGTCCGCTTCACCGACTTCAGCATCGCCGGCAGCTTCTCCAGTTGCCAGCCCTCGCGCACATCCACGACCAGCGCTGTACGCGGAATGTCTCCCGATTGCAGCGCCAGTTCGGCAAAGCGCGGAATCAGCTCGACCGGCAGATTATCCACGCAGTAATAGCCAAGATCTTCGAAGGCCTTCAGCGCCGAAGCCTTCCCCGACCCGCTCATGCCGGTAATGACGACCAGCTCCGCTGCGGCGCGCGGCTCGCCCTTACGCCCGCGGGCTCCTTCCGTCGTACGCTTTCCCGCCGCGTGGGCGGCCTTGTTGAGTTTGCTGCGCAGTGGCATGCCGGAAATCTTAGCATTTCAGAAGGAGCGGTGCCGAAAGGCTCGGCCCGGAACCTCCAGCCCCGGAGGGACGAACCAGTGCTCTTTCTTTGCGCCCTTCTCGAGTCCTTTGCGGCCTTTGCGTTGAAGATCCTTTTTGCCGCAAAGCAAAATTTCCAAACGACACCATTACGCTTTTGCCTCCGCTCGAAAGCCGCGTCCAATATTGTTATGATTTACTCAAATTGTGAGCAACTGCGTTGGCGCTTCAATCCGTAGTGTTTCGTTTATTCTTTGCCTCATCCCTGCCCTCACGCGCGGAGATTCACCGCGTCCTGTCAGTGCACCCGGCCCGGCTACGACGACGCCAGTCATCGTCATCGGTTTCGTCGGCGGATTTGTCAGCCGCGATGACGCGATTCACGGCCCCGTCCAACTCGCTGCGCATTTGCGCCAGGACTGCCCCGCAGGCGTGCAGGTAGAGGTATTTGAGAATCGTCGCCGAGAAGCAGCCCACGCGGAGATCGTTCGATTGGTGGACATCGACCGCGACGGTACATTATCGGCCGAAGAGAAGAAGAACGCCCGCATCATCCTCTACGGACACAGCTGGGGCGCTTCGGAGACGGTCACCCTGGCGCGAGAACTGGGAAGAGAAGGCATTCCAGTGTTGCTCACGGTTCAGGTGGATAGTGTCCCCAAACCCGGCCAGAACGATAAGGACATTCCCGCCAACGTAGCCGAGGCTGCAAATTTCTATGAAGAGGATGGCTGGCTGCACGGCCGGCCCGAGATTCGCGCGGCCGATCCAACCCGCACCCGCATCATCGGAAACTTCCGCATCGACTATAAAGCGAATCCGATCCGCTGCGATCAGTACCCCTGGTGGGACCGTTTCTTCACGAAGGCGCACACCGAAATGGAGTGCGATCCCAAGGTTTGGTCTCAGGTGGAGTCTCTGATCCAGTCGCGGCTGCCCCAGCCGCACCGATGATGAACGTAACGGGAACTGAATATCCCGTGATCTACCGCCGCAGGATGTTCTTCGCGATGAAGAGCACGTTGGCCGGGCGTTCGGCCAGACGCCGCATGAAGTAGGGATACCACTCCGTACCGAAGGGGATGTAGACACGCACGCCCCAGCCCTGTTTCACCAGGCTTTGCTGCAGGTCGCGCCGAATGCCGTGCAGCATTTGGAATTCAAAGGCGCTCGGCGGAATGTTTTCACGCGTGGCAAAAGCCGTGGCCTCTTTAATAATGGTTTCGTCATGAGTCGCGAGGCCGTGATAGACGCCGCTTTTCATCAGCACCTTCATCAGCTTCACGTAACTGGCGTCAACCTCGGACTTCTTCTGGAAGGCGATGTCCTCGGGCTCCTTGTATGCGCCTTTGCAGAGGCGTATGCGGATGCGCTCGGAGAGCAATTTCTCGACGTCGGCTTCGGCGCGCCGCATATACGACTGGATCACCGCCCCCACCGAGCCCTCGTTTCCCGGAACCCGGTGCAGCTCATGAACGAAGTCAAGCGTGCGCTGGGTGTAGGGCGATCCTTCCATATCGACCCGAACAAAATTCCTGGGCGTCATGCTGGCCGCCTTGGCTACCAGTCCGCGCACGATGTCGTAGGCCATGGTCTCGTCCACATCGAGGCCCATGTGGGTGAGCTTGAGGCTGATGTTCGCGTTCAATTTGTTGGCGGCGATTTCGTCGAGCAGGTGGTGATAGAGCTGGGCGCTGGCGCGGGCTTCGTCGGCGTTGGTGACGTTTTCGCCCAGATTGTCGATGGAAACGCCGGCGCCAGTTTGATTCATGGCGGCGGCGGCGCGGATGGCGTCCGACACTTCCGTCCCGGCTACAAAGCGGGCGGAAGTGCGCTGGCCGAAGCGGGAGCGTTCGGCGAGACCGCGCAGAGAGCGGCTCTCCGACAGCGCAATGAAGATTGCCCTCAGCATTGTGCACCTGATTTTGGTGGATCGGATTTTCGCGGATTACGACTGCCAGAGGCGTACGTTGGCATTACAGTATTTTTTACCACAAAGAGCGGGCGGATGCAGTGCCGGCAAAAGTCGCCGCCTCCGAGTCTGTGCCATAGCTTGAAGTCGATCGAAAAAGTAGACCGGACAATGCACCAGCCGCGACGCGGCGGAACAGGAAAGCCCGGCACGGCAGTGCCGGGTAGGTGGGAGTTGGAACCAATCGAGTCCCGCGAGGGACGACACCCAGGCTACGACACAGACTCCTTCTGGACGATGTTTCATACTTCCTGCGAGTTACAGTTGACTAGTCAGACGACTAGTCAGTATAATGAAACCGAGCCGTGGAGGTGAAGTTTGGCTTCTTGGCAAGTGCAAGACGCGAAAGCGCGCTTTAGTGAGTTCCTGGATGCGACCATCAAGAAAGGTCCGCAGGTTGTTACCCGCCGTGGAGTTAAAACTGCCGTTCTGGTGCCGATCGAAGAATGGGAGAGGCTCCAAAAGGCCGCCCGCCCCGGCCTTAAGGAATGGTTGCTCGCACCTGAGCCTCGCTTCGACGACCTGATCCCGGAAAGGCGCAAGTGGCGGCGCCGTCCTGTACTGGAGTTTGAGTGAATCGATACCTGCTCGATACGAACGTAATCTCGGAACTGCGAAAAATGCGCCCACACGGAGCGGTGGCCGCATGGTTCGGAGCCATGGAAGAGGCGAACTTGTTCCTTTCCGCCGTGACGCTGGGCGAGATACAGGCGGGGATTGAGCGGACAAGGCGGCAAGATCCTGGGAAAGCAAGCGAACTTGAACGTTGGGTCGGTGGGCTGCCCGTCTCCTACCAGGTGCTCCCCATGGACGCGCGCTGCTTTCGGGAATGGGGCAGAATCATGCATAACCAGCCCACCGACTTGCTAGAGGACGCGATGATCGCGGCGACCGCGCGGGTGCACCGTCTGACTGTTGCGACCAGAAATGAACGAGACTTCAAGCAACTCGGCGTCCGAACCTTCAACCCATTTAAGAACTAAGTCGCTGCATCGCGTGATGGCGAAAGAGGGGGCAGGCCCCATAAGCGAGGCGAGTTCCACGGCCCATTTACCTGTTGCAGAACTTTGGATGTCAATGAGACCGTTCGGTCTCCGGGAATGATCTTTTGGGTACGGAACGCTTCAGTAGCTTCGCTACCGTTTTCATGATCTCGAGCGAAAGCGCCTGATCCGACACCGCGCGTGCCAGCGACATCGCCCCAATGAGCGCACTATAGGTCAAGATCGCCCTCGCCCTCGCCGTGCGCTTGTCTTTGATTGGAAGCAAGCCGGCAAGCAGTTGAAGATTGCTTCGGACATGTTCGGAGGCCAGCGCACGGGTATGCTTACCGCAACGCGCGATCTCCCCCGCCAGCGCACCGAAGGCACAACCTTTGCCCGGATCATCGCGGTGCGATTCGTTGAGATAGTCGTCGACCAGTTTTTCGTAGTAAAACGGAGGCCCGCCGGCTGCGGCAGCGTCGGCTTGACGTTTCCAGTTACCAAATGCAGAACTGAGTGCTTCGGCCACTAATTCGTCACGGGAATGGAAGTGCTTGTAGAAGCCGCCGACCGTGAGACCCGCTTCCTGCATCAGTTGAGCGATGCCGATCCCCCCGATACCCTCTTCCCGAAACCGCTTGGCGGCGATGGCAACCACACGCTTATGAGTTTTCGCCTTTTCGGCCCTGGAATGCCCCATTTGCTCCCCCCCTCAAAAATCTGCAACCAATTCAGGATTACGCATCTAATCCTGTAAATGGATTATAAACGTAATCCAGAACGGAAAGCAAGGAATATACGGAGGATCACAATGAGACGGCACGCATTACGCAACTTTAACTTTGGCGGCAACCTCAGCCTGGCATTCCTGCTGTTGCTCGCATTCGCAGTCTGCTTCGCTTCCATTCCAGCCCGTGCCCAGGATGGCGCGTGGCAAGTAGATGCGGGGCACTCCATCGCCCGCTTGTCATTGGGAGCGGGCTCGCAATCAGTAGATGTCGGTGTGGCTCCTGTGAGCGGGACTGTAGTCTTCGACTCCAGCGATCCTGCCGACCCGGCGGTTCACCTCAATATCAAGTCGGACAATACGCTCGCCCCGAACTCCTCGGAGATCAGCTTTGAGTCGGAGCGCTCCGCGATCACCAGCGACGGCAAACTGGCAGTGGTCGGCAAGCTCTCAGTTACCCGCATAGAGAGGAGCGTAACGATGGAGCCAAACGAAGCCTACGCTGGACCGGTGTATGGCGAGCCGGTGCGCCACACCGATACTCGTGAAGTCGCGCTGGTGTTTCCAGTAACGAGCCTGCCAGCGGCACAGAACGGAGCGATACAGCTCTCGGCTTCAACTACCGTCGGCCGTGAGGCTTCTCCACAATTGCTGTCGGCATTGGAGCCGGGGAACTGGCCATCGGTCGTGGTTGAGGACGAAAACTGCACCGCGCCATCAACGGCCGGTGAAGACTATTCCGGCGCCGTCTGCACCGGAACTCCGATCGAGACAGCGACCAACAGTGCGGTTGCGGGGTACATCGGCGGCGGCGAGGGCTATTACGGTTCCGAACCGGCCGTGGTTCCAGGCGGCAGCCGGGCGACCATCGCTCTGAACCTCAAGCTTACAAAACTGGCGTCGACGGCCTCTGCGGCTTCTGGAGCTGCAGGATCTGCCGGACACTGAACCGCAATAGACGCAACGGAGGGATCTCGAAGAATAGCGAGGTCCCTCCGAAATAGTTTTGGCGCAAACCTCGCATGAAAGTGTTGGGGATGAAGAAAACAAACCTGATCATTTCTGAATAAGGAGAATCAATGAGTCGAACTAAACAGGAAAAGAACAAGGCGCTTCTGCTCGAAGGCTTCGATGTTCTCTTTAACAAGCGCGATTTCGCCGGTGCCGAGAAGTACTGGTCGCCGAACTACATCCAGCACAGCTCACATATCGAACCGGGCAGAGATGGATTGTTTAATCTGGTGAAATCACTGCCCACTGGATCCAAGTGGGAGCGCGGCATCATGATGGCTGAAGGCGACTATGTGATGATTCATAGCCGCTACTCCAACCCGGGCGGCTCCGCCATTGTTGTTGTCGACATCATGCGTATCAAAGACGGTGTGTTCGAGGAGCATTGGGACGTGATCCAGCCCGAAGCAACCAAGGAGGAATCCAAGAGCAAGCTGCCCATGTTTGGGGATGTGTTCACGAAGTGAACGTTTGCGGGAAGTGGTTCCATGGTCGCGCAAACCCCACCTACAAGCAGACCAAAGTACGAGACTCGCAAGTAAGACGGCACTGATCACGGGGGGGAACAGCGGCATCGGCTGAGCACCCAGGAGCAACAGGAGATCATCGATTTCCTACGGTCGCTCTAGTGAGAAGGGCGCTCCCTTCCGGAAGGAATTCTGTTTAAGTTAGCCGCTCACGGGGGCAAGGCCCCGTCTCCACACCGGCAAAATCCAGCGACCCCCAGCGGTCGTGTAGAATAACCGTTTGATATGGACCTGTCCGCCATCCAGCACGCCTTGCGCGAGCGCAACATTGACGCCTGGCTTTTCTACGATCATCACCATCGCGACCCGATCGCCTACCGCGTTCTCGGGCTGCCGAATGGCCTCATGGTCACGCGCCGCTGGTACTACCTGATCCCCGCCAAGGGCGAGCCCGTCAAACTGGTCCACAAGATCGAGTCGGGACACCTGGACACCCTTCCCGGCAACAAGAAGCAGTACGCTGGGTGGCAGGAACTGTTCGACGGCTTGAAGCGGATGCTGGCCCCGTACCGCGATGTGGCCATGCAATTCTCGCCCAATAACTTTGTCTTCACGATTTCCATGGTGGATGCGGGAACGGCGGACATGATCCGCGGGCTGGGCAAGAATATTGTCAGCGCGGCCGACCTGATCGCGCTGTTTGAAGCGACCCTGACGGACGAGCAGATCCAGTCGCACTTTGCGGCGCGCGATGTGGTCGACGCGGTCACCGCCGAGGCCTTCCGGGAAATTGGACGGCGGGTGCGCAGCAGCGGCACGCACGAGCACGAAATCCAGCAATTTTTCATGGAAGCGTTCCAGCGCGAGAACATGGTGACGGACGACCCACCGATCGTGGCCGTAAACGCCAACAGCGGCAACCCCCACTACGAGCCCAGCGCAAGCCGGCCGGTGCCGATCCGCGAAGGCGACCTGGTTCTGCTGGATGTGTGGGCGAAGAAGAATACGCCGGGCGCGATTTACTACGACATCACGTGGATGGGATTCGTGGGCAAGGCTCCGTCGGACCGGCAGCGCGAGATTTTCAAGATCGTGAGCGAGGCCCGTGATATCGGTGTGAAGACCGTGCAGAATGCCGTCGCTGCCGCCCGGCCGATCGCCGGCTGGGAAGTGGATCACGCCGTGCGCGGCCACATCCAGCAGGAAAAATATGGAGAGCACTTCATCCACCGCACCGGCCACTCGATTGCGACCGAAGTGCATGCCAACGGCGCGAACATGGACGATTTGGAAATCCACGACGAGCGGCGCATTCTGCCCAATTCCTGTTTCTCGATCGAGCCCGGCATCTACCTGCCCGAGTTCGGCGTGCGCTCGGAAGTGAATGTGCTGGTGCGGCCGGGAAGCGCCGAGGTGACGGGTAAAATCCAACGAGAGATCGTGACCATCTGAATGGCCAAGCCAACAACAGATCAATCAACAAAGATGAAGGAGCCGGAGTACCCGCTCACGACCATGGCGGTGGTCGCGCCGATCGTGGGCTGGCTGATTCCCGGCGGCGGACACATCCTGCTCAAGCGCTACGTGCGCGGCATTCTGCTGCTGGTCTCGGTGGTGGCGATGTTTCTGATTGGCCTGGGCATGCAGGGGCGGATTTACAAGCCGAATGGCGGAGACATCCTCGACATACTTGGCTTTGTCGGCGACGTGGGCGCGGGGGTGCTCTATTTTCTGGCGCGCATCATGGATTGGGGCAACGTGATGGCCGCGTATGCCGCGGCGGATTATGGCAAGACGTTTCTCATAGTGGCCGGCCTGCTGAACTTCATCGCGGCCGCGGATGCGCACCACATCGCGCTGGGGAAGAAACCGTGAACATTACCTTGTCGCACTTCTCGGCCGCGGTCGTGTTCGCGTTGTTCGCGTCGACCGTGTTCGGCATCACCCAGCGCAGTTCGACGAGGGAGCAGTTGAAGTACGGCCTCTACTGCTTCGCCCTGTTCGTCGGCGGAGTCTTTCTGGCCGGATGGGTAATGGCGCTGATCCGGCGGTAGGGGCAACCGTTAGCTTTTGGCCCTCAGCCTCTGGCTCTTATTCCTCTCCGTTCTCGGTTTCTAGCTTCCACGGACTGCAAACAGACTTCGGTTCGTATCAGGGCATCGCTTCAGCGATGCCATATCCCCCGCAAATCTTAAACCCCTTTCGGGGCCGGCTGGATCTAGGGCATTTCTCGATTTGCTGTAGAGGGAGGGCAAGAACGGGAAGGGCACGGCTTCAGCCGTGCCGCTCTGAGCACCACGGTATTCCGGCTTCAGCCGCTGGGGGCCTGCACTCTACACCATTGGGAGAAATGCTCTACCCCTAAATTGTTTGGACCTTATAGTTATTCCTGCGGTTCAGGATGCAGGCCTTCGCCGGGGGCGAGCGGAAGGCGAGACGCCCTATCGAGCAAGCCGCGTTCCTGCGGCGAGAACTCATTCCTATATTGATCGGAGTGGATGAGCCGGTCGCGCTGTTCGGGCGTCAAGCCGCGCATCCCCCGGATCGCCCGGTTGACGGCCTGGCGCCGGTCCGGGGGCAACTGCCGGAACTGCTGAAAGAACTGGCGCGCCTGCTGCTTCTGATTGGGCGTCAGGTGCTCCCAGGTTTCCATGCGGTTGAGCACGCGCTCCTGCTGCTGCGGAGGCAGGCTGGAAAAATGCTGCAGCCTCTGCCGCAGTTGCGCTTGCTGCGGCGGGGAAAGCCTGCGGAACTGCGGATCATTCTCGAGCGCGCGGCGTTGCTGCGCCGGCGGAAGATCCTTATAGCGGCGGAGCCAGTTTCCGGCGTGGCCGGTCTGGTTCTGCGGCCGATTGAATTGATTGGGACGGCTGGGGCTGGGGCGATTCTCTTTCTGAAAGCGGTGCCACTGCCCGTCCGCAGCTTGCGATTGCGGATGCTGCTGAGGCGACCGTTGCGGTTGCCGCGGTGGCGGAGGCGGTTGTGGATACCGCGATTGCGCAAACATGTCGGGCACGCAGAAGGACGCCAGCAGCAAAAGCGCCGCTATACAGCTCGCAATTCTTTCCCGGCCCAACATCTTCGGTCCCCGATCCGCCCAGCTAATAACGGCTAACCTCTCCTCGTCACCTTCAACCTCTTGTCTTCTCAGCAGGAGACGCGGCAAGCCGCGTCTCTACACGCGAATCCGGCCTACGGATTCGCGGTTACGTCGTCCTGCACCTGCAACTCGTCGAGCACATCGAAATCTGCGTACAACTCGTCGTTTCTCTGCAGCGCCTGCAAGTCACCAACCGCCGTTCCCGGCTGCACCGGCACACTGAGCGATGGAGGCTGGGTCGACATCGTTTCGGAAACGTAAATATACGAC
>JBAVVP010000506.1:0-14775 GCA_049697355.1 Terriglobales bacterium
GCTCGAAGCTGCGGCGCTTCTTCGCTGATTTTGCCCGGCGGGCTTTCCGCATCATGGTCCCGGGGGCCCATCTCTTCATTGCGACGAATCCGCTGCTGTCACATCTTGTCTATGTGCCGTTGTTGGAAGCGGGGTTTGAGAAGCGGGGTGAAATTATCCGGCTGGTGCAAACTTTGAGGGGAGGCGACCGGCCGAAGAACGCGCATCGGGAGTTCGCGGAAGTCACGGTCATGCCACGCTCTTCGTGGGAGCCGTGGGGTCTTTTCCGTAAGCCCTGTGAAGGACGCGTTCAGGACAACTTGCGCAAGTGGAAAACAGGCGGCCTGCGCCGGGTTTCAAGCGACCTTCCGTTTTCCGATGTCATACTCTCAGCCCCGACCCGCCGGGAAGAGCGCGCGATTTCGCCGCATCCCTCGTTGAAGCCGCAAGCATTCATGCGTCAGATAGTCAGGGCCTGCCTTCCCTTGGGCACAGGTGTTGTTCTCGATCCCTTCTTGGGCGGCGGTTCGACCATTGCGGCGGCAATTGCGGTTGGCTATGAGAGCATCGGTGTTGAAATCGATCCGCAATTTTTTGGTGTTGCGTTTGAGGCCATCCCAGCACTGTCCGCGCTCCCGGGGAATGGAAGAGCCAGTAGCAGAATAGGTTCCAAAGCCGATGTGGATTTGCAGCGAAGCCTTGCTTTGCGACTTGAACCGTGACAACTTGTTGGCGAGATGGCCTTACAGGCTGACGGATTCGACCGTTCGGTTCCACTGCCTCCCGAGCTCAAGATTACGCACATCCGGGAGGCAATCGGGCACATCGAGACCAGAGCTGACGAACTCATCGACATTTATTTTGAGCAGGCGAACGTGTTCAGCGGGATTGTCGGCATTCTCGGTACCCAGGCGCTTGACTCGTTGAGCCCATATAAGAAACACAAGCACCCCGATGTTGCACAGCAACGTTTTCCGGACCTTTCGCTGCGCGGGAAACTAGACCCACCTCGGCAACATGCGCTGGAATCCAAAGGCTCGACCCGCCCATGGGCTCTGCAATCGCACTACAATCACCCCGGCTGGTACATTGTTTGGCGCTATGCGGTTGACCAAACCAAGCGACTGAAGGTCAGCAAGGTCGTTGCGATTTGGCGAGTTGACGTTGTCTTCCTCCACGAAGAGGACTGGAAGTACGAGGGCAGCAAGGCCGCTGAGGGTCGCGGAGGCCGCACGCACACTTTCGGAATCAAGCTTCCCGCGAAGCTTCTGAAAAACTGTATCGTTTACCAGAATCCCAGGGTCGCCATTCATCAGGGTGGCCCGGTCCTCGCAAATTTGGACGAGTAAGTGTTTCCGCGATCCCTACCAGCCCACCTTCTTTCCTACGTGCTCCTTGGTGCGGCGTGCAGCGCTTCAATCGCCGCCTTCACTTTGGCCGACACCTGTTCCGTATCGCGCACGGTCAAACCGGCCGTGGAGACGGGCGCGCCAACCCGCATCTCCAGCGGCTGGCACTTGATGTGGTAGGTGTTCATGGGCAGCAGGTCGAAGGTGCCGACGAGCGCGATGGGCACGATCTCGGCTTGCGCTTTGATGGCCAGAAAAAATGCGCCCGGCAGAAACGGTTGAATCTCGCCATCCCGG
The DNA here is from genome assembly GCA_049697355.1 of Terriglobales bacterium. Lineage (GTDB taxonomy): Bacteria > Acidobacteriota > Terriglobia > Terriglobales > Acidobacteriaceae > Acidiflorens. The sequence continues at coordinate 1,626 of JBAVVP010000506.1, forward strand.
GTGCGGCCGCCTTCGGGAAAAATGACGAGCGGCATGCCGTTGCGCAGGCTTCTGAGCGCCGACTTAACCGCTCCGATCGAAGCGGCCGGATTCTGCTGGTTGATGCAGACTTGTCCCGAGCGCTTCAGATGCCAGCCGATGAACGGGTACGACAGCAACTCACTTTTGAAGATGATGCGGAATTGAAACGGCAAATAGACGTAGAGAATCGGAATGTCGAGCGCCGATGCGTGGGTTACCGCATACACGCGGGGTTTCGAGTTGTCGATCTGGTCGCAATCCATGCCTGTGACTTTTACCGGCGACAGGATCGTCTTCATGATGAGCCAGGACCAGAGGCGGGCAAGATTGTGCTGGACGCGCCCGTCGCGGTCGAAGAACGAGGAGAGCAGGGAAAGCGTGCCCAGAACCAGGGTGTAGGCCCAGATCACCGGGGTCAAGATGAAATACGAGCGCAGACGGCTGGGCCAGCCATGCGGGTTCTTGGGGGCAGCAGCGTGGCTGTTATCGGACCATGCGAGGACGGGCTCTGCCGACGGCACATCGGAGCGCGGCGCTGCGCGCTCTTTTTCGGGCTCCGCGGTTGTGGCAATTTTGTTCAAAATAAATTCTTCGGTTCGCTCAGGATGACAACATCGCCTGTAGGGCAAGGCCGTCTCTACTTGGATGCGCCTAGCGTTCGCATCGCTTCTCCTACAACGTAAATCGAGCCGGTAACGACGACCAGGCCGCCAGGTCCGGCCGCGTTCCGCGCCCGGTTCAGGGCCGACGCTACATTTTCAGCCTCTGCAATATCCATGCCTGCAGCGACACGCGCGGCTGCCTGCCGAATCTCATCGGGGCTCGCCGAGCGTGGGTTGCTGGCGTGGGTCACAATCACGCGCCGGGCAATCGGAAACAGAATCTCGGCAATCTCCCGGATCGCCTTGTCGCGCATCACGCCAAACACCATGGTGATCCCGCGGCCGTTTTCCAAATCGCGGTAGGCGGCCGAAAGCGTCGACCGCAATGCCCAGGCCCCGGCCGGATTGTGCGCCACGTCGAGCACATACTCGGGATGGTCTCTCGTGGACGGCACCACCTGAAAGCGCCCTGGCCAATGGGTCTGGCGGATTCCTTGTGCGATGGTCTCAGGCGTGATCTGGGCCATTCCATGTTTGTCCAGGTCTTGTCTGTCCAAGCCCTGGTTGTGCAGTTCTTCCGCCGCCGCAATCGCCAGCGCCACGTTGCGCAACTGATGGCGTCCCACCAGCGGCGACTCGACCTGGATCGTCTCGCCGCAGACGTCCAGTGAATACCGTTGCCGCTGACCACCGGCCACGGGCCACTGGCCACCGGTGGGCGACACGGGCGGCACATAGGGCACGGCATTCACCGCCCGCGCGCCCGCATTCAAAATTGCGTTTCCGATCACGTCGTTGGCTTCGGGCAATTGCGGCAGCGTCACCACGACCCCGCCGGGGCGGATGATGCCAGCTTTTTCGCGCGCAATCTCGGCGACCGTGCCACCCAGATACTTCTGATGATCGAGCGCAATGTCGGTGATGATGCTGAGGCGCGGCTCGACCACGTTGGTGGCATCCAAACGCCCGCCCATGCCGACCTCCAGCACAGCGATCTCGGGCCGGTTACGCGCGAAATATTCAAAGGCGATCGCGGTCAGCGTCTCAAAGAAGCTGGGATGCCAGGGCAGATCGCCTTCCCCAACCAGCCGCTCGGCGGTGCGGTCGACCACATCGTGGAGGAGGGCGAAATCGTCGTCGGCGATGGGCTCGCCATTGAGGCAGATCCGCTCATTGATGCGAATCAGATGCGGCGAAGTATAGAGTCCCGTCTTGAGCCCGGAAGCTTGCAGGATGGATGCCAGAGTTGCAGCGGTGGAACCCTTGCCGTTGGTGCCGGCGACCAACACGGTTGGAAAGCGATTTTCCGGATGTCCCAACGCCGCCAGCAGCACGCGCATGTGTGCCAGATCGAATTTGTGCGCCGGCGTCTGCGCCAGTTCGTGGCCCAACGCGTACATCTGCGCGACTGCGGTTTCGTAGGACAAAGGCAGCTCTTGGCTTTTAGCTTTTGGCTCTTTGCTTGGACGTCATAGTTTCAATCTTTGTTTTCACGCTATCCAGAAAACCACACTCAAGGGTCAAACCGTGCACTGAGCAGGGAATAGCGTGGCCTGACGGGGACTGATGAAACCCTGGCGAGCTGCGCTCGCCTGGACAGCCGAGGGCGGCTGTCCCTACGTGAGCCGCTACGCCGCTTGCACCATGAAGTCCAGCGCCCTTGCTATGTAGGCTTTCAAATCCTTGCGCACTACCACGGCATCTAGCATTCCGTGTTCCAGGAGAAATTCGGAGCGCTGGAAACCTGGGGGGAGCTTTTGCCGGATGGTCTGCTCAATCACGCGCGGTCCGGCGAAGCCAATCAGGGCGCCGGGCTCGGCGATGTTGAGATCGCCCAGCATGGCAAACGACGCGGTCACACCGCCGGTGGTGGGATCGGTCAAAACCGAAATGTAGGGGACCCGCGCGGTGTCGAGGCGCGCCAGCGCGGCTGAAATCTTGGCGAGCTGCATCAGGCTGATCGCGCCTTCCATCATGCGCGCGCCGCCCGAGGCCGAGATGATGATCATGGGCTTCCGCGTCTCCATGGCCTTCTCAATGGCGCGGGTGATCGCTTCGCCCACCACCGCTCCCATGCTGCCGCCGATGAACGAGTATTCCATCGAACTTACGATCACGGGGCGGCCGTTCAACTTGCCCTGGGCATTGATGACGGCGTCTTTGAGGCCCGTGCCGGCCTTGGCCTGCTTGAGGCGCGAGGAGTAGGGTTTCAGGTCCACAAATTTCAACGGGTCGTTGGAGGCGAGATCGCAATCGAAGATCTCGTATTGATTGTCGTCGAGAAGCTGCGCCAGGCGGGCGCGGGCGTCGATGCGGAAGTGCTTGCCGCACTTCGGGCAGACGTTCAGATTTTCTTCGAGGTCCTTCTTCCAGATAATCTGGCGGCAGTTGTCACACTTCACCCACAAGCCCTCGGTGCGGACTGTCCGCTCGCCCGAAGTGTCTAACTCACCGGATTGTCGCTTGAACCAAGCCATAAAAGCAGCTCTCAGCTATCAGCCGTCAGCTCTCAGTAAAACCTTTCCGGGCTCTTACTGAGAGCTGAAAGCTAGTATTCGATTCCTTTCTGCGCCATCACGCCCTTCTCGTAGGCGTGCTTGACCTGGCGCATTTCGGTCACGGTGTCGGCTAGCTCGACAATTGTCGGATGCGCGCTCCTTCCGGTCAAGATGACGTGGACCGCCTCCGGCTTGTGCTTTAGAGACTCCGCCACTTTCGCCGGGTCCAACATGCCGTAGCTGATGGCGTAATTGATTTCATCGAGCACCACCAGATCCCATTCGCCGGATTGGATCGCTTTCTCGGCCTCGGCCCAGGCCTCCTCCACCATGCGCACATCTTCCGGGTCGGGCTTCTCGGCGCCGACTTTCACGAAGCCGCGTCCCATCTGCCTGAGGATGAACTTGTCGCCAAAAGCCTTGACCGCATCGAGTTCGCCGTAATGCCACGAGCCCTTCAAGAATTGCAGCATCAGGACGCGCATCCCCTGCCCGACGGCTCGCAGCGCCGTCCCCATGGCGGCCGTGGTCTTTCCCTTGCCGGGGCCGGTATTCACGATGATGAGACCACGGTGGAGGTCCGACATAAGCCGAATCAATTATTGTACGCGGACAGTGATGCACGCGCTAAGGAATTTGTAATTTGGTAATTGTGTAATTTGAAGACCCGAGATCGCGGCCCAACCCAAGGGGCTCAAGTTAGCAGATTGCCAAATTACACAGTTACAAAGTCAGCCTTAGACCTTGAGGAAGATCTTCTTGCGCCAGAGAAGCCATAGCAAAACCCAGCAAAATAAAATTGCGCCCACGGAATATAACAGGGATGCGTTGGCGGGATTCGGGACCAACTGCAGCAATCTGTCCTGGGCGGCGTCGTGCCAGAGAACGGCGGTTCCATTCGCTCCTTTTACGGTGAAGGTGTAGCCGGGCCCGTACACGAACGAGTCGGCGACGAATCCCGCGATTGCATTCATTCCGAAAACCAGAATCGGCATCGTCCACGCGCCGCGCCACTGTTTGATTTCGAGTATCCAATACAGCAAAGCGAGAAACACGAGAGCGAAGCCAGCGCTGAATAGCGTGAACGAACTGGTCCAAAGATTTTTGTTGATGGGGAACCACACGTTCCAGACCTCGCCAGCAACCAAGCCGAGAATTCCGAAGAGCAACATGCGGATTGCGATGGTGCCGCGGCTTCGTCCGGAGCGCAGCCACCAGCCAGTCAGCACTCCAATCAGGGTGGTGGCAATGGCGGGGATGGTGTGGATGATTCCTTCTGGATCGCGGTTGCCGTTGTAGAGATGTCCCATGAACAGCTTGCGGTCGAGCCAAGCGGCGATGTTTCCATTCTGGTCCATGAAGGGTACATCGCGTCCGGGCATGCCGAAACCTGGTACCGGCAGGAAGCGCAGTATCGCCCAATATCCCAATAGACAAGCGGCGATGGCGATGATTTGTCCGCGGCGGTTGGACCACAGCACGAGAATCGCGGCGGCAAAATAGCAAAGTGCAATGCGCTGGGTCACTCCCTCAAAACGATAGCTGTGCCAATCGGCGCCAATAAATGGGAAGCCGTTTACGAAGAGCCCAACCGCGATCAGAATCAGGCTTCTTTTGAAAGCGTGGAGCAAGATCTGTCCCCGCGATTCGCCTCGGCGCAATCTCGCCGAATATGAGAACACCATGGACACGCCGACCAGGAACAAGAAAGACGGAAAGATAAAATCAGCGGGCGACCAGCCATTCCATTCCGCGTGTTTGATGGCCCAGTAAGCCTTGTCGTCGCTGCCTGGGTTGTCGACGAGAATCATGCCGGCGACTGCGAGCCCGCGAAAAACATCGAGGCATACCAGCCGTCCGTCATGCGGTTTTGCGTTACCGCCTGCTGCCGCAGGTGCGGTCAGCGTTTGCGTGGTTGACATGACAGGACAATATAGTCCCGTCTGCGGGAATAGTCGTTATTAAATCGATTTTTTCCACACCAACAGAAAGGCGGACGGTTTTGGCTTCCGTCCGCCTAAAAGAGTCATAGTGATTCAAACTGACCCACCACCCGCCGGTAAGTTGGTAACTTTGCGGCCTGCTTGATATGTTGGCGCAGGAAGGCACAGGTGCCTCCACGGAAGGAACCGAATGGAAAAAGTGACCGTCGAGATCGATTCAACTTCGGCGAAGATCGCTCGTTCGCCGCTCTACTTCGTAATTGTTGCCCTGCAGGGGGTTTCGGTCAGCTTTGCACCGCTCTTTCTCTACTGGAGCGGCAAGGGTGGATACTTTCCGGGCTATGAGCGGATCGTCGTGCCCCTGTGTTTCGCGGTTATCTTTCTTGTTCCTTTGTATCATTTCCGGCTCGCCGGCCCGGTGATCAAGGAATTGCGACAGAAGTGAGACGAGTCTTGGCAGGAATCCTTATGGAGCCGGCCCTTCTCCAGCCACGAAGGCGGACGGTTTTGGCTTCCGTCCGCCTCTGGTGCAACGGGGAGTAGATCCTCTAGGGCATTTCGACGACTCGTGACAGCTGCGGCTGACCTTCACCCTTGGCTGCGGCTGGATCCTCGGCGCCCAGCAAACGCGCGGCGATCCGCAGAGCCTCGATCTCTTTGCGGACTCGCAACAGTTCCTGTTCTTTCATTCGTAATACGTCGTACGGATTTTTCATTGGGGGAGGGCCTCGTCAACAAATTCAGACTTGTTTCGCCTGTTCACAAACACAGTAAGCTAGGTTTCGGACGCTGGGAAGCTGCCAGAGGTACATCGGGGCTCGAAATCGAGGTGCGCGGCCATGGGGCTGACTGGACGCTGCCCCGTTACCATAAGGTTAATGCCCCAAATGGTAGGGATGACGCTTAAGAATGGTGAAAGCTCGGTAGAGTTGCTCGACCAGAACCACACGGGCGAGTTCGTGGGGCAGTGTCATCTTCCCAAGGGACAGGGTAAATCCAGAGTGACGCCGCGTTTGTTCGCTGAAGCCGTCGCTGCCACCAATGGCGAACACGAGCGGAATCGCGTTCAGCTGCTCGCGTTCCATAAACTCTGCTAGCTCTTCGGATGAGAGCTGTTTTCCGCGCGAATCGAGAAGAACCAGCTGGTGGCGTTCTTTTCCGCTGGCCAGGGATAAAATTGCGGCTTCGTCTTTCAGGGACAGTCCGGCAACGTCGGCGTAGCGCGAAATGCGTTTCAGATACTCGTTGGTTAAAGCCTCGATCGCCGGTTCTTTCGTCTTCCCGATCCATGCGACTTTGATCTTCATGGGAATATCAGGGTTCGGGCCAGAACTCAGTCGTCCCTCCGGGACTTGATTCTACTTGGACCTTTCCCCAGCGCTGAAGCGCTGGGCTAAGTTCGGTCGCCCCTCCGGGGCTGGAGTCTCGCAGCCGGTATGCTACTCAGGCTTTTCCCGACGCCAGAACCACGTCGGCGCCGAAACGAATCTCGTCCCCTACGCGATATTGCTCGATCGCCGCCTTCGCCTGAGCGCGAATCACCGGCCACTGGTCCGCCGGAACTCGCTCCAGCATCGGCCGGAACGGAGCTGACACAGCGCAAAAATATTCGAAAACTTCTTCCGTGTCTCCCGGCCAGGTCCAGGGCAGATTCTGAGTCGACTCTTCTGCGTCGTGAAATCCCGCGGTGCGCAGCACTTTCGAGAGAGAGCCTGCGGCCGAGAATCGAAAAGGGTCGGCGCTTCCTGGCAGAAGCATGGCCCCGCCGACGTGCTGGTGCACAATCTTCATCGTGGTCTGCCAGTAGGGCTGTTCCATCGAGCCCCAGGCGGCGAAGCAGGCGCGAGCTCCGGGCTTCAAGACGCGGCGGAGTTCCGCCAGCGCTCGTTCGACATCGCTGAAGAACATCACGCCAAAGCGGCAGGTAGCGAGATCGAAGCTCCGGTCGGCCAGCGGCAACTGGTGGGCGTCCGCCTGCTGAGTCGTGAAGTTGGAGAGTTTCTTGTTGCGAGCTCGCTCGGAGGCGATGGCGAGCAGGTCCGAACTCTGATCGACCGCTGTGACCGAACCCAGCGGGCCAACCCGCGCCGCCAGGCTGATCCCAGGCTCGCCGGTGCCGCTGGCCAGATCGATGACGCGCATACCTGGCAACGGACGCGAGTATTCCACCAGAGCGCGAGTGAGCTCGCCGCCCATCGCGGCTGATTTTGCCTTCCACTTTTCCGCAGCTACCAGGCGGAACGAAGAACCCCACGGGGCTGGATTCGAAGCCGACATTTCAGTTTTTCTTCTTGCGCGCATTCCTGGGCGCCGGAGAAGGGGATGTGGATGGGATCGCCGTCGTCCGCCGCGCCTTCGGTTTGGCCAGCAATTCCGCCGGCTCCCGGCGTTTGGCCGACTTCCACAGGCGTTCCAGATCGTAGAACTGGCGGGCTTTCTCGGAGAAAATATGAACGACGAAGTCGACGTAGTCGAGCAGCACCCACTCCGCCTGTTTGTAGCCCTCGGAGTGAGTTACGCGCAGACCTAGCGCTTCCAGGCGCTCGTCCACCGCGTCGGCAATGGCCTGGATCTGCCGGGGATTTGCGCCGCTGCACATCACAAAATAGTCGGTAAACGCTCCTGAATCTTTTTCCAGTTGGAGAATCGCGACATCTTGCGCTTGTTTGTCCTGGCAGGCGAGGAGGGCTTCAGCCACCTGGTGTTGGAGGTCGTCCTTTTTTCTCATACGGGCGTATTGATTGTAACCTGCGTGCGGCGGAGTGGGGAGCGAAGGTCCGCCGCGCCCTTTCAATGCATGGAGGATGCTTGGAAGGAATGTGCGCAACCCTGGCGAGCTGCGTTCGCCTTGGACGGACGAATGCGTCCGTCCCTACGCGAGATATTATCTGCGATACAGTCCGTGCTTCCGGATGTAATCCGCTACGCGCGGGTCGAGCCATCGTGCCAGCGGCTTGCCCTCGGCCGCGGCTGCCCGAATCGCGGTTGCGGAGGCGCTTTGGTTGACGCCTTCCAGCAGGTGCAGGGTGACGCCGGGAAGAACGAGATCACCTTTTGCGGGCTGCTTATGAAACGGGCCCGTCACCGCCGCCGGGGGGCGCAAACCTTCCGGCAACGACTCGGCGCGCAACGAATATCCGGGACGGCTGGCCACGATGAAATCGCATTCTCCGAGAAGCGCGCGCGCCTCGCGCCATTTTGCGACGTCGCGGAAGGCATCCATTCCGATCAGGAAAAATAAACGGTCCGATTTCTTGAGGGTTTGTTTCAGGTGTCGAACCGTGTCGATGGAGTAGTTCGCAGCTGCCTCGCTTCTCCACCCCGTCAAGCCAACACCGGGCTTGACGGGGGCCCCGGTGCGCTTGGCGGGACGGACGAATGCGTCCGTCCCTACGTGTGTGGTTGCGAATTCTGGGGCCTCCAGTAGCGACGGCACGAATCGTTTTTCGTCCTGGGTTGCGAGCGCCACCATGGCATAACGATGGATGAATGCTGTGAGCGGCTGTTTCTGTTTATGGGGAGGAACATTCGCCGGAACAAACAGCACCTGCCGCAGCGAGTAGCGGTTGGCGGCCGCCTGGGCCAGGGCCAGATGTCCGCGATGGATGGGATCGAAGCTACCGCCGAAAATACCGATATTCATTCGGATATTCCCTGAAGTGCTGCCGGTTATGCCCGTTAGTTTCGTCGTTGCCGGCCACGGTTGCAAGTCCTGTTGCTCGCCGATGTTCGCCAAACGGAAATTTGTACGAAAGAGTTTTGCGGGAACGAGGTTTGAGATTAGGCTGTTGGCAAGGCGTTTCCCTTCTGGCCGAGCGTTGCCCCAGGTTGAGCGATTTACGGAGGCACGGGTATCTCGCGTGTCCAGCCGGGCGCGGATACCCGGCACTCCATCGTTCTTTTGTTCTTTCTGGTTGGTGTACCTATGGCCACTGTGCCACCGAGAATCTGCGGTGGACTGGCGTAACTCGCTGGGCGCGCGGTAGGCGCTTAGCATGAATCCATGCGAATGAAACTCCCCCTCATCCGCAGCTTGGCCGTACCTCCTTCGCGCGATCCCCTCTTGCGCTATGGAGTCGCTCTCCTCAGCGCGGTTCTGGCCCTCATCCCAACCTTGTTTTTCTCCGATATCGCGGAGAGCCGCCTGGTGGTGTTCGCGGTCGCGGTCATGGTGAGTGCCTGGTACGGGGGATGGAAGCCGGGACTCGCCGCCACCTCGTTTGCGCTCACCGTCAGCGCCTATTATTCGTTCGCCGGAGAACTGACTCCGAGCGAGTATCGCAAGGCGATCGCGCACCTCGCCTTGTTCTTCGCGGTGGCCCTGCTGATCTGCTGGTTCAACGCCGCCCTTCGCGCCGCGCAGGAAAGCTTGCGCCGGTCAGAAACGAATTTTCGCTCGCTGGTGATGAACGCGCCGTACGGCATCTGCCGTTGCGATGCCTTCGGTACGCTGCAGGACGCAAACCCCGCGCTGGTGGCGATGTTGGGCTATGACAGCGCGGCCGAGCTCACGGGCCGGCATCTGGGAAGCCTGTACGCCGATGCCCAGCAATGGTTTCAAACTGCCGATTATTTTCACGCGGGCAAAGCATTCAACGACCTGACCACGGAGTGCGTACGGAAGGATGGCGCGGCGATTGTGGCGCGCATTTCCGGCCGCTCGATTGCGAACGGCAAAACCGGAGGCACCTTCGAGATTTTTATGGAAGACGTTACGGAAACCCGCACCCTGGAACTGCAATTCCGTCAGGCGCAAAAGATGGAAGCGATCGGCCGCCTCGCCGGCGGCATCGCGCACGACTTCAATAATCTGCTGATGGTGATCTCCGGCTACTCCGAGTTTCTGCTGGAGCGTCTCGGGCCCGATCCCCGGCTGCGCGGACCGGCGCAGGAAATCTCCAATGCCACGCAGCGCGCCACTTCTCTGACCCGGCAATTGCTGGCCTTCAGCCGCAAACAGATGCTGGCGCCCAAGGTGCTCGACCTCAACGAGGTAGTTGCCGAGAATCTGAAAATGCTCACCCGCATGATCGGCGAGGATATCGATCTGGTGATGGTTCCCGGCCCCGGACTGGGCGCGGTCCGCGCCGATCCCGGGCAGATCGACCAGGTGATCATGAATCTTGCGGTGAACGCTCGCGACGCAATGCCGCAAGGGGGCAAGCTGACGATCGAGACCGCCAACGTCACGCTCGACGAAAATTTCGCGCGGACTCACACCCCGCTTACCCCGGGCGAGTACATCATGATCGCCATCAGTGACACCGGCATCGGCATGGACGGCGAGACCCAGTCCCGCATCTTCGAGCCTTTCTTTACCACCAAGGGCGCCAAAGGCACCGGCCTCGGCCTCTCCACCGTGTACGGCATCGTGAAGCAGAGCGGCGGATTTATCTTCGTCGACAGCCAGCCGCAGCGCGGCACGGCCTTCCGTACCTATTTCCCGCGAGTCGATGGGCGCGAAGAGGTTGCTGCGGCGCAGGATTCTCTCGGCCTTCCCCGCCCCGATCATGGGCAGGAGACCATTCTGCTGGTCGAAGATGAAACCCACCTGCGGCGTCTGGCCCGCCAATATCTGGAAACGCAGGGTTACAAAATCCTCGAAGCCGAGGACGGTGCCGCGGCCCTGCAAATCGTGGACGGTTACCAGGGCACCATCGACCTCTTGCTCACGGATGTGATTATGCCCGGGATGAATGGCCGCGTATTGGCCACCAATATTGCCAAGCTGGTCCCTGACATCCGGGTGCTCTACATGTCGGGTTACACGGAGAATGCCATTGGTCATGACGGGACGCTCGATGCCGGCGTTAACTTGCTGCAAAAACCGTTCAGCCTTCCGGCGCTGAAAGACCGCGTCCGCGAAGTGCTGGATTCCGAGCCCATCCCCCTGGAGGTCGCGATGCCGTCCCGCACGGGTGCAAGCGTGGTTGCGGAAAGAAAGGTTCCACCGTTCCGAGCTCGCCGTTTCAATCTCCATCTGCCGCTGCGTTATCGTCCGCTGGGAGAAGAGAACTGGCGCCCGGGCACCACCGAAAACATCAGCCGCTCCGGATTGCTGTTCCAGGCGCAGGAATTGCTCAGTCCGAACGCACTCCTGGAGATCAGCCTGGTGCTGCCGGCGGAAATTGCCGGACTCGCGGCCACTGAAGTGATCTGCCGTGGAGAAGTGGTGCGTTCGGTCGAAGCGCAAGGACAGAGTGTGAGCCCCGCCTTGGCCGCGAAGATTCTGCAATACCACTTTCAGCACGGCACCCGGGTCGCGGAAGCGTAAAAGCACGCCGAGCTTTGCTCGGCTGGACCCTTCGGCTCCGCTCAGGGCAGGCTCCCGAATGCGTCCGTTCCTACGCAAGCTATTCCCTTGGACAACTTCCTCTGGGGCTGGTACATTGCGGCGAGTAGTTCTGCCTCGGGGTGAGGATAACGATGTCCCTGGTCGTAAAGCTGGAAGACGATCTTGGCGAACGCAGCGAGTGGGTTATGCTGCACGGCGTGGTTCCCGCCGCCGGCCATGAAGATTTCGTGCTGCTCAGCGGCATTGATCGTTTCGGCAAAACCGTGTTCAACCACCTGCAGATGAAAGCCTTCCTCCAGGAATGGGATCGTGCGAAAGAGCGCGTCCGCGACGAGTCGCAGTTAGAGGCGTGGGAGAAGGTGAAGCAAATGGCGGAAACCTGCCGCGACGACCGCGACCTCTATCTGCGCTTCGTCGGCAACTAACTCGTGTGGGGAGAATTTAAGATGTGACACTCCTTGAGTCATACGGTGGAGGGACGGGCGTCTCGCCCGTCCAGCCGGGCGGGGACGCCCGGCTCTCCACCAACCGGCGCTACTTCTAGGGCAAATTCGCATGCAAGAACTTCATCACGTTTTCTCCCATGATGCTGCGGATTTCCTGCTCGGAATAGCCCGCCTCGAGCATGGCATCGGTGATCTCGACCAATCCGGTCGTGTCAAAGGGAGCGGTGGTGGCTCCATCAAAATCCGAACCTAACGCCACGTGTTCCACGCCCACCCGGTCGGAAACATAGCGCATCGCTTTTACGATCGCCCGGGCATCGGTTCCGCAGGTTGCCGTGTCCCAATACCCAATGCCGATTAAGCCGCCCTTGGCCGCGACCGCGCGAATCTGATCGTCGCTCAGGTTGCGGTTGTTGTTGCATGTGCCCTTTACGCCGGTGTGCGAAACGACCACGGGACGGTTGGCGATGGCCAGCACGTCGTCAATCGTCCTGGCCGACGCATGGGCCAAGTCCACGATCATGTGCCGGGCTTCCATTTGCCGCACCCACTCTCGGCCTTTGTCGGTGAGACCGGTTTTATGGACTCCCGCCGAGGAGCCTCCAATATCGTTATCAAAGAAATGGCTGGGCGACATCATGCGGTAGCCGGCGCGGTAGAGAACGTCGAGATTTTCCAGATTGCCGTCGAGTGCGTGCGCGCCTTCAATGGAAAGCAATCCGGCCGTCAGCCGGCCATTGAGCCGCCGGCGTTCCAGGTAGTTGGAGAGATCGGCAGAATTTTCAATCACCACAAAGCCGCCGTGCGATCCACCCGCGAACCGATGCAGGCGGCGCGCCTGATACCGAGCCCGCTCGGTGAGGCTGTTCCAGGTGGCAGGAGGCCAGCGATCGACAATCGCCAGCCAGAAAATCTGATCGTTCTTGTCGCCGTTACTCTCAATGTTCAAGCCCGCCGGGCTCCTGGTGGGAAGCGAGAACACTTGCAAGGCAACGTTGCCGTCCGCCAGGCGCGGAATGTCGACGTGGCCGTAAGCGCTGCGCTCCAGCAGATCGCGGCCCCACAAAAGCGAATCGGCGTGAAGATCGGCGATGGTGAGCTGTTTGTGCAGATTCAGCGCCCGCGCGGACGCCGCGTAGGGCGGCTTCTTCACAACTTTATTCTGGTCCTCGTCCACCAGCCGCGGAATGGTCAAGAAGAACACGACCGCGATGCACAGGACGAACAGAGCGATTTGAACCGGCCGTCGGCGCACAAAACCTCCCCGAGCTAACCTCTTCATGAATTGTCATCCTGAGCGAAGCGAAGGACCTGCTTTTGGCGGCGAACAGCAGGTCCTTCGCTT
>JBAVVP010000507.1:0-16021 GCA_049697355.1 Terriglobales bacterium
AGCGAAGCGACTTGACGCCGCGACAAGCAGGTCCTGCGCTTCGCTCAGGATGACAACCTAGGGTCATGCGCAAATATCATTTCCTGATCGCGTTGTTGGTCATCGCTCTCGATCGCGCCACCAAGTGGACGATCGCGCGTCGGCTTTCCTTGCACGACAGCGTTCCCGTCATTCCTGGATTTTTTCGCATCATCCACGCCGAAAACCCGGGTGCCGCGTTTGGGATTTTTGCGGATTCTCCCTCGCAATGGAAAGTCGGGCTGCTGATTGCGTTTTCCATCATTGCACTCCTGATCGTCTCGCTGCTGCTCTGGAAAAACAGCCACAGTCTGACCTCAACCGGAATCGGCCTGTCGTTGATTCTGGGTGGCGCGGTGGGCAATTTATGGGACCGCCTGGTCAGCCGGCATGTGGTGGATTTTCTCCTCTTCTACATAGGCCCACACCAGTGGCCAGCCTTCAATGTGGCCGACAGCGCGATTGTGGTGGGAGCGGGGCTGCTGGTGTTTGAGATTTTGTTTACCAAGTCGCCCAGCCACCAGTCGGCCTAGGGTCAAGTGTTTTACTCAGGCCTGCACCAGGCGCACACGCGTTTTCTTCGAAGCCCGCGCCAAGTCCTCGTCTAAGGTTGCAAGCGGCAATCCGCTATCCAGAGCCAGATCGAGGTAAGCCGCATCGTACGCGGTTAGGCCGTGCTCGCGGCTGAGGCGTTTGATCCTGCCAAAAACAACTCCAGCGGGAAGCTGTTCCAGCACGATGGGGAGCGTTGCCAGGTCGTCGAGGAAGCTGCGCACCAACTCTTTGGAAATGCGCTTACGTTTTTCTCCCACCAGCAAGGCGTTCAGGACCTCGTGCGGCCAGAATGAGGGTGCAACGGCAGTGTCGCCTTGCTTGAACATGCCGGCGACACGCTGCGCCGTGGCGGCATTCTCATCGGGGAAACACCAGGTCAGGACGACGGAAGCGTCGAGGACAAAGCGGCTCATCGGCGTCCCTCATTGATCAAGTCCTTGATTTTGAGTCCGCGCAAAGAGAGCCGGTGGCGGTGGCCGAAGCTTGCCAGCCGTTCCACCGCATCCGCGGCGGAAGCGCCCTGGACCGACATGCGCTTCTTCAGAAGTGCGCCGAGCAGCCGCGAGACGCTGGTATCGTGGCGCGCGGCCTCGATTCGGGCCCACTGGGCCACGTCTTCTTCCAGGGTTACGGTTACGTTGCGCAAACGGCGAATGGATGACACGAATATAGTGTAACACGAACATCGTGTTATAACGAGAGAATTCGAAAATTGTCGGGGAAGGTTTGCCGTTGCCGAGTCGCCCCGCCGGACAGCTGAGGGCGGCTGTCCTTACGCAACCGCGCTACGGCGCCCCGTAGAGTTGCCGGTAGACGCTCGCATTTCGCAGGATGGCTTGCACGTATTCGCGGGTTTCGGTGAAAGGGATGGACTCGACGAACTCTTGCGGATCGCGGTAGTGGCCTTGTCCCAGCCAGTCCGCTACGCGGTCGGTGCCGGCATTGTAGGCGGCCAGGGCGTACTCGAACTGCCCGTTGTACTTGTCGACCATGTCTTTAAAGTAGCGCGTGCCGAGTTGGAGGTTCACGGCCGGCGTGAACAACTGCGGCGCGCTGTATCCCCTGAGCTTGACTTGCTTGGCGACCGTCTTTCCCGTCTTGGGCAGAAGCTGCATCAGGCCTACGGCGTTGGCTCGGGAAAGGGCCAGCGCGTTGAACTCAGACTCCTGCCTGATGAGCGACGCGACCAGATAGGGATCGAGGCCGTTCTGCAGCGAATACTTGCGCAGGTCGGTCCAGTAGGCTTTGGGGAAAAGCGCTTCCCAGTAGGGGCGGGGCAGGTCGGGAAGGTCGACGGCGAAATAGTTGGGCGTCGAGTGCTTCATGATTTCGATGCCGCGATCATAGCGGCCGAGGTCCTGGTAGACGCGCGCCATCTCGGGCGGCGCCCAGGATCCACCTTCTTGACTGGCGGCGGCCTGCAATTCACGTACCGCCATATCCGCTAGCCCGCCGTTGGAAAGCAGGCGCGCCCGTTCTACGCGCAGGTTATCGTCGGGAGGATCGGTGGCGGTAATTTTCACCGCGCTGGACAGCGGAGAAATGTGGTCGAGCAAGGCGTAGTGCGGCGCGTCTTCTTTCGGTGCGTCACCCGCTCCATGCAAGCCTTTCAGGCGCTGGCGGCCTAACTCTGCGTAATAGTAGTTGCGAAAGCGGTCGGAGAGCTTCTGATAAAACGCCCGCGCCATCGCGGGGTTGCCTTCTTCTTCGGCGACGCGCGCGCGCCAGTAGAGCGCGTTGGGAACTTCCGCGGAATCGGGATAGAGCGCGATTTGGTGCTCGAAACCTTGCCGGGCCTCCTCGATTCGGAGTTGACGGAAGGCCAGCCATGTGGCCTTCCAGTGGGCGGAAGAGGCGTGCCCGCCGTTCGGAAAGCGCTGCTGCAATTCGCGGAAGTAGTCGATCGCGCGATCGTAATCGCGCTTCAGCAGGTTCGTGTTTCCGGCCGAAAGCAGCGCTTGCTCCAGCCACGGACTCGCCGGACCAAAACGGCGCAACTCGTTGAGCGTGTGTTCGACCGCCTCGTCATCGCTGGTGGAACGCTGGGTCTCGCTGAGCAGGTAGAGTCGTTCGGCTTCGGCGTGTCCGGTTTGCGCTCCCATGGCGATCAGAATCTGGCGAGCCTCGCGGCTGCCACCGCTTTTTTCGAGCGCCCCCGCAAGTGCCAGTTGGACCTGCGGACGATCCGCGGGGCTAACCTCGTTTACGAGTTCGCGGTAATCGTGGGCCGCATCGGCATAGTGCTTGGCCTTGAACAGCAGATCGGCGCGGGTGCGGCGCTCGGCGACGGAACCGGAGATGCCTAGCTTGCGCAGCTCCGTTCCCGCCGCATCGGCCTCGGAACTAACGGGAAGGTTGAAGTGCACGTTGCGGAAAGCGGTTGCCGCCTTCTCTTTGTCGCCCGCCGCCTCGTAGGCGCGCCCGATGGCGAGTTCCACATCGCTGCGCACGGGGGCACGGTCTTTTTCGAGCAGAGCGGCTGCCTCCTGAGCGCGGCCTTCCTCCAGCAAGGCGTTGGCATAGACGAGGTGGGAGTCGCGGATCAGAAGGGAATCGGGAAAGTTCTTGCTGAAATCGGCCAGCGTGGAGAGCGCCTCGGCATTGTGCGCAGTTTTCAGGTAGGCTTCGCCGAGGTGATAGGCAACGTAGTCTCCTAGTTCGCTGGCGCCGGCCTTGGCCCGGTTGAACGGGTCGATGGCTTTGCCGTAATCGTGATCGAGCGTGCGGGCGTAGCCCACTACCAGCCAGGCTAATGCTCCGGCATCTTCTTTAGAGTGTCGGCGGGCGTAGGCCTCGACTCCGGCATAGGCAGTGGGAGTGCGGTTCTGCAACAACTGCTGCGCCATGGGACGAAGATTGGCGGAGGCGACAAAGGCCTGCCGGACGCGGCGCACGCGGGGAGAAATGGTTCTGCGCCTTTTCTTGTTCTTCGCACCGGCGGAACCGGCGGTCTTCTTCTTGACTGACGGGTTCCTGGTTGGCGCGCTTTTGGTTGAGGCGGGTTTGGACGCCGCGTTTTCCGACGCTGTGCTCTGGGCGGGTGCGCTGGCAGCGGGAGACGGGGCAAGCTCCGTCTCTACAGAAGATTTGGACTGGGCTACCGCGGGCGGCACAATGCTAAGCCCGACCGAGGGAGAAAATTCCAACGAAAAAATTCCAGCGAAAGCCAGGACTGCAAAACGGCGCACTCAAACCCTACCTACTGCCGAAAGTTGGCACCCATGATGGAAACGTCGTCTTCTGCGAGACTTCGTATTATTTCATGTTGAAAGTAATTGCCGGAAGCGGCAACGGTGTTGCCGTAACGCTTTTGGTACGTGGCACGGCTTTTCTCGATTGCATCTTTCAGACGGTCGTAGAGATCTTGATGTTTCCGGCCTTCGGCAACCTTGGCCTGATTATAAAGTTTGATTTCGTCGGCCAGCAGGCGGGCAAAACGCTGCGCCTTGCGATGGACTTCCTGATCTTCGGTCGAGGCCGAGGTGGAGGAAACCGGCATCGCGCCGGGTGTGGCCTCCGTGGCGGCGTGACCGATGGGGAGCGGCTCGGCCGGTACAGATTCCACGGCGGAGCCGGCAACGGACGCCGCCGCTGCCATGGCGTGGCCAGGCGTATGCGAGGCAAAGGGATCGTTGAAAGCCGGTGGAGGGTACGCCGGAGATGGTTGGGGCTGCGCCTCGCCGGTTGGGACGCTGTGACTGTCTGCATGCGTCGCCGGCGATTCCTTGTGCGCTTGCTTGCGAAGCGAGTTGACCTCGAGCCATGCGCTGGTGGAAAGCACGAGCAGTTCGAGCGCGCCGGCATCGAGCGCGCCGGCCACCTCGGTTCCGCTGTCGGCGTAGACCAGGGCGGCAACTTTCTCTTTGAGGATTAAGGGTAGAATCCGGCCTTCGCCGCTGGCCGGGGTTCCGACTACCTGCAGAAAACGCGCGTCGAGGTCAGCCACCGGAACACTCGCCACTGCACTATCCCCGATGACGCGGCCGATCGCACGTGTGACCGCAGGAGCGTTCTCGTCGAGAGCGAAATCCTTCACCGCATCGTCGTGGGCAAAGCCGCGTCCCTGCCAACCGGTGGCATGGTTGCCCTTGACGACAAAGAGCGCGACTCGGGCCGCATAACGAGAGCTGGTATCGAGCAAGGCACGCAGAATCTCGCGTTGCGAGGCGCCCATCTGGATTTCGGCCACGGCACGCGCCAAATCGGCCGGAGCGGAGGCGGTATCGGAACTGGCGGGCTCGGCGGGTGCGGCTGCGATCTCTTCCATGACCCGGCGGACAATCTCGGTGCGCAGTTGGGCTGCGTGGCTGTCTAGAACCTGGCCGACAACCCGCTCCACGATTGGCTCAATCGAACTTGGCTCAATCCGACCGCGCTCCTTCATGCGTCCTCCGGGCATGCGTACTCCGAGGTAAAGCTTTGGGGGAAAAAGGGAGCAGCCCTCTAACCCTTGATTATAAGGCCGCTTACCGGCGTTCTCGGGACACCTTGGTACCTGACCGCCAGTACCCAATTGCCAGTTCCAGTAGCCAGCGACCGCGCTCGGGTGTTTCTTCTGGGTACTGGGTGCTGCGTATCGGGTATTTCAAGTACAATAGCATTTCAAGAATCGGTCGTGGTGTCGGAAAAATCTGCATCAAGTTACGAATGAGTACCATCCAACCCAACATAGAGCCGGTCAGCGAAGAAATGGCGCTGGTGCGGCGGGCCAAGCGCGGCGACGATCAAGCGTTTGAAGAATTAGTACGGCGCTACGATCGCAACGTTTTCCGCATAGCGCAGCACATTACGCAGAATCGCGAGGACGCTGAAGATGTAGTGCAGGAAGCGTTCCTCAAGGCGTATGGGAACCTGGCGAAGTTCCAGGAACAGTCCAAGTTTTATACCTGGCTGGTGCGGATTGCGGTCAACGAAGCGCTGATGAAGTTGCGCCGGAGAAAACCGGAACGCACGGTTTCTCTCGACGAAGAAGTCAAGACCGAAGACGACTCGCTGCCCCGCGAGGTTGCGGATTGGAGCCCCAATCCTGAGCAGATGTATAACCAGGCTCAGTTGCGGGACATTCTGACTCGAACCATTCAAGGGCTGCCGTCGGGCTTCCGGACGGTGTTCGTGCTCCGCGACGTGGAAGGTCTCTCGACCGAAGAGACGGCCCAGGCGCTGGAGTTGAGCATCCCGGCGGTAAAGTCGCGATTGCTGCGGGCGCGCCTGCAATTGCGCGAGCGGCTCAACCGCTACTTTCAGAAACGGGCGAGTGGAGATGGCGACCAGTGAAGTGTTCTGAGTTTCTTGACGAGCTGACCAATTATCTCGATGGCGTGCTCGACGCCCGGACCAAGTCCGAACTCGACGACCATCTGGCGTGGTGCCATAACTGCTACGTCGTCTGCGATACCACTCGCAAGACCATCGAAATCTATCGCGACTCGGAGCTCTACGAGTTGCCCGAGGACCTGCGCACGCGGCTCCGGTCGGCCATCATGAGCAAGTGCTCGGCGCACAAAAACAAGAAATCCGAGCCGCAGAAAAGCTGAACTCCCAAATTCGCACTTCATTGTTCCGATGGGGTTTCGGGAAGGGCACGACTTCAGTCGTGCCGTTAAGCCGGTAAAGTGTGCGCGCTTTAGCGCCCGAGATGTGCTTTTTGCGTTCGGCGTCTGCCATTCGAACACCGTTCCGAGTTAATTGAACAAAACCATTGTGGTCGCGGTCACAGACGCCGCCCAAGACTTGATGCCAGAATCGGCACGAGTGTCGTGCCCTTCCCAAGATCCGACTCGAACGAGTGTTCTTTCTGCGACCGCTCTTGCCACGATCCCGCTAAAGGAGCGCAAGTGCTTGATTCTGGTGCGTCTAAGGAATGCACCTGCGGAGCTACCCGTCGTCAGAACCTTTTTCGGACAAAAGGAATCTAAACGCTTGAAGCTCGTTCTGGATGTTGAGGCGAAGGGACGAGCGGGTTTTGTCGCTCTTTAGTTGTGTGGGCTCTGTGGAGGTCACCCCGATGATTTCGAAATTGATGGACGCCATGTTTGGTTGCCGGCACGCTCGGTACAGTTTTCCCATCACGGTACGCGCCGGTTCGCGCCGCACTCCCCAGGCTCAGCGGACGGGCACTTATGTGGCTTGCCTGGACTGCGGCAAGGAATTTCGCTACGACTGGCATGAAATGAGGATCGTGGGATCGCGGTCGAGAGAAGCCGCGCACTCCATGGTCACGAAGCCCGCCACGAAAGAAGCCGCGTGACGGTCGCAGGATAGGACCCGCTCTCCCCCCAAGAGCGCATCGTTCGCGGCGTTTCGCGGCAAAAAGTGAACATTCCTCCCTAGCTTCCCCCAGTTTCTGCTCCGCGTTGTTTACCGGTTTTAGCTGGCCTTCCGTCGGCTTCGAAATTTCACTACCTTCCCGGCCTCGGAGAAGCGCATAATGGAGCCGGCGCCGACCCGCGAAGCTTGCTTCGGCAGTCCTTCAGAAGCGTTCTGGCTAGCGGTTCGGACGGGAGGTGTCTGTGCCTCTTTCCATGCTTCGGGAATTCCTGGATCGTAACCGCATTCAATATCTGGTGATCTCGCACTCGGTGGCTTACACAGCCCAGGGGATTGCTGCCCTTACCCACACACCCGGAAGAGAGTTGGCGAAAACGGTCATGGTCATGGTGGATGGACGTCTTGCCATGGCGGTGGTGCCGGCTTCGCTCCGCGTAGACTTGTACCGGCTGAAAAAATATCTCGGGGTCGACTCGGTGGAACTGGCCACGGAGCACGAATTTCGCGACCGTTTCCCCGACTGCGAAACCGGGTCTATGCCGCCCTTCGGCAATCTCTACGGCATGGATGTTTTCGCCGACCAGAGTCTGGCCGAGGACAAGGAAATCGCCTTCAACGCGGGTTCGCACCGGGAACTGGTGCGCATGAAGTTTGCCGATTTCCGCGACTTGGTGAAACCGGCAATCATCCCGTTGGCGGCGGGCAAAGCCCACACGTACGCGGCTTGAGTGCCGCGAAGGGCCCGTGTGGGGACGGGCGGCCTCGCCCGTCCAAGCCGAACGCAGCTCGGCAGTCCACAGGGTAGCGGGCAGAATTGTAGCCGCCAGACCAGCGGTTGCGCGGCGGGTGGGGATATTTCTGTTTTTTTCATACAATCTTCACGAATCGCTGTGTTAGATTTGCCCCTTAATCCAAAATTTCGTGGAGGCAAATGAATTGGGCAAGGACATGGTCCCCAAGAAGATCTTCTTCACCAAAGGCGTGGGGAAACACCGGGAGCGCCTCACCTCATTCGAACTCGCCTTGCGCGACGCGGGCATCGCGGCGCAAAACCTGGTGCGAGTCTCTTCCATCTTTCCGCCCAACTGCAAACTAATCCCACGCGCGCAGGGACTCACCTATCTGTCGCCCGGAGAAGTCGTATTTGCGGTGGTTGCCGAAAACTCGACCCATGAGCCGCACCGCCTGCTGGCTTCTTCGATTGGCGTCGCCATTCCTGCCGATCGCAATACCTATGGATATCTGAGCGAGCACCACTCGTTCGGCGAGACCGAAGACGCTGCCGGAGATTACGCCGAAGAACTCGCCGCCGAAATGCTGGCCACGACTCTGAACGTGGAGTTTGATTCGGACCGATCCTGGGACGAGAAGAAAGAGATCTATCGCATCTCGAATAAGATCGTCCGCACGGCCAACGTGACGCAGTCGGCGGTGGGGGATAAGCGCGGGCTTTGGACTACGGTGATCGCGTCGGCGGTGCTGATCTTCGACTGATTGCGATTCCCGTGTAGAGCGGACACTCCTGTCCGCTGCCTTTGAAGTTGGTGTTGGCCGGCTGACCACCTTTCGTTTCTTGAAGGGCGGGATTCCATCATATTCTCGTCCTCTTTGTGCGGATCATGTTGGCATCCTGCCTTTGAGCAGCCGCTTGACATTGCGTTTGCCATGCAGGATGGCGACGATCTCCACCAACTCCGCCCGCTGGTACACGATCATGTATTGGTAGACACTGAAGAACAGCACATCCCGGCCGGTGAGGTCGGGACGCTTATGACCTTTGCCGGGAACATCGGCCAAGCCCTCGAGGGCGTCCACCAACTCGACCTGAATCCGGTTGGCAATTGCCAGACCCGCCTCTCCGAGCAGGTAACGCCAAATCTGCCGGAGATCGTCTTCGGCTTCCGGCGCAACGATATAGGTTTTCACGAACCGGAGCGGTCCCGGAGCCACGCCGCCTTATCGGCCTCAAGACGCCCGCGCAGTTGGTCTCCCGATATGCCTTCGCCCCGATCCAGTTGAGCCAGGCCGCGCTCAATCTTGGCGTCAACGGCCTGTTTGTTCTCCTGGAGCCAGGTCTCGCGTTCGCTTTGCAATTCCAGGGCATCGAAGAGCACGTCTTCCACGCTCTCGAAAGCGCCGCTATGCAGTCGCTGCCGAATGAGCGTCTCGATCTCCGGACGGTTGATTTCGATAGTCATGTCCTGGCCTCTCTAAAGTCGTTCTCTCCTCACCCTACCGCCAGACTAGGTCTCGGTCAACCGGGATAGCTTTGAACTTATCGAGAATGAGACGCGGCAATCCGCGTCTCTACTTTGCGATCTGCATTATTGCCTTTTTCGCGGCCGGTCTTTTCTTGAGCCGCTCCAGCACGGCGGCTACGATCAGCGGCAGACCTACCGTGGCATCAACGAAAACTTCTCCAAACTTCCCACCTTCTGCGGGAGGCACGAACTTGCCCCAGGAAACGGCCTCGCTGTAGGGACTGCCCGAAAGGCCGCCCCAGTAGACCGGCTCTGGACAGATACGCAGCCCGTAGTGATAACGTTTGAGTGGCAGGTCTTCCCCGCCCCGGCGATGGCGCAATTCGATGAACGGCCCGAACTGCTGCGACCAGTTGCGCGGAACGCCTCCGCCGATGGTGAAGATTCCCAGGCGCTTCTGGCTGAGCAGGGTCGCGGCGAAGTGCTCCAGGTCTTGGAACGGATCGAAGCGGAAGCGCGTCTTCCCTTCCTTGTCGCGTTCGCGGTTGGTCAACGCGAAATCGAGGCCGAGTTCGGAATCGGAGAATGCAGGAACAAATACCGGAACATTCTTCTCGTAGGCAGACTTCAGAATGCCGCGCTGTCCCTTAGCGTGCTTGGCTAGATGCGCTCCGATCGCGCGGTTCAATTTGTAGGAGCACATCACTTCGTCCGCGTCCCAGCCGCCAAACACCGCGGCCATCACGCGCTCCACGTCGTCGAGATTCTGCTCGGGTTCGAGCGTGTCATAGACGCGGTTGTATCCGGCTTCGTAAAGTTCCTCGTCACTGAGGTCGGGGTTGTGCCGAAAATGAGCGCGGCCGGTCGCTTCGACCAAGCCATGCGCCATCAGCGCGCCGGTCGAGACGATCGCGTTCACGATGCCGCGATCGATCAGCTCGGCAATCACCAGGCCCTGCTTGGCCACGGTCATCGCGCCGGCTAACGTCATGACCACGAAGCAGTCCTGGTCGCGCGCCATGGCCTCGAGCACGTCGGCGGCTTCGCCGAGCTGGCGGCCAGTAAACGCCGTCCTCGACATCGCGCGCACCAGGTCGTCAATGGATTGAATCTTGGCGGGATCGAGCGGTTCGAGCGGAATCAGACGGTCGGCGACCGGATCGTGCAGCTTGCGGTCGATGCCCGCGCCTTCGTGATGATGACCGTGCTTCGCGACACTTTTTTGCTTCAAGGAAGAGCCTCCGATAACAAAGAATGATTCTGACCGAAGAAACAATTTACTAGAAGTGAGAGAATCGCGGCGAACTGCTTTCGCTCCGCGTCGAGCACTTTGGTATTCTAGAGCGCGATTACACATCCGTAGAGACGCGGCTTGCCGGGTCTCCCCAGGTTGGAGAAGAGTGCGAGAAACATTCACTGTCGCCCTGATCCAGATGTCGTGCGGCCCCGAGCCGGCCGACAATCTGGCCAAAGCGCTCGATCGCGTTGCGGAGGCGGCACGCAAGGGCGCGGACGTTGTCTGCCTGCCCGAGCTCTTCCAGACGCAGTATTTCTGCCAGCGCGAAGACACCGCCTTGTTCGATCTCGCGGAGCCGATCCCCGGAGTCACCACGGAGAAGCTCGCCGCTGCGGCTCGGCAGAATAAAGTCGTGCTGATCGCATCGCTGTTCGAAAAGCGCGCTCCTGGCCTCTATCACAACACGGCCGCGATTTTCGATTCGGACGGTGCGATGCGCGGCATCTATCGCAAGATGCACATTCCCGACGATCCGCTCTACTACGAAAAGTTTTATTTCACCCCCGGCGATCTTGGCTTCAAGGCTTTCGATACCGCCGCCGGAAAACTTGGCACGCTCGTTTGCTGGGACCAGTGGTATCCGGAAGGCGCGCGGCTCACGGCATTGCAGGGAGCGAGCATTCTGTTTTATCCCACGGCGATCGGATGGCATCCTGCGGAGAAGGCGGAATTTGGCGAGGCGCAACATGATGCCTGGCGCACGATTCAGCGCGCGCACGCGATCGCAAACGGAGTTTATGTCGGCGTGGTGAATCGCGTCGGATTCGAGACCGGTGACATTCGCGGCAATTCTGCGCCGGGCAAGGGGCTTGAATTCTGGGGGGGATCGTTTTTCTGCGATCCCTTCGGGCGCGTGCTCGCGGAAGCTTCGCACGACCGGGAAGAAATTTTGCTCGGCGAAGTGGACTTGCGTCACCTGGAAGACGTTCGGCGCAACTGGCCTTTTCTGCGCGACCGCCGCATCGACAGCTACGCTGCCATCACCAGCCGCATGTTGGACGAAAAATGACGGACGAAAAATGAGACTCTTGCGGTTTGTCATAGGTGTCATCCTGAGCGGAGCAGAAACTTCACGAAGTGAAGTTTCTGCGGAGTCGAAGGACCCCTACTATTCCCACCCTGTGCAGCCACATTCCATCGGCGGAGCAACACAAAAATGACTCCTCGGTCCCCCACTTCAAAGTCAAGACTACCTGCCGCCAAGGGCTACCGTATGCCCGCCGAATGGGAACGGCACGAGTCCACGTGGCTCGCCTGGCCGCATCTCAAGGGCGATTGGCCGGGCAAGTTCGAACCGATTCCGTGGGTGTATGCGGAGATCGTCCGCAACCTGGCGCGGCATGAACGAGTGGACCTGATCGTCAACAGCGAGCGGGCCGAGAAGAAAGCCCGGGCCGTGCTGGAGCAGGCCGACGCGCTCTCCGACAACGTTTGCTTTCACCGCTGGCGCACCGACCGGGTATGGACCCGCGATTCCGGCTGCATCTTCCTGACACCGCCCGCCGATCACGCCGATTCCGGACTGCTTGCGCTGCACTTTCAGTTCAACGGCTGGGCGAAGTATTCGAATTACAAGCTCGATGAAAAGCTTGGCGCGCGCATGGCGAAGGCCGCCGGCGCGCGCGTGGTATGGCCGGTTTTCGCTGACCCTTTCCATGAAGACCACCGCGTCGTTCTAGAGGGTGGAGCGATTGACGTCAACGGCTGCGGCACTGTGATCGCTACTGAGGAATGCCTGCTCTCGACCACCCAGCAGCGCAACCCGCCCATGGACCGCGCGGCCTATGAACAGCTGTTCGCCGACTATTTTGGCGCGCCGTCCGTGATCTGGCTCGAAGGCGGCATCGCGGGCGACGACACTCACGGCCACGTCGATGACATTACCCGCTTCGTCGCTCCGAATACCGTGGTCACGATGGTCGAGCCGAATGAGCAGAGCGAGAACTACGCGCCGCTGTACGCGAACCTGGGTCGCCTGCGAAACGCTCGCACCGCCGATGGACAGAAACTGGAGATTGTCGAGATTCCCATGCCGCGTCCGGTGGTTTTTGAAGGACGGCAGTTGCCCGCCAGTTATGCGAATTTTTATATCGCGAATGGCGCGGTGCTGGCGCCGGTCTTCAACGATCCCAACGATCGCATTGCGCTCAACACGCTAGCGGAGCTGTTCCCGTCGCGCGAAATCGTACCAATCTATTGCGGCGATTTGATCTGGGGATTCGGCGCGCTGCACTGCATGACGCAGCAGCAACCGGGGGCGGGTGGCGGCCTCTAGTGGCGAAGTAGTGCCTTTGCGGTGTCAAAATATAGAGGGGGTCTCCTTGACCAAAGAAATCGGATTTTGGCTCGCTCTGGTCGCGTCATCTTTGTGCTGCGCACAAGAACCTCCGCATAAGTCCGGGAGTGCCGCACCCTCAGATCCGCGGAAATCGCTGCATCTTGCTCTGACGATTCGAACAGACCAGCAAGTTTACAGAATGGACGACGAGGTACGAATCGAATCGCAGTTGACGAATACTGGCTCAGATACGCTTTACCTGTTTGACGATGTTTGCTGGAATCCTGGGAACTTCCTCACTCTTGAAGTATTCGCGGCGTCGGGGAAAGAGGTGTCCGTCCCGATAACGTATTTGCGGGACTGCCTTCCTCCTCCGCCTCGATCTAACGACATCTCTAGATTTTTCAGGCTCGAACCACAGAGTTTTTACGGCGTGATCGAGAAGTACAAAGTCCGCGAGCTTGTACTCGAGCCGGGAGACTACGACATTGTTGTGCACTATGAGGCTGCACTGACAGCAGATTGGATCAATAAATACGGCGGACGCACACTCGCGAACCTGCCGATATGGACCCGGGATCAACCCGTGTTGACGAGCAATCGGTTTCGCATCACCATCAGGCGGTGATGCCACAGCGTGAGGCAGCGATGAGGATGCATATTCGATGGGCATCATTTGATGCTATAATTAGTGCCTAGGAGTTCCCATGAGAACCACGATTGCGCTGGATGATGACCTTGTACGAATCGCCCAGGAGTTCACCGGGGTAGCGGAGAAGACGGCGCTGATTCGCGAGGCCCTCAAAGCCCTGATCGAGCGGGAAAGCGCTCGCCGGTTGGCGTCCCTGGGAGGCACCATGCCGGGATTGAAGAATATTCCACGGCGCAGGGCGGCGGCGCATTGATTCTCGCCGATACCTCGGTTTGGATCGACCACCTCCGTTCGGGCAACAAAGAGTTGCACAACCAACTTAGTCGGGGGCAGATTGTGATCCATCCCTTCATCATTGCGGAACTGGCCCTTGGGTCTCTGAAAGAGCGCACACGGATGCTTGCTCTGCTGGACTTGTTACCGCACCTTCGAGTGGCGCAGCTGAACGAAATTCGAACCTTGATCGCGACCCGTCGTTTGTACGGCCTCGGCATCGGCCTGATCGATGCACACCTGATCGCTTCGGTTCTGATCAATCCGCCCACGCTTTTGTGGACAAGAGACAAGCAACTCCGCAAAGTCGCCGAAGCTCTCGGCATTCACGCCAGTCTGCCTTAAGAACGCCGGGATCATTGACTCTGTTCTGTTGCTCTCCGGGGCCGGAATCCAGGACTTACGAGTCTGTGTGAGAACTCGGTCGTCACTCCGGGACTTGGGTTATTTTGCGCACTGTTCCCACCGCTGAAGCGGTGGGCTAAGCTTGGTCGCCCCTCCGGGGCTGATTCTTGGGCAACGGCCGGGTTTAGGACGGCACCAGTGGTTTGATCCGGGCCCTCCCTGCGCGACTTCATTTACACTCATACCCGTGAACGCCGAGATCATCGCCGTTGGGTCTGAGTTGCTCACTCCCCATCGCCAGGACACCAACTCGCTCTACCTCACCGAAAAGCTGAATGACTTGGGCGTTGAGGTGCGCTTCAAGAGCATTGTGGGCGACGACGCTGAAGGATTGACCGCAGCCGCCAAACTTGCCATGCGGCGTTCGGACATCATCATCTTTAGTGGCGGGCTCGGCCCCACCGAAGACGACTTGACACGCGAGGCGGTGGCCGAGGGGCTGGGGCTGAAGGTGCAACGCGATCCTGCCGTCCTCGCGAAGCTCGAAGAGCGCTTCGCCAAGCGCGGCATGAAAATGTCGCCCAACAACGCCAAGCAGGCCGACATCCTGACCAGCGCCACGGTGATGCCGAATCCAGTCGGCACCGCGCCCGGCCAGTGGATCGCAGGAAAGTACGACGGCGAGGAGCGCCTGCTGATGCTGCTCCCCGGGCCTCCGCACGAACTGAAGGCGCTGTTTGAGGCGGAGTGCATTCCGCGGCTGCGCGCCCGAATTCCGCCTCAGCACATCGCCACTCGCACGCTCAAGATGGCGATGATGCCGGAATCGCAAGTGGATGCGCGGGTGGCGCCGATCTACAAAACTTATACTGACGTGCGGACGACTATCCTGGCGGGCGCGGGCGAGATTCAGCTCCAACTGCGCTGTCGCAAGGATTCGCTGGCGGAGGCCGAAGCGCGCGTCGCGGAGCTCGCCGAAAAGATTGAAGACGAACTTGGCGACGCCATCTTCTCGCGCAAAGGGGAAACCATCGAGCAGATCGTCAGCTACCTGCTGCAGATGCGCGGCATGACGCTGGCCGTGGCCGAATCCTGCACCGGCGGCTTGCTGGCCGAGCGCATCACCTCGCTCAGCGGCAGCTCGCGTTATTTTCTTGGCGGCGCCGTGGTGTATTCGAACGCGCTGAAAACGCAATTTGCGAACGTTCCCAAGGCGATGATCGATCAACACGGAGCGGTGAGCCGCGAAGTGGCGGCGGCGATGGCGGAAGGCATCCGGAAGCGTTGCGTGGCGAGTTACGGAATCGGAATTACCGGCGTCGCCGGCCCGAGCGGCGGGACCGAACAAAAGCCCGTGGGCCTGGTCTACATCGCGCTTGCGGGGGAGGAGGGCACGCAGGTTGTCGAGCGCAATTTCCCCGGCGATCGCAAACGCATTCGCCAATTCTCAACGCAGCAGGCGCTGGAGATGATCCGCCGGGCGCTGTTGTAAGGTCGTTACCTAACAGATGCGAATCTTCATCGGCATCGATCTGGACGCTGAAATCCGCGGGCGAATCTCGCGCTTCCTCGAGGGCGTGCAAGGCTTTGCGGCCGATGCGCGCTGGGTACATCCGGAGTCGTTGCATATCACCTTGAAGTTCATCGGAGAACAAACGCCGGAGCGGGTGGAGGCCATTGCCGAACGTTTGCGGCGGGTTAAGGGCGGCGAGTTCGAAATTCGCTCCGGCGGCTATGGATTCTTCCCTACGGCGAAGGCTGCGCGGGTATTCTGGATCGGGATTCACACCGGACCGCAACTCGCCGAACTGGCTACGAGCATTGACGTGGCCACGGCTGAACTTGGCATTCCGCGCGAGGACCGGCCTTACAGCCCACATCTGACCCTGGCGCGGTCCGGCGCCGGGAGAAGTTCGGGTTCGCCGAAATGGCGCAGAGGCGACGCGCCGAACGCAACGTTTGCCGTGCTCGAAAAGCGGCTGGCCGCGATGGGCGAGCTTGATTTTGGAACCATGACGGCACGCGAGTTTATTCTTTACCAGAGTCAGCTTTCACCGAAGGGATCGAAGTATACGAAGCTGCAACGGTTCGCACTCAATCAAAATTAGTGGAGCGGCGGGCGTCTCGCCCCCCCC
>JBAVVP010000508.1:0-15486 GCA_049697355.1 Terriglobales bacterium
GTAGGACATTTCCACATGGTCATGGGAGTGGCGGCGATCTTCGGTATGTTCGCCGGTACCTACTTCTGGTTTCCGAAGATGTTTGGCCGCATGCTGAATGAACGGTTAGGCAAAACCCATTTCTGGATCACGTTTGTCGGCGTCTACTGCATCTTCATGCCGATGCACTTCATTGGCCTTCAAGGCATGCCTCGGCGGTACTCGAGTTTTGTTAACGAGGTAATGCAACCCCTTATGCCAGTGCACAAATTCATGAGCATCGCGGCACTGATTACGGGTGCAGCCCAGTTCCTCTTCTTTATCAATCTTTTCTGGAGCATGTACTGGGGACCCAAGGCGTCTGAAAACCCTTGGGAATCCACGACTCTGGAGTGGACCGTGCCGTCTCCACCGCCTTTTGATAATTTTGGCGGCAAACATCCTGTGGTTTCTCATGATGCTTATGAATACGGAGAAGTACAGAACGGGAAAGACTATGTGATGCAGACTGATCCCGCGGGGCAGTCGGCAAGCAGTTAGTTGAGCCTGTCGCAGCAGGGTGACGAAGTAAATTCAGGACGGGGCGAACCAGAATATGGCGTCTTCTTCAGACGGTCCACTTGCAGCAGCAGCGACAATTCGTGGTGGCCACGATGTCACGGTTTGGGGCGGCGGAGCGTCGCCTTACGCCATCCCCTCGAAGAAGCTGGGAATGTGGCTGTTTATTGTTTCTGATGCCATCACGTTCTCGGCCGTAATTTTTGCTTACGGGTATCTGCGGCTCGCAGCCGCGGATTGGCCGCGGCCGTTCGTGGCGGCGAGTATCGGCAACGCGACCGTGATGACTTTCGTATTGCTCTCCAGTAGCGTTGCTATGGTTCTGGCCGTCAGAGCCTCGAGCTTGGGCAAAGTGAGCGGCGCGGTAGGTTGGCTGGCGGCGACTGCACTGGGCGGGGTGGTTTTTGACGTTCTGCATATTCACGAGTGGCTAGGCTTGATCGGGGAGGGTGTCCGTCCTTTTCACAACCCCTGGGGCACGCCGATGTTCGGGGCCGCATTCTTCACCATGACGGGGCTTCACATGCTTCACGTCACCATTGGTGTTGTATATCTGCTGGTCGTCGCCGTCGGTTTTGGGCGGAGAAAGTTCTCCGCCACGGATGTTGAGGTGAGCGGCCTTTACTGGCACTTCGTCGATTTGGTGTGGATGTTCATCTTCCCGCTGGTTTACTTGCTGTCAGCGAAAACCACATAGATTAGGAGAGGATCAAGACATGGAGCACGCGGAAACTGCTGGATTAAGAATTGTCTTCTCGGTGTGGTTTGGCTTGCTCGGGTTGACCGTACTCGAGGTGATTCTCGCCTATCGTCAATTGCCCTTGGAGACCATGCTGAGCATCTTGATGTTCTTGTCGGTGATTAAAGCGGCATTGATTATTGCCTACTTCATGCACCTGCGGTATGAGCAGGCAAGCCTCTTTGTGACGCTGATTCCGGCACTGGTCTTCATACTGATTATGATGACAGCGATCTTCGCCGACAGTTCGCGACTCGCGCATATGCGATCGCTGGTGCAGTAACCAAAGGTTCAGTAACGGGCGCCGCTGTTCGAAAGAAAGCGTGTATTATGCACGGCCGGAATTCTGAAAGGCGTAAAACACGATCGATCCGACGGGCGTTCATTCACCTGATCGGCTCATGGCTGCTGGTATTGGGCGCAGGACATCAGCTCTATGGCCAAAGTTGTGCCATGTGTTACACGAGTGTTGCCGGCGGCGGCAAGTCCATCATTCATGCTCTGCAGGGAGGGATCATCGTTTTGTTGATTCCCCCGGTGCTGCTCTTTTCCGGGCTGACGATTGTGCTGTTCCGGTGGAGAACATCTGCTTCGAGCCCAACGCGGCTATCAGAACTAGGGGACTCCGGGGGATGACGTGCACATCACGGCGTCTGGGTGTAGTTCTCTTTCAGCTGGGCGGACCGGAGCGTCTGGAAGAGATCGAACCTTTTCTTTATAACCTTTTCTGCGATCCCGATATTATTGACTTCCCCTTTGCTCGCATCGGGCGCAGGCCCCTGGCCAAATTGATTTCGACGACGCGAGCGCGCAAGGTGCAGCACCACTACGCGACCATTGGCGGAGGATCGCCCATCCGCCGGTTCACCGAACGGCAGGCCCGAGCTCTCGAGGCAGAGCTTTCGGGCCGGGGAATTGATGCCCGCTGTTTTGTGGCCATGCGGTACTGGCACCCGTTTACCAGCGAGGCGATTCAGCAACTGCGCGCGGCGCAGTGCGACGAAGTGGTGTTGCTGCCGCTGTATCCACAGTATTCGTCGACCACGACGGGCTCGAGCTTGAATGAGTGGCGCAGACAGTTTCAGGACGACACGCCCGTTTACTGCGTGGAGAATTTCTACAGACACGAGGCCTATCTCGACGCCGTGATTGAAAAAATTGACGAAGCGCTGGCACGGTTCGCCATGCCGGAGCGGGTGGAGATTGTGTTCAGCGCGCACAGCGTGCCAGTTTCGGTGATTGAGAAGGGCGATCCTTACCAGCGGCAGATCGAAGAAACCGTGCGGCTTCTGGTGCAACGCGCTGGATGGAGCAACCGGCACCGGCTTTGCTATCAGAGCAAGGTGGGGGCAAGCAAGTGGCTGCAGCCTTCCCTGCACCGCACGCTGCACGATCTGGCGGCAGAACAGGCTCGCGAGGTTTGCGTCGTGCCGGTGGCGTTTGTCTCCGATCACGTGGAGACGCTCGGTGAAATTGATCACCACGCCCGCGAAGAAGCGCGCCGGCTGGGCATTGCGCAATTTGAAATGAGCGCCGGGCTGAATGATTCCCCGAAATTCCTACAAGCCCTGGGCCAGCTCGTCGTGCAGGCCTTGGGCGATTCGGTTCATCGATTCATTCCGACATTACATAGTGGATTCCCTGCGTGAGTAGAACTCCCCAGCGCTTTCCGGCGTTGTGTGGTGGCGGGGCTCCGCCCCGCCAGGACGGGGCAAAGCCCCGTCACCACATCGCACCCGACGACGGTTACCTCAGCCGGGATATCGCCCTGTAATATACCCTTCCAACTCGCGGATCCTGTGCTCCTGGCCGGAGATGGTCCAGCGGACGAGGTCGCCAATCGACACCACACCTACAACCGCGTCATCCTCAACGACGGGAAGATGACGAAAAAAGTGGTTGGTCATGATGGCCATGCATTCGTCCACCGTGTTTCGAGGAGTAACGAAGACCACGGGGCTGGTCATGATCTCCCGCACCAGCGTCTCCTTCGAGGAGTGCCCCTTGAGGATCACTTTGCGGGCGTAATCGCGCTCCGACAGGATGCCGACTAACCTGCCCTGGGACAGCACAAGCAGTGCGCCGATGCTCTCCACCGCCATCTTCTCAATGGCTTCGTAGACGGACTGATCGGGCGTGACGGACAGGACCCGATTGCCGCCCTTGTTCTTCAACAGCAAGTCAATTGTGTCAGTGATGTTCATAGGGCACCGGCGATTGTGTTTTTCACCACTCGATATCGGGGAGAAGCGATCTGCGCTGCAGCCACTTTTAGCAGAGATATCGTACTCCCATCCAGTCGATGATCCAAAGAGTTTCTCAGCGACCTTTCCCCCTTGCGCCGAGCGCCCGCATCCTCGAAGATGTTCTGTACACCATGCCGCAAGATATCGCCCCACCTCCGGCCCATGCCGTGCAACTGGACCCCTCCTCGCTTGAAGCCGCTCTCCGCCGCCATCTTCGCGGAGAAGTTCGCTTCGACGCGGGCAGCCGCGCTCTCTACGCGACCGACGGCTCGAATTACCGCCAGGTTCCGATCGGAGTCGTGGTTCCTCGCGACAAAGAAGACGTGCTCGCCACGGTTGCCCTCTGCCGCGATCACGGCGCTCCGCTGCTCGCCCGCGGCGGAGGCACGTCGCTCGCCGGACAATGCTGCAACTTCGCGGTCATCCTCGACTTTTCAAAGTACATGGCAGGTATCCTCGAAATCGATCCTGCGCGGCGCATCGCACGCGTCGAGCCCGGCGTCGTTCTCGACACTCTGCGCGCTGCGGCCGAGAAGCACCACCTTACTTTCGCGCCCGATCCCGCGACCCATGACCGCTGCACCCTCGGCGGCATGATTGGCAACAACTCCTGCGGCGTGCATTCGATCATGGCCGGCAAGACCGACGACAATATCGAGTCCCTCGAAGTGCTCACCTACGGCGGCCAGCGTATGCACGTCGGCGCCACCAGCGACGAAGAGCTCGCCCGCATCATGCGCGACGACGCCGGTGAAGGTGGCCGCCGCGCCAAGATCTACGCCGGGCTCAAGTCCCTCGCCGACCGCTACGGCGAGCAGGTCCGCCGCCAGTTTCCGAACATCCCGCGCCGCGTCTCCGGATACAACCTCAACCACCTGCTCCCCGAAAACGGCTTTCACGTGGCGCGCGCGCTGGTCGGCTCCGAAGGCACTTGCGTCACGATTCTGGAAGCTACCTGCCGCCTCGTCGAGAGTCCGCCGGCGCGCGTGCTGCTCGTTATCGGATGGCCCGACATTTACCTCTGCGCCGATCACGTCCCACAGATCATGGAGCACCGTCCCATCGGCCTCGAAGGTTTTGACGACATCATGGTCAACGCCAGCCGGCGTAAAGGCGTGAACCTGGAAGCCCTCGCGCTGCTGCCGGAAGGCGCGGGTTGGCTGATGGTGGAATTCGGCGCCGACAAGGCCGACGAAGCCGAAGCCCAGGCGCGGCACCTGATGGAAGTTCTCGATCGCTCCGCCGCCCCGCCCAACATGCGTCTCTTCGTCGATCCGCGCCAGGCCCGCCGCATCTGGGATGTTCGCGAGTCGAGCCTGGGTGTGACCTCGCACGTCCCCGGCGAACCGCTGCGCTGGGAAGGCTTCGAAGATTCCGCCGTTGCGCCCGAGAAACTCGGCGCTTACCTCCGCGACCTGCGCCGGCTGATGCAGGACCACCACTACGACGGTTCGTTCTACGGACACTTTGGCCACGCCTGTGTGCATACGCGCATGGACTACGATCTCGAATCGACCGAAGGCGTCCGCAAATTCCGCCAGTTCATGGAAGAAGCCGCCGACCTCGTCGTCGGCTACGGGGGCTCGATCTCCGGCGAACATGGAGACGGGCAGTCTCGCGGCGAGCTTCTTCCCAAAATGTTTGGCCCGGAGCTGATGCAGGCTTTCCGCGAGTTCAAATCGCTGTGGGATCCCGACTGGAAGATGAATCCGGGCAAGCTCATCGAGCCCTATCGTCTTGACGAGAATCTTCGACTTGGCGCCGGCTACGATCCGTGGCAGCCGGAGACGCACTTCAAATTTCCCGACGACCACGGCAGCCTGGCAGCCGCCACCCTGCGCTGCGTCGGAGTCGGCAAGTGCCGCCGCGATGAAGGCGGAGTGATGTGTCCAAGCTTCCGCGTCACCCGCGATGAAGAGCACTCCACGCGAGGGCGCGCCCACTTGCTCTGGGAGATGACGAAGGGCGACGTCATCAAAGACGGCTGGCAGAACGAAGCCGTGAAGGAATCGCTCGACCTCTGCCTGGCCTGCAAAGGCTGCAAAAGCGATTGCCCGGTCGGCGTCGATGTTGCGACCTACAAAGCCGAATTTCTGTCGCATTACTACGAGACGAATCGCCGCCCGCTGCAGGCGCTGGCCGTCTCGAATATCGACTTGTGGCTAAGAGCCGCCGCGCACGCGCCGGGCCTGGTGAATCTCACGACGCAACTCCCCGGCCTGCGCGACCTGGCCAAGCTCGCCGCCAGAATCCCCGCCCAGCGCCGCATTCCGGCGTTAGCGCCGCAGACATTCAAACAATGGTGGGAAGATCGGTGGAACGACGGGCGTCCCCGCCCGTCCGGCCGCGCCAACCCCGTGCTCCTCTGGGCCGACACTTTCAACAATCACTTCCTGCCTGCGACCGCTAAAGCTGCCGCCGAAGTTCTCGAAGCTGCCGGCTTCGACGTCCTCGTCCCGCGCGCCCACTTGTGCTGCGGCCGCCCGCTCTACGATGCCGGCATGCTCGACCGCGCCAAGGCGCTGCTCCTCCAGATCATGGACGAGCTTCTCCCGGAAATTGAAGCCGCTACGCCCATCGTCGTTCTCGAACCAAGCTGCGCCTCCGTTTTCCGCGACGAACTCACCAACCTTTTCCCCAAAGACGAACGCGCGCACGCTCTCTCGAAGCA
This sequence comes from Terriglobales bacterium, assembly GCA_049697355.1. Lineage (GTDB taxonomy): Bacteria > Acidobacteriota > Terriglobia > Terriglobales > Acidobacteriaceae > Acidiflorens. Next base: position 6,194 of record JBAVVP010000508.1, read on the forward strand.
AGTCTTCCTGCTCAGCGAGTTTCTCGAACGGCATGCGAAAGATTTTCCGCTCCCCCAACTGGCTCGCAAGGCTCTCATCCACGGGCATTGCCATCACAAGGCCGTCATGAAGATGACCGCTGAAGAGGCGGTCCTCGGCCGCATGGGGATTGACTTCACCGCGCCCGCTCCCGGATGCTGCGGCATGGCCGGAGCGTTCGGCTTCGAAAAAGAAAAATACGAGATCTCGAAAGGTATCGGAGAACTGGAACTGCTGCCCGCCGTCCGCCAGGCTCCCACCGACTGGCTGATCGTCGCCGACGGTTTCAGCTGCCGCGAGCAGATTGCCCAGGAAACTGACCGCCACGCCCTCCACCTAGCGGAAGTTCTGCAGATGGCCATCCGCGAGACCACCGAAACCCCCGAAGGGTTCCCGATGTTCGACCCGGCTCCGCAACACTATCCCGAAGACGCGTGGGTGCGACCGCATCAGGCCGCCGTCGAAAAATCGATGAAACGGACAGGGTTGGCCGTTGCTGGGATCGCGGCGGGAGCGGCGCTGCTGTTGGCACTGGCTAGAAAGCGGTAGTACGAGGAATCCCTACCTTCCGTGCGAGGCCCCGGAAAGTCGGCGCACCTCGTCAGGGGACAGTTCGACGACTCGGCCAGCGCGCCCAATGTAGAGCGGTAGTCCTAGGCGTGCATGTTCGTCAATAACCTCGGCGACGGCTTCTTTGAACGCTATCTCGGCGCGCTTCTGAAGCGGGAGCCGGAGAATGTTCTTTGTGACTCTCTTCACCTTGCACCGTAGCGCGCGATCAGCGCGGAATAAGTATCTGCCTCTATTATACGAACCTTGTCGCGTCTCCCGACAGCAATCACTTCGGGTTTCGTTCCTGTGTTGTCGAATAGATACCAAGAGTTCGCCAGCGAGCGGTAATCGGCGAAAAAGTTTCTGATCGAACGGCCATAGCGGCGATGCAACACAGGCTGCGGCACATCGTGTCCGCCCTTCAGGACCCGCTCTTTGACTCTCGCTGACGCGACCTCAACCGTATCAACCCACAAGAAGAAAAAGTGCACCTTATATCCCCATTTCCGGAGCTGCCGTATCAATTTCAGGTAGCTTCGGCCCGACAGTGTTGTCTCGAAGGCAAAGGAGACTCTCTGCCGCGCGAAAAAAGCGATCTCACTGAGCACCAGCCTGCCGGCTCGGATCGTGGCGGCTTCCGGGGAAAAAGGCGACATGCCTTGGGCTATCAGGTCGGCGTTGATGAAATTCCTGCAATCAGCGTACTTTGGAAGGAACTTGGTCGCGAACGTGGTTTTGCCCACGCCGTTCGGCCCAGCAATGATGAAAAGATCCCTCCAGTTTCTATACTATTCCATGCTGGCGATGATCGTCGCGGTTCCGGGCTGGAAGAAGGAGGAAGTGTCCAATTATCCATAAACCACGTTGTTCCAATGACTTGCAGTACATTTCCCCATCCCATCCCTTTTCTGGGACAATAGACATAGACAAAGCCAGCAGGCCTTCCTATGGAAACAGCAAATCCAACCGTCGTGGCCCCGGTGCCCACGCCAGCCCCTTCCGCAACTATTGTCCAGAACAAAGCGCTGCAAGGGTCGGTGCTGGTTTTGATCCAGTTCGACGTCTGCGAAGAGATCAAGCTTGATTCCTTGCGCGACATCTTTGGAGCTCGGCGGCATGAGGCCAGCTTCAAGCATCCTGCTCCTGGATACGTTCGCTTCCAGCGTCCCCCAGTCGTCGAACCGGTCGAGCCGCTGATACTTGAGAGCGGCGAACGGCTTGACGTGCAGATCAAGTACTACGATTACGGGGTGCTGAGCGTGGTTTTCGAGCTGCCGTTCTCCGGCGATTGGGACACACTTGTCCGCCTTGCCAGCCGCTGGGTTTGGGATACCGATTTCACCAGCTTCGCCCAGAAGATCGTCAAACAGAAAATCGAGCGCGCTCGGCCCGCGCTGGTCAAGCTTTACGATAGCTGGCTGCATGAAGATTATTTCGTCTTCCATGTGCGCGACATCGCGGGTAATCCTTCGGCGGCTGAACTGCTCGCGTCCCAGGGAGGACGTATCGCCCAGATCGTGCGCGGCGAAAACTGTCCGCTGTCCGACGGCGAGCAGCAGGAAATCATGCAGTCGAAGATCTCGTACTATCCGAATGATTTGGCTGTGATCAGCTGGAACGCGGCGTTCCTCTATGACACGTCGAGCGGCGCTGAGACGGTCATCCAGTTGCTGGAATACGCCAACTCGCAGCTGCTCGAATTTCGCCACTACGACGAACTGCTGACGCGCGAACTACAGAGCGTTTACGATTTCATGGATCACGGCTCGACTGGCATCTGGGCCCGTTGGCGCAACGCGCAGCGCGCCAATCGTCTGCATACCGTCCTGCTCGATGTGGACGAACTGACCGAGCGCGCCGATAACGCCATCAAGTTCCTGAGCGATATGTTCTCCGCGCGCCTGTACAGAGTCGCCGCGTCGAAGATCGGCGTTAGCGATTACAAAAACCTCGTCAACCAGAAAGTCCATACCGCCGAAGAACTTTACCGCTTCATGGTCGACCAATTCCACCAGAGCCGCGCGTTTGTGCTGGAGGTGATGGTGGTGATTATTCTGGTGATTGAATTGATCTGGCTGTTTAAGGGATCGACTCCTTTCTAGGAGTTCTCAGTTGTCAGTTCTCAGTTCTCAGTGAAACCTTAAGAGGCAGTTCTCCGTTCTGCATTTCCGCGCCTGAAAATGAATTTTTTGGTGGGTGCTTGGGAATGTGTATTTTTCTGCGTTTTGCGTTTAGTGGTTGGAAACGGGGGCTGCCCCCCTCCCATGGCCGGTCTTTTGGAATCAATACTTTATCTCGGCTCTGCCGACAGGTCTTTGAGGAATAAGAGCTTAGAGGTAAGGTCTTTATTCTTCTTTCACTTAGGGACGTTCCGGCGCCGGTTCGGGCTTCATCCCGGTTTCGGAACCCATTTCGTCCCGAAAAAAAGTCAAGCTTGACAAAGGCGAGGCTAGGAGAGGGGGCCTTTCCTTGCGTCACGGCTTAGTGGACTATGACGAGGTCGGACACCCCTGACATGGTCAGGTAGAAAAGAATCAAGATCAAGATCAACGGCAACGTCAAAGGCAGCGGGCGTGGGCGCCCGCTCTACACGCAAAAATGGCCGGGATTCTCCTGCCCCCGAGTTGAGATCACACTCGACGGTGAGACAGGTCCTTGCGGCCTCCGTCTTCTTATACGGAGAATGTTGACCGAGTTCATCAACTCGGTCTACTTCGCCGATGCACATTAACACCCGGGTTCGATACGCCATCCGCATGATGGCCGATGTTGCCAAGTACGGCCACGGTGATCCCGTGAGGCTGCGCGACGTTGCCGCCCGACAGAACCTCCCCAAGATGTACCTCTCGCAGCTCACGGCTCCGTTAAAGCGCGCCAAGCTCATCAAGAGCATCTGGGGCAACCGCGGAGGGTATGAGCTCAGCCGGCCAGCCTCGGAGATCAGCCTGCTGGACATTATGGAAGCGGTGGAAGGGCCGGTGGCGCTGCTGGATTGCGTGGTGGATGCAGGGCAATGCGAGCGCTCCGATTTCTGCGAGTGCATCGGCGTATGGCAGACCATCAACGAAACGATCGTCGCAACTCTGGAACACTATTCGCTGGCGGATCTGATCGGCAAGATCCGGCCAGTGGCGCGAACGGGCAACTCTTGCCTTATCAGCCCGGCGCTGGAGGAGGCCTCGCATGACAGCCACAACCCTATCTACCCAACCGGCGGAAGCCACGGTCGAAGCCACGGTCGAAGCCAGGGTCAAGGGGAAGCTGATCCGGTTACAAAAGGGTGATCTCACGGCTCTGACGGTGGATGCCGTGGTCTTCTATGCGCGACAGGACCTGCAACTGGGAGGGGGCTTTGGCAGCGCCATCCAGTCGCGCGGGGGCGCCGCGATCAAGAAGGAACTGGACGCAATCGGCAGCGTTGAGACCGGCGGCGCCGTCATCACTAGTGCGGGAAGCCTGCAGGCGCGCCACATCATTCACGCCTGTGGGCCGAAATTCCGCGAACCTGACACGGAAAAGAAACTGCGGAAGTGCATAGAGTCGGCGCTCGAACAAGCCAGCGCCGCCAAGCTGAAAACCGTGGCGTTTCCCCCGATGGGCGCCGGCTTCTACGGCGTACCGCTCGACCTGACGGCGAAGGTGATGCTAGAGGTCGTGCGCCGATTTCTGGAAACCCCGAGTTCGATCGAGGAAGTAATCATCTGCGTGTTGGATGACCGGGAGTTGCGGGTATTTCGGCCGCAATTCGAGGCGATGCAAGCGCCGGGAGGCAGTCGGCATGTACCAGACCAGTCCGCTGTTGCAGTTCGCTGAAAACCAGCTGCAGATTATCGCGCTGCTGTTCATGGCTGTGGTTTATGCCCTGAAAATCCGTTGGATTTTCCGCTTCCCTGAGGGCAAAGACCGGCAAGCTCCGGGTGGGAAGGGCGCGATCGGCGCCGCGAAGGGGGCAAAGACCTCGCTCCTGGCCATTGCCATGCCTTGGACCATGGCCAGCACTCGCAATCATGGTCTGCTGTACGCGCAATTCGTGATTTTCCATCTTGGCGTGGCGGCTTCGATCGCGATGTCGTTTCTCATTCCTTATGCTCCGGAGCTCATGCGCGGGTCCGGGGCCGTGCTGGCCCTGCAAGCGCTGTTTGCACTGGCGGCGCTGGTGGGAGTGGCGCGGCTGGTGCGACGGCTGAGCAGCCCTTACCTGCGTGCCATCAGTTCTCCCGACGACTATTTCTCATTGGCGTTGCTGATCGTGTGGTTGGCGTTCAGCGCGCTGGCCGCGCCCAATCGCGGGGAAGGGCGCGAGTGGCCGTTGACCGCCTACTTTTTCCTGACTGCTTTCTTCCTGATTTATGTGCCGTTCAGCAAGATCTCGCACTACATCTACTATCCATTCGCGCGCTGGTATTTGGGCCGGACACTTGGGCATCGCGGGTCTTATCCGTTGGTGAAAGGGGCATGAGCTATGCCAGTCGAAAGGTCTGAGAAAGCTACGGCGTTGATTGAGCGCCTGTCACAGAAAGTCAACCGCCAGATCATGCTGTCGCTGGAGGCCTGCGTCCACTGTGGCTTATGTAGCGACCAGTGTCACTACGTGCTGTCCAATCCGGGCGACGTGACCTATGCCCCCGCCTACAAGGCCGACCGCATCCGCAAGCTGTTCAAGGCTCATATCGACTGGAGCGGCCGGGTCGCGCCGTGGTGGGTGGGCGCGCGCAGCGTCTACCGCGACGAAGAACTGGAAGAATTGAAGGACACGGTTTTCGGCAAGTGCACCAACTGCCGGCGCTGCTCTTACAACTGTCCGATGGGCGTGGATATGGCGACCTTCAACCGCATGGCACGGGGTCTGCTGGTGCACGTCGGGGTGATGCCGGACGGCGTCGCCCATGTCGCCAAGGATCAGTGGGAGATTGGCAACCAGATGGGTGTGCTGCCGGAGGATTACCTGGGAACGCTGACTTGGATGGAGCAGGAGTTGCAATCCGAGTACAACGACCCGGAGATCAAGATCCCGGTGGACAAGCCCGACGCCGACGTTTTGTACACCATCAATCCGCGCGAGGCTAAGTATGATCCCCGTACGATCGCCGAGGCGGCCATCATTTTTCATTTTGCGGGTGAGAATTGGACCATGTCTACCGAAGGCTGGGACATGACCAACTTCGGGCTGTTCAACGGCGACGACGAGTTAGGCGGAGCGGTGGCAGCGCGGGTCTACGACACGATGCAACGTCTGCGCGCCCGCAAGCTGGTGATCTCGGAGTGCGGCCACGGTTTCCGCTCGACGCGCTGTGAGGGACCGAACTGGGCCAAGCGCGATCTCAGCTTCCCGGCGGAGAGCTCGATCTTCACCATGCTCAACTACATTAAGGAAGGCCGCATTAAGGTTGACAAAAGCAGGAACCCGGAGCCGGTCACCTATCACGACTCGTGCAACCTGGCGCGGAGCTGCGGGGTCACGGAAGAGCCCCGCGAATTGCTGCGGCTGGTGTGCTCGGATTTCCGCGAGATGCATCCCAACCGCGCGGAAAATTTCTGCTGCACGGGCGGTGGCGGCGCCATGTCGATGTCGGAATATGCTCCACGCCGCTTGAAATCCGCGAAGGTCAAGGCGGAGCAACTGCGTGCGACCGGGGCGAAGACGGTCGTCACCTCGTGCCACAACTGCGTCGATGGATTGTTCGACCTGATCCGCCACTACAAGCTTGACATGGAAGTGAAGCTGCTGGTGAATTTGGTAGCCAAAGCGATGGTGGTGCCGCAAGCAGCGGTGGCGGAGGAGGTTATGCCAACAGTGGTCGAAGTAGTGCAACCGGTCATGCAACTGGCGGGTCGCAAAATCCTGGTCGTCGACGACGAACCTGACGTACGCGCCTATCTGAGAGCGATCTTTGAGGAACAAGGAGCACAGGTCGTCGATGTGCCGGATTGCAACCAGGCGCTGCGCGCCATCGAAAGCGACCGGCCCGATTTGATGACGCTGGATTTGATCATGCCGCACAAGACCGGCGACAAGCTCTACTGGGATCTCAGAAAGGATCCGAACTATGCCAATCTGCCGGTGGTGATCATTACCGGCTACATGCGCATGGAGGCTCCGGGCATTGACTTCCACCGGTTCATCGCGGAAAGGAACCTGCCCGCGCCGGAAGGGTTCCTGGAGAAACCCATTCAGCCGGAAGCGGTTCTGGAACTGGTGGCGGGGATACTAGGTAAGAGAGTCAGCCTGCACAACTAAGGCCGCCCGGGAAAGGAGGCCGAAATGTCTGTCGCTGGCACGGATGGATCACTTCTCGATCTCAACGCCGCCGGTCTGTCTTCCGCCCGGCTCTTTGACGAGCTCCCCTGCTGGGCGTCGATCCAGGACCGGGACTTCCGCATCATCAAAGCCAGTGCGAAGCTGATTGCCGACTTCGGCGACCACCGGGGGGAGCGGTGTTACGCGGCCTATAAGGGCCGGACCGAGCCCTGTTCCGATTGCATGGCCACGCGCAGCTTCGAGGACGGCAGAGAATACAGCTACCAGGAGGTTCGCTTCGACAAGCGCGGAAGACCGCACGACGTGCTGGTAAAAACGAAGCCGCTGCGGAACGGCGCTGGCGAAATCGTGGCGGTGATGAAGCTGTTCGTCAATATCTCGGCGGAGGTGGAGCTCGCCAACCGTTATCACGACAGTGTGGTGCGCTTCCGCAATCTGTTCGATAACGCTCCCTGTTTCATTTCGGTTCAGGATCGTAACTTCCGCATTACCGATTCGAATCAGCGCTTCGACGAGAGCTTCGGCGATGGAGTGGGCGAGCACTGCTATGAGCTTTACAAGAAGCGTCAAGACCGGTGCCCTCGGTGCCCGGTGGCGGAGACGCTGCAAGACGGCCAGGTGCACACCTCGGAAGAGATTCTGGTCGACAACCAGGGCAGGCAAATCCATGTGCTGGTTTACACGGCGCCGCTGCGCAATGCGGCCGGCGAAATCACGTCGGTCATGGAGATGTCGGCCGACGTCACCGAACTCCGCACTCTGCAGAATGAACTGGCCAGCCTGGGCAAGATGGTCGGGGGACTCGCGCACGACACGAAAAACATCCTGGAAGGCCTGCGCGGCGGAATTTACATCGTCAACCTGGGATTCAAGAATAACAACCGGCGAGACATCGACACCGGGTGGGACATGGTGCAGCGCAACGTGACGCGCCTGTCCGCGATTATCATGGACATGCTGTACTGCGCGAAGAAGCGGTCTCCGCGCGGCGCGCCGGTATCGTTGCCCGCGGTTCTCAAGGAGGCCGTAGGGCTGTTTCGCGGAAAGGCAGAGCAGTTTCACATCCAACTCAGGTTGGAGGCGGAGGAGCGTATCGACATTCTGGGAGAGCCCAAGGAGATTCACGGGCTGATTTCGAATCTCATCGCCAATGCGATCGAGGCCTGCAACGCGGATCAGGATGAACAGAAAACACACCGCATTCAGGCCAAGGTATTTCGGCACGGGGCTGAGGCAGTCATCGAGATTGAAGATGACGGCCCCGGGATGGACGCGGCGACGCGCAACGCTTTATTCAAGGATATGGTCAGCACCAAGGGAAGCAGCGGAACTGGCCTGGGCTTATTCATGTCACAGAAGGTAGCCACAGAACATGGAGGAACGATCACGGTACGATCCGAGCCGGGCAAAGGATCGGTGTTCACGGTGAAGCTGCCTATCTGGCTACCGAACGCCGCTCGAACTTAGTAACTGCAGTTTGGCAGAGGTCGAGCAGACCACGAACTGTAGACGGTCACGGCTGGACTGATAACAAAAGAGTTTTTCCGAACAGGCGGTCAGAAAGGGTGGAATATGGGAAGCGATAATAAGAAGGTGCTGGTCGTTGATGACGAACGAGACGTTTGCGTGTATCTCTCCCGGTTGCTGGAGGAAAACGGATTTCGTGCTACGTGCGCCTCGAATGGCGAAGAGGCGCTGCGGGCCGTCGAAAAGGAAAGACCAGATCTGATTACCCTCGATCTTTCCATGCCGGAGACGTCGGGAGTGGGGTTTTACCGAACGCTGAAGTCGCGGCCCGATTTCGCCGACATACCGGTCGTGTTGATAACCGGCGTCACCGGACCGGGGGGCTCCAGAGACACGGAGCACTTCTATAACACGCGCCGGCAGGTACCGCCTCCGGACGGCTTCATCGCGAAGCCGGTGGACCCGGAAGAGATGCTTCAGTTGGTGAGGAAGTTGACTTCCGGAAAAAAAGTTGCGGTGCATTTGCCCTGATAAGCTGAGCTGCGGGCGCGTCGAGAAAATCAAGGTCAACGGCAGCGGACAGGAGTGTCCGCTCCACACGCGCCGGTTCTAGAACGCGTCAATCCCGGTGACGCTCGCGCCAATAATCAGCGTGTGGATATCATGCGTGCCCTCGTAGGTTTTGACACTTTCGAGATTCATCAGATGGCGCATGATGGGGTAATCGTCGGCGATGCCGTTCGCGCCCAGAATGTCTCGCGACATCCGCGCGCACTCCAGCGCCATCCAGACGTTGTTTCTCTTCGCCATCGAAATGTGCTGATGCTCGACTTTTCCCGCGTCTTTCAAGCGGCCGACTTGCAGCACGAGTAACTGCGCCTTGGTGATCTCGTTGATCATCCAGGCCAGTTTCTCCTGCACCAGCTGATGCGAGGCGATAGGCTGATCGCGCCATTGTTTGCGCAGCAGGGAATACTGCAGCGCGCAGTCGTAACA
>JBAVVP010000509.1:0-2622 GCA_049697355.1 Terriglobales bacterium
ACTGCCACTCAGTACCTCCAGCGCGTCTCGCGGTGAAACCGCGCGCCGCGAAAAGGCTGGATTCGAGACAATCCGAACAAAGCCGGCCTGCGTCATGGCACAGGTTGCCCACCCTTGATGGGCATTGCGCGCAAACCAGCGCTGCGCCCGAGCATGAGCTTCGTGCGGAGGCCAGAGGAGCGCGATCAGCACGTTAACGTCGAGCAAGAAGCAACTCACCGCTCCTCGGCCTCCAGCCGCCTCACTTGCTCGGAGGTAATCGGCTCACTGTCTTCGGGAACGTCAAAGACCACAAGGCCATTGACGACCCGTGTCTTGGGTGGCGCGGTGAGGCCGCGACGCACCAGTTCCGAGAGCGCCTTCCCCATCGCCAGCGAACGCGTTTCGGCATAGGCCTTGAGAACTTGAAAAACATCATCATCGAGACTGAGTGTTGTCCGCATGGAGACAATGATGTCACAATAAGGATGTAGATGTCAATCTTACACAGTACGCATCACTACAGAATATTGATGCGATATCCGGAACTCGGCATCACGCTCCGCTCATCAATTTCGCAAGGTCATGGCGGAACTTCTGGAGTACGGCCAGCCGCTCCGGCGTCGCTTCCACAAGTTCGCTCTTGGCCTGAAAGACCTTGCGCCCTTCCCTTTCGGTGAGCACGCCCATCACCTCGCCCATGCGCCAGCCCGGCGTGCCCAGGACTTGCAGGCCGTCCACGCCCGGCACGAGCAGGGCAATACAGTTGTCGCGCATCAAACCGATGCACTTGGGAAACCGTTCAAAGGTCTGAAGTTCGAATCCCGCAAGGTACAGGCGCTGCAGTTGTTCGGCGGAATCAGGCATGAGCAATTTGTAGGCGATCCGGACTCTGTGATTGGAAACCTTACTGCGCTTCGGCTCGGATCACTTGCAGCGTATTTCCCTCGCCGAGTTTCAGGAAAGTGAACACTCCCTCGTTTGCCGAATAGCATGCAAACGACGTCTCCGGGCCAGTAGGATCGGAATAGCTGGCGATCTTTCGGCCAGTCTGCGCGTCCGCGACTACGATCGTCTGACTCTGGCTTTCTTCGTTTCCGAACGAAATCGCCAACCGATTTCCGGACACATGAAACGCGCTGGGCGCCGAGCCTGGCCCCGGACCAACAATCTTGAGAGTCTGCATAATCCTTCCGCTCGGTGCAATCACATAGACCAGCGCTGGCGAAGAGCGTCGCATGACGTAGAGATTGCCATCGCTGCCGACTTCGGCATCCGCCAAATCGAGCCCAGGCGCGGCCTTCTCAGCGTCGTTCTGAACTTTGTTCTGAGCGTCGTTCTGCGCCGCAGCCTGCGGACTTCCGCCTGCGCCGGGTGTCGCTTCCCCTTTCCGAGGGGCGCGCGATTCCTCAAACGACAGGTGCGCCAGTTCCCTTCCGTCGGCGGAAAAAACCGCGGTGAAGTTGCGGCCCCGATCGTTCTTGTTCTCCAAATCGCGCTCGACGCCCGAGACGAGAAAACTTCCACTGGCAAACGCGGCGAACGTATACACCTCGAGGTCGGCGGCCAGAAGCGTTGGCGAGGAAGTCGATCCGTCGGAAGAAAAATGCAGCACGTAGATGCGCGGCTTCAAAACTCCACTCTGCGCAACCTGATACATGCCGCCGTCGGAGGCGGGCGAGAAAGCATCGGCGCGGTCGAGCGCCAGCCCAGAAAACGCGACCGGGTCAAAGAGCGCGACCCGCTTCCCGTCTGGATCGATCTTAACTACCGGACCGACCAGCGGCCGGTCCGTCGCGACCTTGCGGATGTAGAGATTGCCGTCGCCGTCGCACTTCGCCCCGCTCATGAACGCTCCACCCATCTCGGAAGCAACGTTCATGGTCGAGGAGATCTGCAGCGCAATGGGTGGCTCGGAAACGGCTGATCGTCGATCCGATGCTGGAACCGGAATCTTGGCGGGCGTCGCGGAATTGATTTGCGCCGCCGCGGCCCCAGCGAATAACCCGGCGAAGACCACGACAGTGATCAAAACAGTTGAGAACGATCTCATCGCGTACCCAAAAACCTCTGTCCGCGCCAGACTGAAACTGAGGACTGACAGCTGAGAGCTGACAGCTGCCTCCTTACATCTTGTACTTGCCCAGGTCGTCATCGCCCAGGTCTTCCAGCCACTTGCGCAATTCCTCGCTGTTCACGGCCGGGACGGCGTTGGCCGCTTGTTTCGAGTTCTTCAGAACCTCGTCTTCCACGAAGATGGGGCAATCCACCCGCAACGCCAGCGCCAGCGCGTCCGACGGACGGGAGTCGATGCTGACCACGTGGCCTTCCCTTTCCAGCCAGATCACGGCGTAAAAAGTATCGTCTTTCAATTCCGTGACCACCACCTTGTGCACCAGCGCGTCGAGACCGGTGAGCACGTTTTTGATCAAGTCGTGGGTCATGGGCCGCGGCGTGTTGACCTTTTCGATTTCGAGGGCGATGGCATTGGCTTCATACACACCTACCCAGATGGGAAGCACCGTGTCACTGCCCACGTCCTTCAGCAGCACAATCGGCATGTTCGAAACCGGATCCATCATCAATCCCCGAATTTTCATTTCGACTTCCATAACGACCCTCAAGACCGAACCCGTGTAGAGA
>JBAVVP010000510.1:0-5817 GCA_049697355.1 Terriglobales bacterium
AGGCTGGCCCATCCTTTTCGAATAAAATCTCAAATCCAGCGGCTGCCCCGTCCTTACTTGGACGGCTGGTCCAGCCACGCGCGTGAGTTACTGTATAGTGACTCAACTACTGGAGGGACGATGCGTCACCGAATTCTGCACCTGATGTGCCTCGTAGTCCTTATGACCGCCGCCTATGCGCAGCCAAGCCATTGGGCCACACCCGACGACAAAACCGCAAAGTTCATGATCGACATGGAGCGCAAGTGGGCCGAAGGCGTTTGCGCGAATAATGGAGTTGTCTCTGAGTTGTTGGCCGACGATTTCCAGGGCACCAGCACTCGCGGCGAGCGCTTCAACAAGGCAGATGAGCTCCGCGATGAAAAAGGCCCGCGCTCGGCGCACGGCTGCGCCCTCGACGATGCCAAGGTGCGCTTCTTCGGCGAAGACGTGGCAATCATTTACGGCAGCGAGCACGCCATCGGCAAAGACAAAACGCATCCAGACGCGAAGCAGTGCCAGGTCTGGACCGATACCTGGTTGAAGCGCGACGGTAAGTGGCAGATCGCTGCCTCGCAGGACAACAAGGTCGACTGCAAGTAGCTAGAGGATGCTCCACCGTTTTGGCTTGAGTGGGGATGTTTCCATCCCTGAGCGAAAATCCATTGACTTAAGACCCGTCGCGCGCAACGATAGAGAAGAGATCTGATTGGGGCAGTTTCGAGGCGCATCCGTCCACCAAGACGGTCCTCGAAACTGCCCCAAAACCATTTTCAGTGCTCTTTGACAACCTAAGTTGTTGGTTCTTAAAGACTTTACCCGCAAGTCCTTTAAACCCAAAGACCTGGCGGGAGCCACCTCCTAAGTCGTTGATTCCAAAAGACAGAAAAAAGGGGGGGGTCCCCCACCCGTACTAGTTGGTTAGTAATGCAAGAGTAAACAGCGAGAGAGAAAAAAGAAGGAATAGGTCAGCTTGTTTGAAGCGATTTCCCCTCGCAGGCTGCAGCGAGGTACCAGCGAGCGAAGTCCGATTGGCGCAACCCGATCTTGCCAAGTATCATGTCTGGAACCTCGGCGCGCGTTATCATCTAGAGTTTCCACGCCGCCCATCATGCTGCAGAAACGAATCGACGATCGGCCCTCCATCTCGCGCGAGAACATCCGCGAAGCGGAAGAGATTTTCCTGCAGCATCTTCGTCGCGTCGGCCTGAAGCAGACTGAACAGCGCAACGCCATTCTGCGGACTTTCCTGGAAACGCGCGAACACCTTTCGACCGACGAATTGCATCGCCTGGTGAAGAAAACCGACCCGCGCATCGGCTTCACCACCGTCTACCGCACGCTGAAGCTTCTCGCGGATTGCGGCCTCGCCAGTGAAGTCGCCTTTCACGACGGCATCACGCGCTACGAGCACCAGTACAACCGCCGCAGCCATCACCACATGGTGTGCACCGAGTGCGGCGCTTCGGTCGAGTTCTTTTCGGAGAAAGTCGGAGAAATCGAACACGAAATCGGACGCAAACACCACTACCTCACCACTCGCCACACGTTCCAGATTTATGGCGTTTGCGAGCCCTGCCGCAAGAAGACGAATGGACGCCGAATTGTCTAGCCCGTCGAATAATCCGGGAAATATTTCCGGAAATAGCCCGGAGAATCGCCCGGCAAATCCGGCGCAGGAGTCGGCAAAGTGTCCGCATTGCGGGACTGCGATGCCGGCGAACGCCGCGTTCTGTCCGGGATGCGGATGGTCGATGGCGCCGCTTCCTCCGGCGGATCGAGCGGTCGCGGCTCTCGCCTATCTCACGTTCGTCGCGGGAGCGATCATTTTGTCTCTTCCGGCGTTTCGCAAGCAGCGCTTTGTCCGCTTTCATGCCTGGCAAAGCGTGTTGCTCTGGGGAGTGTTTTTCGTTTTGACCATAGCCGCGCTCTTGCTTTCGAATGTCGCAGCCGCCATGTTCTTTCTTCTGTTCGGAATTCTGGCTTCGCTCGCCATGTTGTTCCTGTGGATGGTTCTGTCGCTCAAGGCATGGCAAGGCGAACGCTTCGAATTGCCGCTGTTCGGCGAGTTGGCCGCGCGCCTGAGGTAGGGCAGGTCTTAGGTGTTAGGTCTTAGGTCTTAGGAAAAGCAGAATTATTCCATTCCATCGTGGTTGTAGGTTTTCCTAAGACCTAAGACCTGAGACCTGACACCTGGTTTTACATTCTCGCCGTCATCGTTGAAAATAGTCGGTTCACCAGGCAGCGCACTTTTATTCCAGGAGACCTCATTGACCCAGCTTCAGCGCGTTAAGATCAGCGCTCTCGGCACCTACGTTCCTCCCCGCCTTCTTACCAACGCCGACCTCGAGAAAATGGTCGATACCACCAATGAATGGATCATGGAGCGCGTCGGAATACGAGAACGTCACCTGGTCGACAAGGGAGTCGGAGCCAGCGACCTGGCGGTCGCCGCCGTGAAGAACCTGCTGGAATCGCATCCCTTCGATTTGCAGGAGGTCGATCTGATCGTGGTAGGCACGGTGACTCCGGACATGATGTATCCCTCGACCGCCTGTCTGGTGCAGCATAAATTGGGCATCGCGAATACCTGGGGTTTCGACGTTTCCGCGGGTTGCTCGGGATTTCTTTACGCCCTGAACACGGGCGTGAAGTTCGTCGAGTCGGGGCAGTACAAGAAGGTGCTGGTGATCGGTTCGGACGTGAACTCGTCGATGACCGACTTCACCGATCGCGCGGTATGCATCATCTTTGGCGATGGAGCGGGCGCGGTTTTGCTCGAGCCAGCGGAGAATCAGGACAGCTTTGGCGTAATCGACCATGTCGCGCAGATCGAGGGCATGGGAGGGCAATACCTCTACATGCCAGGTGGCGGAAGTCTGAACCCCGCGTCGCACGAAACCGTCGATCAGAAGATGCACTACATCCATCAGGATGGCAAGAATGTTTTCAAGTATGCGGTAAAGAAGATGACGGAGATGACGGAACGCATACTGGCCAAGAACAATCTGACGGGCAAGGATGTGGATTGCTTCATCTCGCACCAGGCAAACCGGCGCATTATTACCGCGACTGCCGACCGGCTGGGAATGCCCATGGAGAAGGTCATCATCAATATTGAGCGCTTCGGCAACACCACGGCCGGCACAATTCCCATCGCGATGCAGACGGCTCTGGATGAAGGTCGATTAAAAAAGGGAGATCTGCTGTTGATTGCCGCTGTCGGCGCCGGATTCACTTCTGGAGCGACGTTGCTGCGCTGGGCGTACTAGAGCAGGTCTTAGGTGTTAGGTGTTAGGTCTTAGGAAACCCTTGGTGTTGAGACTTGGAAACGGGTGATCAGGCCGTTTAAAATTCGCCCTAGTTCTTCGGTTTGCGATTCCAGGCTCTTGAATGCTGCGGAGTCGATGTAATCCAGATCGCGCGCTATCGAAAGTTGAGTTTGCAATTCGAGCAGCGAACCGCGCGCATGATACAGAAATTGTACAAATTCCTTTCGGGAATAACGCCCCTTTCCTTCGGCGATGTTGCTCGGGACTGACACCGCTGCGCGCCGCATTTGTGAACTCAGTCCGTAAACTTCATCCCTCGGAAAACGGCGAGTACAGCGATACACATCTAAGGCGACGCTCTTCGCCTTTTGCCAGGCAATCAGATCCCGATAACTATCCGACATAGCGCCCCCCAGGACAAACCTAAATCGGCCGCGAAATTTCCACGGCGACGCCCATCACGCAGAGATTGTTTGGTTTGGATTTTCCTAAGACCTAAGACCTAAGACCTAAGACCTGAGACCCTGCTTCCACCATCGACGCAAAGATCTTGCAGCCATCGATGCCGCCGAGTTCGGGTTCGGCAGCGCGCTCCGGGTGTGGCATCATGCCGAGCACATTGCGCCCCGGGCTGCAGATGCCGGCTATATTTTCGAGCGAGCCGTTGGGATTCGCTTCCGGCGTAATTTCGCCTTGCGCGTTTGCATAGCGGAAAACTATACGATGGTCGCGCTTCAGCTCGGCGAGTGTCGGCTCGTCGCAAAAATAATTGCCTTCCATGTGCCCGATGGGGATGGTCAGCACTTCGCCCTGGCGGCAGGCGTTGGTAAACGGCGTCTCGTTGTTTTCCACTCTCACCTGCACCGGCTTGCAGACGTATTTCAAGCCAATGTTGCGCATCAGCGCTCCGGGCAGCAATCCCGACTCACACAATATCTGGAAGCCGTTACAAATGCCGAGTACCAACCCGCCCCCAGCCGCGAACTTGCGGACCGACTCCATGACCGGCGAAAACTTGGCAATTGCGCCGGTGCGCAGATAGTCGCCGTACGCGAAGCCTCCCGGCACAATCACCACATCGCAATTTTCGAGGTCGTGCGAGTCGTGCCACAGCAGCGTCGCCTCCTGCTTCGCCACCTGCTTAGCCGTCCAGAAAGCATCGTGATCGCAGTTGGAGCCGGGAAAAATTATGACGCCGAATTTCATGGAAAAGAAAACCTCGCGTTCACTTTATGGTAATTCAGCACATTTTGCGACGAATATTTCAGAAGAAGCGGGTGACGCCTTCTTCGAGCACCACCACTTTATCTCTCACGCCCGCCCTGCGCGCGGCGCGCTCCAGCAACTGGAGCGGCTCTTCCATGGGCTCATGCGAGAGGCGAAACGTTCCATAATGCATGGGCACCATCCAGCGGGCCTTCAAGTCGAGAAAGGCTTGGGTGGCGTCGGCGGGACTGGCGTGGACGTTGCGGAACTGCGGCGGGTTGTAAGCGCCGATGGGCAGCAGTGCCAGTTCGGGCGACAAGCGGCGTCCAATCTCGCGGAAGCCGGCGAAGTAGGCGGTGTCTCCGGCGTGGTAGACGGAGTGTTTGCCGGCGCGCAGCACGTAACCGCCATAGCCGCGGTGCGAATCTTTGATCACGCGCGCCCCCCAATGACGCGAGGGCACGTGGGTAATGTCGAGCCCGCCGTGGCGATAAGTGTTCCACCATTCGAGTTCGACAATTTCTCCGAAGCCGAGATCGTCAACCAGGTCGAACAAGTGATGCGGGACAACCAGCGTGGGCGCGGTTCCGGTTTGCCGCCGGGTTTGGCGCGCGATGGTGCGCAGCGACTGGCGATGCAGGTGATCGAAGTGCGCGTGCGTTACCAGCACCACATCCACGGCAGGCAGGTCGCGCAGGTTCAATCCCGGCTGGCGCAGGCGCTTGAGAACGAAGAGCCAGCGCGCGAAGTTGGGATCGATGACGACGTTCTGTCCGCCAATCTGCAGAAAAAAGCTGGAGTGTCCGATGAAGGTGACGCCCAACTCGCCGTTCGTAACCAGTTGCGGTTTGTGAGTCTCCCCGGTGCGCGGTGTGACCGCGGAACGCCGCACCAGGCGCGTGAACTGACTGGCTCGCTTGCGCAGCGCGGGATTTTTCAACGAGGAATTGAGCATTCGTTCGACCAGCTTGCTGAAGAACGCGGACTATTCACAGATTATCGGCTTTGTTTTCGTAAGTCTCCAGTCTATTTTGATGCTCCTGGGAGGGGTATCGACACAGGGGAGACCAATTTCTTCGGATCGCCTTTCGGGTTTTCCCGCGTAA
Source organism: Terriglobales bacterium (assembly GCA_049697355.1). GTDB lineage: Bacteria > Acidobacteriota > Terriglobia > Terriglobales > Acidobacteriaceae > Acidiflorens. The sequence goes on from JBAVVP010000510.1 coordinate 5,564, forward strand.
AGAATTGTGTTTTCCTTGACTGCGACTTTGCCAGTAAACTCAAGTTTCGTATCAGGGTATGCTTTAGTGATACCGCAAGTCGTTCGAAAATCAAACGCCCGTTCAGGGGCTGAGTCGCGGGAGGAATCAACACCGATGCGCGTCGCTTTTTTTGGCATGGGAATTATGGGACGGTCGATGGCCGCGAACCTGGTCAAAGCCGGACACGAGGTCGCGGTATGGAATCGGACTGGCGGTAAGGACGTGGAAGGCGC
>JBAVVP010000511.1:0-5021 GCA_049697355.1 Terriglobales bacterium
CACATTGCCTGGCCAATAATGACTGACCAAGAGCTGCATGGCAGCCGATGAAATGCCGGCGATCTTTTCGTCTTCCTTCCTGCCAGAATCTTTGGCGAAGCGCGCGAGGAACAGGTTCGCTAATCCAGAAATATCTTCTTTGTGTTCGCGCAAGGGCGGGATATCGATCGGAACCACGTTCAGCCGGTAGTACAGGTCTTCGCGAAATGTTCCATCTTCGAGCGCGGCGCGCAAGTCGCGATTGGTGGCAGCGAGAAGCCTGACGTCAACTTTGATGGTACGGGTGCCACCGAGGCGCTCGAACTCGCGCTCCTGTAGCACGCGGAGAAGTTTGACCTGCGTGGCAACGGGCACGTCTCCGATTTCATCGAGAAAGAGGGTGCCTTTATCGGCGAGTTCGAACTTGCCGGGCTTGCTGGTGGCGGCTCCGGTGAAAGCTCCTTTTTCGAAGCCGAACAGTTCGCTCTCCAACAAATTTTCGGGGATCGCGGTACTGTTGATCTTGACGAACGGACCGGACGCGCGTCGCGACGTTTCGTGGATGGCGCGGGCGATCAGGTCTTTGCCAACTCCGCTTTCTCCACCCAGCAGAACGGTGGAGTTGGTGGGCGCAACCCGTTCGACGGTGGCCAGCACTTCCTGCATTCTGGGACTGATGGCGACGATGTTCGGATGGCTGTACTTCTGTCCAAGGGCCTCGCGAAGCGAGCGATTCTCTTCGCGCAGGCGCGAGTTATCGAGCTCCTTGTGCACTACCATCCGCATTTCGGCGAGGGAGAACGGCTTGAGGACGTAGTCGCTGGCTCCGGCTTTCATAGCCTCGACCGCGGTTTCGACCGACCCAAACGCGGTCATGACGACAATGGGCAAGGCGGGATTGTCCTGCTTGGCGGTTTGCAAAAAATCGAGTCCGCTGATGCCGGGAAGTTTGAGATCGGTGAGGACGAGGTGAACGGGTTCGGAGGCGAGCAGCTTCAAACCAGTTTCGGCATCGCCGGCAGAGAGCGTCTTGAAGCCGTCTTCGCCAAGATTCAGCTCAAGCAGGCGGCGCATTTTGGCTTCGTCTTCGATGATGAGGATGGTCGGCATTGGTTGTCTTCAGTCTTTAGTTGTCGGCTCCAGTGGAGCGCCGGGCGTCCCCGCCCGGCTGGACGGGCGAGACGCCCGTCCCTCCACCATCGTCGACGCTGCCAGCGGTTCGGCGGCTTCTTCCAGCGGAAAGAATAGCGTGAACACAGCGCCGCTGGCTGGGGCGTTCTCGACCTGGATCGACCCGTGATGACCGTCCACGATCTTCGAAACAATGGAGAGGCCCAGCCCCACACCGGTTTTCTTCGTGGTCACAAACGGATTGAATATTTCTTCGCGCAGTTCTGCGGGAACGCCCGGACCGGTGTCGGTCAGGCGCAGTTCCACTCCCTCCCGATCATTCTGCATCGCCGATTGAACCTCGACTCGCAACGTGCCGCCATGGTCCTGGTCCTGCATGGCTTCGTAGGCATTCTGCACCAGATTGAGAAGGGCCTGCTCGCACAGGCTTTCGTCGAGCGGAACGAGCGGTAGTCCGCTGGCGTAGTGGCGCTCGACGCGCACGGGTTTACTCGTTTCTTGTTTCACGTTGAAGCGATCGGCCACAATTTGCAGCACCCGATCGAGAAGGGCGGTCAGGTCGGCGGGATGCGGCTCGGCGTGAAGCGGACGAGCGAAGTCCAGAAATTCGGTGACGAGGGCGCTGAGCCGATTGACTTCCGTCGAAATGTAGCCGGCTAACTCGCGGGCTATCTCATCGGAGGCCTGCAATTTCTGGGTCAACATTTCGGCTGAGCCTTTGATGACTCCGAGAGGGTTGCGAATTTCATGCGCCAATCCAGCCGAGAGCTGGCCGAGGGCGGCCAGGCGTTCGGAGCGCCGCGCTTCGGCCTGAGCGTGCTCCAGGCGGCGATTGGTCTCGGCGAGGCGTTCGGCGAGTTCACGGTACAACTCGGTCTGATGCCGGCTCTGCTGCGAGAAGCGGTTGACCACCATGGCGGCGAGAAAGAAAAACATGATGCGCAGCGCCAGGAGGCCGAAAGCCTCGGAAGTCACTTCGTATTCCTGCATTGCTGGGTCAATGAAGAGATACGAGCAGTAGGCGGCGGATGCGAGCAGCGTCCAGATCAGGGTCAGCAGCGGACCGCAATAAAGTGCCGCGGTCACAACCGGCAAATAATAAATCGGGTAGTAACTGCTGTTGATTGCGACGGCTTCGCCGGTGTGGTAGATGAGCGAGGTCGCCAGCAGAATCTTGAGGAGGATGACGTAGAAGACTCCCCGCCCCTGGAATCGGGCGATCAACCTCGATTCGAGCAACTGCACAATTCCGATGGCAAGCAAAATCAGCTGCTTGTGCCATTCGAATAACGGAGGGAGCACCGCAAGTATGGCCAGGAAGATGAGCCAGATCGCAAGCCAGGCTGCGTCGAGGCGGCTCAGCCGCCGCGACACGGGATCGAAAATGGGGGGCGCAGATGCCACGCAGCTTCCATCCAACCGCAGAAAGGCCCCCGGCGTCAATTGGACGGTGGCTTCCTCTGGTGCAGTAGGCGTGAGCGACGGGGCTCAGTGCGGCCCGGCATCACAAACTTGTGGGACCCGGCACTACCGGTCCGCGTAGTATCCCTCTCGGGTCTGCACGCTGAGATCTTTGTCTTTGCGCTTCACCTGCAACTGAATGTGATGATAGCCCGTGGCTGTGCTGTCTTTATCGGGCGTGTAGCCCAGGTTGTACTGAGCACGCAGTTCTTCGACAATGCTGTCGTATATCTCGCCCACAGTTTGCTTTTTAGAGACTTCAAAGAAACGTCCGCCGGTTTCTTGGGAAACGCGCTGGAGAATCTTCTTGCCATCGGCATGCGGTTCTTCGGGATGACGCTGGCCACCTCCGCCGCGGCCACCACTACCGCCGCCCGGATATCCGCCACCACCGGGCCAACCACCACCTCCGCCGGGCCAACCGCCGCCGCCCCTGCCTGTTCCGCCGCCGCGGCCCATTCCGCCTGGTCTTTCGCCTTCTTCACGGCGAGAATCTGCGAAATATATGGAGTAGACCACCGTGTCAGCGCGTTGGGCCGACTCGATCGCACTCTCCAGGTAAGTCTTGCTGCCGCGGTCAACTCCGTCTGACAGAATAATGAGCGCCTTCCGCCCCTGCTGTTTTTTCATTAATTCGTTCGACGCCAGAAAAACGGCGTCGTAAAGCTGGGTACCCCCGCGATGCGATCCCGATCGGGAGCGGCGATCGTCCGAGTCGTTGGGATCGTTCGAGCTGTCACGACCGGATGGCGTCTTGAGCAATTCCAGCGCCGCTTGCAGCTTTTCACGGGACGAAGTCAAGTCCTGCAGCAGTTCCACTTCGCGGTCAAAGTGAATGAGGAAGGCATTGTCCTTGGGCTGCACCAGCATCTGATCGAAAAAACTGCGGCTTGCGTTGCGCTCCGCGTCGAGAACGTTGGTTTGACTGCGGCTGGTATCGACGAGCAGACCCAGGGTGAGCGGGAGATTTGTGTCCAGCGAAAAATAGCGGATGGTCTGTGGCCGGCCGTCTTCCTGCAGCGTGAAATCGTCTTTCGTAAGATCGCGGACGATCTTGCCATGTTTGTCGCGAACGGTGACGGGCAGCGTGACGACTTTAACGTCGACGGCAATGGTGGCAGCCGGTTCCTGTGCATGAAGCGACGGGAGGACTCCGGGAAGAGCGGCCAGCGCGCCAATCAGCGCGCAGGCAACTGGATACCGCCATGAACGGTTCGCCATCGTTTCTCCAATTGGCCGGGGATTCTCGAGCCGGGACTCATTCACCGTGCATCCTCCGTTAATCGTTTATGTCGGACGAATTAGGAGCTCGGGACCTGGTGACTACCCTGCCCGGAACGAATCGCTCCGGGCTGGAGACAAGTGTCAACCTGAGCTTGAATACTAGGACTGGATGCGTGGCAACGCAGTTGCAGTTGCCAGCCTTCCTGTAAAAGCAACGTCAATGCCGGGTAAAACTTCGTAAAGGCTGAATAGCGTGGGTTTTGGCGATGCTAAAGTTAGACCATGCGATGCTTCTGGCAGAGTCCGCAGCGGATTTGTATTCTCCGGATACAGATTCTTGCGACGTGCCTGCTCACGGCGATAGTCACTCTGATTTTGGCGGCGCCGGGCTACGTTGTCGCGCAGGACAAACCATCCGGCAGTTCCGCAGGCCCACAAGTCGCCAAGGCCGTGGGAGTCATCAAGAGTGTTCAAGCGGATTCGATCACGGTTGCAGCTGAATCTGGTGGCAGCGACATTATTGCGAAATTGACGGGCTCGACAAAGATCCTGCGCGTGCCGCCGGGAGAAAAGGATCTGAAGAACGCGACCGCTCTCGAAGCGCAGGACTTGCAACCCGGAGATCGTGTGCTGGTTCGCGGGCCGGCAGTGACGGGTGGAGACGGGCACCCGATCGTCATCACTATCACTGCGCTGGCCGTGATTGTGGTGAAGCAGGCCGATGTGGCGGTGAAGCAGCAGCACGACCTGGACGATTGGCAGAAGCGAGGAGTGGACGGGATCGTCACCAAGGTGGACGCTGCGACGGGCACCATCACCATCTCGCGCGGTGGAACCGGGGCGAACCAAACTATCGCCGTCCACATTGGCAAGAACACCATCCTGCGCCGCTACCCGCCCGGCTCGGCGAAGTACGAAGACGCGAAACCCGCGCCCGTCGGCGAAGGCATGGCGCAGATCACGGTGGGCGATCAGTTTCACGCGCGTGGAGCGCACAACCCGGAGGGCAGCGACGTCATTGCGGAGGAAGTTGTTTCCGGAACATTTCCGATCATTGAGGGAACCATCAAGACGGTCGACGCGGCCGGGAATACGGTGACGGTGCAGGATGCGATCCGCAAGACTGCCGTGGTGGTGGCAGTGCCTCCCGACTCGCTCATGTGGAAGCTGCCGGCGGAGATGGACCAACGCTTCGCGAGGGCATTGAAAGGCGCAGCGGGCGGCGG
>JBAVVP010000512.1:0-6649 GCA_049697355.1 Terriglobales bacterium
GGTGGAGTTGATCTGGAATGGAAGCGCGGTTCCCGCTGGGTTGAGCGCTCTGGGAGCCGAGTGCCGCGTAATTGGGGAGACGGTCCGCGCGGTGCTGCCGGAAGCACAGCAGGAGGCGGCGCTGGAAATCCTGCGGCGGGAGCGGCTGCGGCTCATCTCGCTGATACCGGTGCGCTCCTCGCTGGAACAGTACTACCTGCAAAAAGTGAGCCCGGAAGCCCGGCCGGCAGTGGGGGCGAGATGAATCGAGTGACGCACATCGCCGCGAACACCTTCCGCGAGGCGATCCGCGACCGCGTGCTTTATAACCTGATCGCATTTGCCGTGTTGCTTTCCGGGGCCGCGATTTTCGTCGGGCAAGTGTCCATCCATATCGAGCGGCTGGTGGTGGTGAACCTGGGATTGACCGCCGTGTCGCTTTTCGGGGTGGTCATCGCCATCTTCATCGGGATCGGCCTGGTCTCGAAAGAGATGGAGAAGCGCACGCTCTACACCGTGCTGTCGCGCCCGGTGCGGCGTTGGGAATTCATCGTCGGCAAGTTCTTCGGGCTTACCGGGACGCTGGTGGTGAATACGTTCTGCATGGCCATTGGAGTTTTCGCGGCCCTGCTCTATGTCTCGCACAAGTTCCAGTCCTCCGATGGTTGGATATTGGTGGCGTTGTTCTTTATTGTGCTGCAGTTCCTGATTCTGTGTTCGCTGGCGCTGCTGTTCTCGTCCTTCTCTTCCCCGCTGCTGTCGGCGGTGTTCGCGTTTTCCTTGTTTGTGATCGGCAGCTTTGCCGAAGATCTGCGCGGGTTCGCCGGAATGTCGCATGGGCTTACGCGGTTGCTGGCGACCGGCGCCGCCTACCTGGTGCCGAACTTTTCGGCGCTGAACGTGATTGGGCAAGTGGCGCACGAACAACCCATCGCTGCGCGTCTCATTGCCTACAATACGGCTTACGCGCTGGCCTATTCCGCCATGGCGATCTGCGGCGCGGTGCTGATTTTCGAGCGCCGGAACCTGAAATGACCCGGGAACTGAAATGACCGCCTCGCGCAGAGTCACGACCGTTGCGAGCATTCTGCTGCTGCTTTCCCTGGCCAGTTCCGTGCTGCTGCTGCGGCGGCTCGACCAGGTGCGCGCCACCGCTACGCTGGAAGACGTCCTCTATTTCAACTCGCCGAAGTTGGTCAAGCGGCTTAGCCTGGGCTACGACGGGTTGCTGGCCGATATCTACTGGACCCGCGCGGTACAATATTTTGGCAACCGGCACGTGACCAGAACCGCGACCGATTACAACCTGCTGGCCCCACTGTTGGAGATCACGACGGCGCTCGACCCCAAGCTAACCGTGGCCTACGAGTTCGGAGCGAACTTCCTGGGGCCGAAGCCGCCCGAGGGTGCGGGCCAACCCGACAAGGCGATCGCTTTGCTCGAGGACGGCATCCGGAACAATCCCGATGACTGGAAACTGTATTACGACCTTGGATTTTTTTACTACATGGACCTGAAGGACTACGCGCGCGCCGCCGAGGCGTTCGAGCGCGGCACCAAAGCTCCGAAAGCGCATCCATTCCTGCGTGTGCTGGCAGCGCGGATGGCGCAGCATGCGGGCGAGATCCAGACGGCGCGCATGCTGTGGCAGGCTACCTATGCCACCACGACGGACGATCAGATCCGGCAAAACGCGGTCGAGCACCTGCGGGCCTTGCAGGTCGATGAGAACATCACGGAACTGGAAAAGATGGTCGCTCAGTACCGGCAACAGACGGGGGTAGCGCCGTCGAGCTTCAACGCGCTGATCAGCGCCGGCATTCTGCGCGGGGTGCCGGTGGACCCAGACGGGAAGCCCTACAAGCTGATGGCGGACGGCCGTATCGAGTTGCGCAACCCGGACGACTTTCCGTACGTGGAGAAGGGGCTGCCGCCCGGATACAAGGCGGGGCCGCCAAAATTGCACTGATGCTTTTGGCTTTTGGCTTCTAGCTTCTAGCCAAAGGCTAACAGCTAACAGCGATTTCCCTATTTTGTTAGCATCCTTTCGTGTCCTCCCGTTTCCCCCGACAACTTTGGACCGCGCTGCGCCGCTGGTGGCGCGAACAGGCGCGAGCGAAAAGTGCTGCCGGCGCGACTGCTCTGCTGGTTTGCAACTTGTGGAGCTTTGTGCGCGAGTCTACGCCCGAGCGCCGGCGGCAGCGCTACGGCGACATGGAGTACGACTGGGAGCATCGTGTCAACACGACCAGCGGCACGGTGGGATGGCGCGCGCGGCTGCTGGGAATGTTCCATTCTCCCTATCAAGCGACCGATCCGGCCCGGTTTCGCGAGATGATGGCGAGTCTGCCCATCACGTTCGATAAATTCATCTTCGTCGATCTCGGTTCCGGCAAGGGGCGAACTCTGCTGATGGCTTCCGAGTATCCATTTCGGAGGATTGTGGGAGTGGAGTTGATTGCCGAACTGCATCGCGCCGCAGAAGAAAATATTCGCCTGTACCATTCCACGGCGCAAAGGTGCTCGCAGATCGAAGCGGTCTGCTCGGATGCTTGCGAGTTCGTCCTTCCGGACACGCCGCTCGTCTTGTACTTGTTCAATCCGCTGCCCGAGGCGGGACTGCTGCGGGTGGTTCGAAATCTGGAACGGTCGCTGGAACAATCGCCGAGGCCGGTTTGGATCGTGTATCACAACCCCGCGATGGACGGTATCCTCGGAGCATCGCGGGCGCTGGTGAAAGCCGGCGGAACGGGGCTGTACTCCGTGTTCCGATCGCAGGTTTAGCTGTTAGCTGTTAGCTGTTTGCTCTTGGCTCTTGGCTCTTGGCTAGGGTCAAAGGCTTAGAGCTATGAGCCGTGAAGGTAGAATTAGAAGATTGGGGATTTATCAGAAGTGAGGAATCGATCAATTTGCTGGGTGGTGACCATGGTGGTCGCCGTTGTTTGCTTCGTTGCGTTGGCTGGCGCACAGAACGCTCCTGTAAAAGACATCCAAAAGCTCGCCCGCGCGGTGGACGACCACTACAACCACCTGCGCAGTCTGCAATCGGACTTCACCGAGACTTACCGGGGCGACGGCGCCGAGCGGGTGGAATCGGGCACCTTGTGGTTGAAAAAGCCGCGCAAGATGCGGTGGGAATACCGTTCTCCGAATGAGAAGCTGTTCGTCAGCGACGGCCAGGCGGTGTGGTTCTACCTGCCGCGGGAACGGCAACTGAGAAAAACGACGCTCCGGAAGCTGGACGACCTGCGGTCACCACTGGCATTTTTGCTCGGTAAGGCCAAGCTGGAGAATGAATTAAGGGGGCTTTCGAAGGTTGTGGATCAATCGCCCCTGGATGCCGGGAACATCCTGCTGCGAGGGGTTCCTCAGGCGATGGCGGCAAGTGAGGTGCGAGTGGAGATCAATGCCTCAGACCAGATCGTCCGCATCGTATTGGTGGAGGCCGACGGGGCGACAACGGAGTTCCGCTTTGCGGGCTGGAAGGAGAATCCGGAACTGAGCGATGGCCGGTTTAAGTTCACCCCTCCCCCAGGGGTGGAAACGGTGGAAGGAGACTTGGGGCCGTAGTTGAGGGCCAACGGCCAGCCCCTAAAGGGGACTTTCATCGAAGCTCTTTCGGCATCGCTAAAGCGATGCCCTGATACAAAGCACAAGATGATGCCTGATACAAAGCGGTTCGGTTACTTGCGTACCGCGCCGTTGGGCTGCTGCGGTAACTTCTTTGGGGACAGAATGTTACACTTGGCCTGAGCAAGCTGGGCAGCGGGCGCTCGCAACCAGATCCCTCAGCATCAAACGAGATCGAATGCCACAATTCCTGGTCAAAGTCGCCGACGAACAGGGCCATCTGCGGCAGCAGGTGGAGAACGGGTATTCCGAAGCCGAGGTCCACGACCGGTTCACGCAACAGGGATACCTGGTGTACTGGGTCAAGCCCCGGACGATCCTTAGCCGGGGCGGGGGCCGGGGCGGCAAGCTGAGACAGTCGACGTTCCTGATCTTCAACCAGCAGTTTCTGACGCTGATTAAAGCGGGACTGCCGATCCTGACGGCGCTGGATCTCTTGATTAAGCGGCAACGGGACAAGTCTCTGTTAAAGCAGCTGGAAAATGTACGCGAGCGGGTAAAGGGCGGCGAGTTGCTGTCCGATGCCTTCGCCGCCCAGCAAGTGTTTCCGAAGATGTACACGACCACGCTGATGGCCGGGGAGAAGAGCGGCAGCATGGAAGAAGTTCTCGGCCGCTACATTGCGTATCAGCGGATGGTGCAGACTTTCCGTAAGAAGTTGCTGGTCTCGCTGGTGTATCCCGCGCTGCTGATTTCGGTGGTGACGGTGATGCTGATTTTTCTGATCACCTACGTGGTCCCGAAGTTTGCCGACCTGTTCAACAACCTGGGAGCGCAACTGCCGGCGATCACGGTGCTCATGCTGTCGTTCGGCCTGAACGCGCAGAAGTATGGGTGGATCGTGCTGCTGGCCGCTGCGGTCACGGTAGTTTTGTTGTTGCGGTGGAAACAGAGCGATCGGGGGGCGGAACAGATTGACCGGTTTCTGCTGCGGCTGCCGATGGTCGGGGAAATCCGGCTGAAGTATCAGGTGGCGAATTTTTCGCGCATTCTGGCGACACTGCTGCAAGGCGGCCTGCCCCTGGTGCCGGCGATGGAAACGGCCGGCGAATCGATGAGCAGCCGGCAAATGTTGAACGGGGTCGCCGCCGCGGCGGAGCGGGTGAAAGAAGGACAGAGCCTGGCGCACAGCCTGGAGGCGCAAAAGTTGTTTCCCGATCTGGCGGTGGAAATGCTGGAGGTCGGCGAAGCGACCGGCGCTCTGCCGGCGATGCTGGGCTCGGTGGCGGAGTTCTACGAAGAAGACGTGCAGACGGCTCTGGGGGCAGCCATGGCGCTGATTGAGCCGCTGATTCTGGTCGTTATGGCGGTCTTTGTCGGCGGGATACTGATTTCTTTGTATATGCCGATCTTTACCTTGGGAGCGAGCGTGCACTGAAAGGGCTGTAAACTGGAATGGGCATGGCGGATAAGAAGACAGCGCTGGTCAACGGCGGGAATGGCGGGAAGCTGGCGCCGGAAGCGGCGGCGGTTCCCGACGAACTGGAACGGGCGCGGGATATCGCGCGACGTTACCGCTGCGAATTCGTCGACCTGAGCGATTTCCAGTTGCACCACGATCTGTTCGAAAAGATCCCCGTGCACCTGATGTTCCGCTATAAGTTCGTGCCCCTGGCCGAAACCGACGACGGGCGGCTGGCCATCGCCATTGCGGATCCCAGCCAGTTGATGATGATTGACGAGATCAGCCTGCTGCTGGGCAAGCGGATCATCACCAAAGTATCCACCCTCAAACAGATCTCCGACATTCTGCAGAAGACCGAGCAGTCCAAGCGCGTGCTGGAAGACGCGAGCGAGGGATTCACGCTCGACGTGATCCGCGAGGACGAAGCCGGAAACGACGAGACCATTTCCATCGACAAGTTGACGGCGACGGCGGGCACCGACATGAGCCCGATCATTCGCCTGGTCGACACTACGATCTTCACGGCGTTGCAGCGGCGGGCAAGCGACATTCACATCGAGACTCGAGACGACTCGGTGGTCATCAAGTTTCGCATCGACGGCGTGCTCACCAACGCCATGCCGCCCATCGGCAAAGAGCACCACTCCACGATCATTTCGCGCATCAAGGTCATGAGCGAGCTCGATATTTCCGAGCGCCGCGTGCCCCAGGACGGGCGCTTCCGGGTGAAATACAGCGGCCGCGCCATCGACTTCCGCGTATCGATCATGCCCTCCATTCACGGCGAAGACGCCGTGCTGCGCGTGCTCGACAAGGAGTCGATGAGCGAGAAGTTCAAGAAGCTCACGCTCGACGTGGTCGGGTTCGAGGAAGACGACCTGCGCCGCTTTCGCCGCTACATCAAGGAGCCGTACGGCATGGTGCTGGTCACGGGACCGACGGGCAGCGGCAAAACCACGACCCTCTACGCCGCCGTCAACGAGATCAAGACCGACGAAGACAAGATCATCACCATTGAAGACCCGGTCGAGTATCAAATCCGCGGCATTACCCAGATTCCGGTCAACGAGAAAAAGGGATTAACCTTCGCCCGGGGCCTGCGTTCGATCTTGCGTCATGACCCGGACAAGATCATGGTGGGCGAAATCCGCGATAACGAAACGGCGCAGATCGCCATCCAGTCGGCGCTGACCGGCCACCTCGTGTTCACCACCGTCCACGCCAATAACGTGGTCGACGTGCTCGGACGCTTCCTGAACATGGGGGTTGAACCTTACAACTTTGTGTCGGCGCTGAACTGTATTCTGGCGCAGCGGTTGGTGAGGGTGATCTGCGATTCCTGCCGGACGGCGGTGAATTATCCGAAGGACGTGCTGGAAGCGAGCGGCCTGGACCCGCAGCAATGGTCGCAGGTTCCTTTATACGAAGGGCAGGGCTGCATCGAGTGCGCGGGCACGGGTTTCCGGGGCCGCACAGCGATTCACGAGCTGCTGGATTTGACCGACCGCATCCGCGAGATGATTCTGGAGCGGAGGCCGACCTCGGAGATCCGCAAAGCCGCTCGCGAAGAGGGCATGCGCTTCTTGCGCTAATCGGCGCTGGATAAAGTGCGCAGTGGATCGACTACTCTGAAGG
>JBAVVP010000513.1:0-5096 GCA_049697355.1 Terriglobales bacterium
CGGAAAAAAACGTCATCAGACTTGTCGATCGTCGCGTGCACGCACACTTGTCGGCCCGACCACGGATGATGCGGATAGAAAACCTGGCGAAGAACGGTCCTGTGGGCGTTCTCAAACCTCGTTGTACTACTTGCTCGAAGGCAGGATGGAATTTTACTGCGATGGCGAAATTCTCAGCATCGGTGCCGGGGAAGTCGCCTTCTTGCCCCAAGGCAAAGCCCATGCATTCTATATTCGGTCCCCCATCGTGAGGGCCCTGATTTCCGTGCAAGCGACCGACGAACGGGCAGTGGGCCTGGACCGGTATTTCATCGACATGGGCGAACCGGCGGCGAGCCTGGAATTGCCCGCCCATCAGGCCACTCACGTCATGTCCGACCCTGCACAGGCCATCCGGGTCGCGGCCGCCAATGGAATCAGAATCCTGTCGCCCGAAGAGACTGCTGAACTGCTGCCCCACTATCCCGGTTTCGGGATTGATCCAGCCTAGGCAATACGTCGGAAGGCAATCGGGCCCGCGAAAACAACGGGCACTTGCCTGAGAGCGCGCGTGGTCGCTCGCGAGCAAAGTCGTACTCGCCTCGCCGTCCTCCAGACGCCGCGAGATGCTTCCCACACGGAGTCGATACCATGGAGCGCAGTGAAACAGATTTCGCCGAGCGCGTTCGCGCAAACCAGCGCAGGCTGAGCTCCGAAATCGGGACAAGGTTCGACTACATCGTCTGCGGTGCAGGCACCTCCGGCTCGGTTGTCGCCGCAAGGCTCGCGGCTAATCCGAATATAAGGGTGCTCTTGCTGGAAGCCGGCGGCAGCGACGAGACGGACATGGTCATGAATCCGAACCGCTGGCCGATGACGCTCGGCAGCGAACTGGATTGGGGTTTCGTCGCCGAGCCGAATCCGCGTTTGAACGGACGGGCGATCCCTTACTCGATGGGCAAAGTTTTGGGTGGCGGTTCCAGTATCAACGTCTCGACGTGGTCGCGCGGACATCAGGCCGATTGGGATTTTTACGCTGCCGAGTCGGATGATGCTTCGTGGGGTTATGAAGCCGTTCTCGAACTGTATCGCCGTCGAATCGAGGCGTGGTCTGGAAGTTCCGACACCGATTATCGCGGCCGAGACGGAGCGGTCCACGTACAACCCGCAGCCGAGCCTCATCCGTTTTCGTTTGCGTTGCTGGAAGGCGCCGAATCGGCAGGCCTGCAGCGCTTTCCGAATGCGAACGGCCGCATGATGGAATCTCCACATGGGTGCGCGTTCGCCGATGAAACGGTTTACAAGGGAAAAAGGCGGTCAATCTTCCGCTCCTATCTGTACCCCCGCATGGCCGAGCCGAACATCACGGTCGTGACAGGTGCATTGGTGGCGCGCATTCTGTTCGAGCGCCGCCGCGCGACCGGTGTCGAGTTCAGTCACCAGAGAAGAACCTTGCGTGCCACAGCCAGCTGTGAAGTCATTCTCTGCCTTGGCGCGATACAGACGCCGAAATTGCTGATGCAGTCCGGCATTGGCGACGAGGACGAGTTGCGCCGCGCCGGTGTTCCGCTGCTGCAGAAGCTGCCGGCGGTTGGGCGCAATCTCCATGACCACGTTGCGTTTGGATGCGTCTGGGAAAGTACCGACGTTGGGCTCCCCCGTGTGCCGAGAAGTCAGACCGCATGCTTTTGGAAGACGAATGCAGAGCTTGACGCGCCCAATTTCTACGCCTATGCGCGCCGCGGGCCCGACGTTACGCCAGAGAATGACGCGTTGTTCAAGCCATCGGCTGACTCCTGGTCCCTAGTTCTTGGCATGAGTCCCAAAAGCCGCGGCGCCATCCACCTGACGGGGCCCGGCGCGGACGACCCCGTCAAAATTGAGGCGAATTACCTCGGCGATCCCCAAGATCTGAAGGATCTGGTGACCGGACTGGGTGTCGCTCGCGAGATCGGCAATTCTGCTGCCCTGCGACCGTTCACGGTGCGGGAGATCGCACCGGCCGCTTGCAAGTCCGATGAACTGGAACGTTTCTTTCGCAACGGGCTCCGCACTTTCTGGCATCAGTGCGGCACCGCAAAGATGGGCCGCGATGCCACCTCAGTGGTCGATGGTCAATTGAAGGTCCACGGCGTTGACGGCCTGCGGATCGCGGATGCCTCCATCCTGCCGCGCGTGACGAGGGGCAATACCATGGCGCCATGCGTTGTCATCGGTGAGCGGGCTGCTGACTTCCTGCAGGTAACGAATTCGCAACCGGGCGCCGCCGTCTCCAAAGGCAGGAATCTTCAAGATTAATGTTTCCGAAATCCCTAGATCGGGGCTTGCGGTGTCCTGGAGGCAACGCTCGAAACCACAGTGGAGTCAGAAATGAGCCGTTCGGTATCTTCAACTTCTCCCGCGGATCGCAATGGACAGGCTAACTGGTTGCAAACGAGGCCGGGCGAATATTGCCTGATACGTGTGCCGGCGGCCGACACAAACGGTGCATACTCATTCGTTGAGATCGTCTCGGAGCCAGGCGACGGCACGCCGCTGCATGCACATCAGAATGAGGACGAACACCTTTTTGTGTTGGAAGGGACAGGGCGCTTCGCGATTGGCGACAAGATATTCGATGCGGAAGCTGGAACAATGGTTAGGCTTCCCAGGAACATTCCTCACGCCTGGGGCAACCGCTCGAATTCACGGCTGCGGATCGCGGTGATTGTTTACCCCGGTGGTGTTGAAGGCGTGATGCCAATCATCGCCGCGGGCGGCAACATCGACCTTCGCGCATTGGCCGCGCAGTATGGTGTTATCGTCCTCGGTCCGACGCCATTCTGAAATGGCCGCGTTCCTGTCGCGCATTCAATCACAACATCTGATCTCGCCACCGATTGCACGGGTAGATGCAGTTGACAGCTTGCAGCGCCAATGAGAGCGATATGCCGCGGGCGCGAACGCGTGTCCCACATACTGAGCGGTTAACGTCAGTTGTCATTCAAACCCCGAGTTCAATGCGCGATCCTTGAAATATTCGACTCCCGAGGTATCAAAGGAATGACCGATCGACATCAATTATCTACCTCGCACGGTTTGATCGTGGTGGAGGAGGCCGGGCGCGGCGACCTGCCGGTCCTGCTGATCCATGGAAATTCACTTTCTCGCGAAGTCTTTCGCCAACAGCTGGGCGGCGCTCTCTCAAAGAAGTATCGCCTTGTTGCGTTCGATCTGCCTGGTCACGGGGATTCCGGCGATGCCCTGAACGCGTCCCGCACCTATACCCGTCCTGGCCTAGCGGATGCGGCGATCGAAGTTCTCAATCTGCTCGGACTTAGGGAAGTCGTGGTGGTCGGCTGGTCACTCGGTGGTCACATCGCGCTCGAAATGGCAGCGCACTTTTCCGGCATCAAGGGTTTGCTCATCAGTGGGACTCCGCCTGTAAGCCGGTACAACATGGCCGAAGGTTTCATCCCAGCGCCGCACATGAGGCTGGCCGGACAGCAGCATCTTGGTCCATCCGAGATCGATGCTTTCGGTGAGGCAATCTTCGGCGCGCCGATACCGGTCGCGTTTCGACGCGCAATGGAGCGCGCGGACGGCCTCGCACGAAAAACGATTTTTGAAGCCGCTCGTTTGGGCGCCGGGGTCGATCAGCGCTGGCTCGTCGAAAATTGTTCGATTCCGTTGGCTGTAGTGAACGGCTCCGAAGATCCGTTTATCAACCTCAATTATCTCGAGGTTCCGAAATATGCGAATCTGTGGGAAGGGCGATGCCATCACCTGCCGGGATTGAAGCACGCGCCATTCTGGGAGGCGCCGGACATTTTTGACGAGCTTCTTGGAAGATTCATCGACGATGTCGCAGCGCTATGAATTGGCCGCATAGACAAGAAGGGAAAAAAATCAAATGCTTGCGACAAATATGAAGCTAGCCCCGGCGGTGGTAAACACGCTGCAGATCTGGCATGGCATGATCGAAATGCGTGACCTCGGTCGGTTGGAATCCATCGTGCACCCCGAGGCGGTGTTCCGCTCTCCCATGGCGTTCCAGGCCTATGCTGCTGCGCCCGCGTTGATACTGGTGGTGAAAACCGCGATCACGGTGTTAGAGGATTTCACCTATCACCGACAGTTCGCAGGAGATGATTACCAAAGTGTGGTGCTGGAGTTTAGCGCGCGCGTGGGCGCCAAGAACCTGAAGGGCATCGACATGATCCGCTTTGATGCCGAGGGCAAGATTGTCGAATTTGAGGTGATGGTCCGTCCGCTGAACGCGCTTCAGGCTCTTGGCGCCGAGATGGGCGCGAGACTTGGCCAATATCTGCCATCCTTCAAGGGCAAGGTCTGACCGCCATGACCTCATTGTGAATAGAGGAAAGTCATTCATCATAGCAATGGCCAGACTCCCGACTATGGATGGCGGCTCCCGATGCCGCCTTGCCCTTCACGCGCGCCGCACGACAATCAACCGCCTGTGGCGCCGGAGCGCCGAAATGTCCTCCGCGACGAGCCCCAGACTGTCCCGCAGCCGGTCATCTGTCTGAGCCAGCAAATAGCCCCGGAGCCTTTGCTTCGCGGGATCGCCTTGCGCCCGGATCAAACGCAAGACAAGGCTCGAGCGTTGCCCGCCCATCCATTCAACTTGAGACCCTACTCGGTCTGGCAGGGCGGGCACTGTCTGCTGTGTCTTAGGGTGTTGGGGTATGCGGCCGGTCCGCAACAGCTTGCGCGCGATGAAGGAAGCGAGCATTATTTCCGTAGGCACGCACTTGGGCTTCGATTGAACCGCGCTGAAGGCCGATACCTTAGGGGAATGGTCGTCAAGCTGCTCAAGCTCACGAATGGCGTGCTGAACGTTGGCTTCGCGAATCCAGCTGCGGTAGATCGACAAAACGATGTCTCATCCCTCCCGGGTATGGCAAACCGCAGTCAGTTCCACTTCTCAGGCGCTTTTGCCCGATCCGTTGGCTAAGCCCCTATCGCTATGTGGTTTTCGAAAAGCCGGCGCCAAGCGGCGCTATGACCCTGACAATGTTTTTCGGTCGGCTATCCCGCTGCCCGTCCGGTAAGGCGCCAGCGGAAGCGCTATTTGCCATTTCTGAACGGATGAGGACCTTTGCATGGACACGCAG
>JBAVVP010000514.1:0-16956 GCA_049697355.1 Terriglobales bacterium
GGGATGGATTTGAAACTCTCGTTCGTCCAGCCGTCACCCTGGAGTCGACCCAGGTGGCCCGGCTCGACGCCTCGCTCAAGATCGGTGCGGTAAGCGAATCGGTGACGGTCACAGCGGATGTACCCGTGCTGGAGTTGGAGAGACCCTCTGTCGGGACCAACATGAAGGCGAGCGTCGTCAACGACCTCCCGTTGAGCATCTACGGCGGTGGACGTTTTGTGGAAGACTTCGCCGTCGCGCTCACGCCGGGTTATTCGGTCTATAGCAATCCGTACGGGGCAGTGGTCAATGGAGGCCAGTGGTTCACCAAGGAGTTCACAATTGACGGCACGTCGGGCACGACCAGCTATCAAGGCAACTCCATGTCAAGCGGTCCTGCCATGGAAGCGGTGCAAGAGTTGCAGGCGCAAACCAGCGGCTTGGACGCGCAAAGCAGCGTCACCGGCGGGGGCGTCATGTCGTTTAACCTGAAGTCGGGGACAAACAAGCTCCACGGCTCCGCATTTCTGCTCGGCCACAACGAACTGCTGGATGCCAATACCTGGACGAATAATTACTATCATCAGGGCAAGCCCAAGAAGCGGGCGTGGGACTACGGTTTTAGCCTGGGCGGCCCGATCCGTAAGGACAAGACCTTCTTCTTCGGCACCTTCGAGCGCTTTAAGCAGACCGACTTTCGCCTGGCCGGGGGAACTCAGACGGTTCCAACTCTAAAGATGCTGGGCCTCGCCCCGGGCAGTACCGGCGCCGACTTCAGCGAACTGCTGGGAGCCGTCATCCCGGGCACCATGGTGTACAACTGGGCCGGGCAGTATATTCCGGCACAAGTGAACATGATCTATGACCCGACTTCGCTTAACGCCGGCTCGACGTGCCTTGGCCTAAATTTGAACCCCCAGGTGCCATGCCAGTTTACGGGCAACGTCATCCCGACCGCTCGGCTGAGCACGGTGTCGCAGCAGGTTGCCGCTCTCTACAATCAGTACTATCTGCCGCAGTTAGGGGGAGTTGACAACAATTCCAGAGGTCTCATCGCCAGCACACCCAGTCAAACTCCCAATGAATTCGTGATCAAGGTGGATCACGTTTTGCGGGAACGGGATCGCCTGTCCGCTTCCTGGATTTACAACCACAAGCCCAGCTTGCTGGATGACAGCGGTGGGATATGGCAGCAGGGAACCACTAATGGTGGGCCGCTGGCGAATGGCAGGAATATTCTCTACTGGGTGCATCAGGGGCGGCTCAGCGAAAGCCACACCTTCAGTCCAAATGTTCTGAACGTCCTGAACTTCACCTATAACATCGATCACCAGAACGCCCTCCCGACCGACCCGGGAAATTGGTCCCAGCAGCTTGGGTTTGGTAACACCGGCTCGAATACGTTTCCGTTCATCAATTTCAACGATCAGAACTCCTACTATGGCCACACCGAGAGTTACATCGGCAATACATGGCAGGGAAATTTTGCAGGCGTGAACGCCATCCTTGGAGATACGATCACCTGGACGAAGGGACGCCACAACCTTAGTTTCGGCGGTAATTTCACGGCTCATCAAGTGAATAGCCACTCCGGCTCCGGCGCCCTCTCCTTTGATTTTCCTTTTTGGTACACCTCCGGCCCCGGCTATCCCTACGATGGATTCAGCTTTGCCAGTTTCATGCTTGGTATGGCGGATAGGGCGGCGGAGTCCGTGGAGCACGACTTATATGGACGGCAGAAAGAGATGTATTTGTTCGCCCAGGATAGCTACAAGGTTAACTCTAAGCTCACTCTGAGCATGGGGCTGCGCTGGAACTACAATTTCCGCTTTCACGAGAAAAACGGGAACTGGGCCAACTACGACCTAAACGCCATCAACCCGGCCTATGGCGTTGGAGGCACGCTGGTCTTTGCCAAGAATGGCGGCCACAGTTTTGAGAAGAACGAATATAAAAAGAACTTCGGACCTTCGTTCGGCTTCGCGTATGCACCCTTTCCCAAGACCGTGTTTCGGGGATCCTTCGGTCTGATCTACAATCCGGTGGGCGTGTCTTTCGCCACCGGCGTGCCCGACGGATTTGCGCCGCAACTGGGCATCAACCAGACAGGCGCCATTCCAAACTGGGACAATGGCTATCCGGGTGTTGTTTTCAAGCCGGATGCCAGCACCCCGCCCACATCCCCGTCCCTGTTTCCGGTTGTTTACACTGATCCTCGCGCTCTGCGCCTCGGTTACAGCGAAGCATTCAGCTTTGGTATCCAAAAGGAACTGACACCCAATACAAGACTGGAAATCTCCTACGTAGGCACTCGCGGGCACCGCTTGACCGACACTAGCTTGGCGTGGAATGAGGGTCCAGCCTCGACTTTCAAGCGGCTCGAGGTGGTGGAGCAAAATCTTGGGTACAGGCCCTGGGCCTGCAACGCGGCCCAGGCCGCCCAGTACGGCGTCCCTTATCCATCTGGGAATCAATATGTATACGGGAACTTCTGTGCGCCTGCTCTTGCGGCGGCAGCACCTTACCCTCAACTGGCCGACGCAGAGGCTAATTATTGGGGCTACGCCAACCTGCTGTACGTAGGACTGCCTCTCTGTCAGAGCTTCTACGATTCGATGGTGGTGGACGTGGTCAAGCGCACCGGCCGCGGCTTGACCATGGACATGAGTTACACCTGGTCCCGGCAGGAAGGCAACACTTGGTCCGCCATGCAGGAGGGCAATGGCTATTACACCGGGGTTCAGGATTTCGGCAACATGCGTCAGGCGGCGCATGCCGTCACGGGATATGACCTGGCTCACGTTGTCAAGGGATTCGTCAGTTATGAACTCCCCTTTGGCAAGGGGCGGCAGTGGTTCAACGGTGGAAACCGCCTGACGAACGCCATCGCGAGTGGATGGACTGTGACCGGCCTCTTCCAATACAACTCGGGCCAGCCCTTCGAGGTAAGTGCGGCCAATCCCTACTGGCCGCTCTGGGGCGACATTTACCCGCAGTTCAATCTGGCCGGCTACACGAGTCCTAACAGCACGAATCACTTCGTACCGTTGCCTAAGAACTGGCAAGGTCCTCCTCCCGCAAGCAACATCTACATGCCGTCGACCGTGGCCAGTAATCCCGCTGCCGGAGTGCTGCCGCCTTCACCAGCGACTTCCGCTCTGCGCTGCCCCGGACAAGCTAACGAGAACGCCAGCGTGCTGAAGAACTTCACGATGGGGCCTGAGGGGCAATACCGGCTGCAGTTCCGCATGGAGTTCTACAACCTCTTGAACCGGCACTACTACTTGATCCAGGGTTGCTCTAGCCTGCGATCCGACGTCGGTGCGAGCAACTTCGGACAGATTCTGTCCGTCATGGACAATCCAAGAAATGCGCAGTTTGGTGTTCGCTTTGACTTCTAGCTGCTGTCTGCAAACCACCGGGTAACTCGCGAACCTGCGGCTGCCCGGTAGTCTTCTCACAGCGACCGCTCTTGATCAGTTCTGGCTAGTTACAGGATGCTTGGAGCCGACATGCAAGCCACTAGGGCATCTCGCCAGAGTCTTTGGCTGGGCATTATCTTACTCATGTCGGGGGGGCTGGGCGGCTTCGGGAGGCTGATCTGCCAGAGCAGCGCGGGGAGTCTTCAGAAATCAGGGACAACTTACTACGTTGACTCGACGTCCGGTAACGACGTCCACAACGGTACCTCCCCGTCCACGGCCTGGAAGACGCTCGCGAAAGTTAACGCGACTGTGTTTTCCCCCGGCGATCGCATTCTCTTTAAGTCCGGCTCGGTGTGGACGGGACAGCTTTGGCCGAAGGGGTCCGGAACCGAGGGCCGGCCGATCATGATCGATAAGTACGGCGGCGAGGCCAAGCCGGTTATCAACGGCAGCGGCGCGGCCGAGGACGCAGTCCTGCTGAGAAATCAGGAGTATTGGGAGATTCGGAACCTCGAAGTGACTAACACGGGCACATCTCCGGGAGTTCGGCGCGGTGTTCGCGTCATGGCCGTCGATTACGGCGAGGCGCATCACATCTACATTCAGAATCTTGACGTCCACGACGTCAACGGCAGCAATGAGGTGAAAGAGAACGGCGGGATCACTTATCACTGCGCCGGGGACCATAAGCCGAGTCGCTTTGTGGATCTGCGGATCGAGGGCAATCATATCCGCCACGTGGACCGCAGCGGTATTTTTGGTTCATCCACGCATTGGGTGCGCTCGAAGTGGTATCCGAGTCTGGGCGTGGTGATCCGGAACAACGTACTCGACGATATTGGCGGTGACGGAATTGTGAACGTGGCCACGGACGGCGCAGTGGTCGAATCGAACGTCGTCGCCCATGCCAGCCAGCGCTCGCAAGACTACAACGTGGGCATCTGGCCATGGAGCGCCGACAACACGGTGGTGCAGTTCAACGAAGTCTATGGCACTCGCGGCCAACACGATGCCGAAGGCTTCGATTCCGACTGGAACAGCCGGAATACGGTCATCCAGTACAACTACAGTCACGACAACGAGGGCGGATTTTTGCTGATTTGCGACGAAGGGTCGCAGAGTCCGGAGGTCAGCGCGGGGAATACCGGCACGATTGTTCGTTACAACATTAGCCAGAACGATCATCATCGGGGGATTAAGCTCTCGGGTCCGGTGAAGAACACACTCATCTATAACAACACCATCTACGTTGCGAAAGGGGAGAACGTGGATGTGGTTCTCCACACCGATTGGACGGGATGGGCTACGGATACTTACTTCTATAACAATATTTTCTATGTCGAAGGCACGGCGCGATTCTCGTACGGGGTGTCGGGCAATAGGGATGGGTCTTATGTGAGTGCGCCGGGCCCGGGCAAGAGCACCAACAATATATACGACTACAACGTGTACTACGGGTTGCCGGCGGCCGACGATCCGCATGCTCTGCTGTCGAACCCGCAGATGATCGATCCGGGCCGCGCCGGCATTGGACTGCAAACGGTCTCGGGATATGCATTGCGAGCCAACTCGCCGGCAATCGACTCGGGACGGAAGATCGAGTCGAGCGGCGGGAGAGATTTTTTCGGGAACCCTGTGCCCTCCTGCGCGGGAGTCGATCGTGGGGCCATCGAATCGGTGAATTGCGGGAGGAAGTAACCGGGCACGCGTATGGATATCCGGGAAATCGCAAAACGCGCCAAGGTTTCGACCGCGACGGTCTCGCGGACGATCAATCGCATCCCGACCGTCAATCCGGCGATGGCGAAACGTGTCTGGAAGGTGGTGAACGATCTCGGATATTTTCCCAACAGCCAGGCGCGGGCGCTGGTTTCCGGCCGGAGCCGTATTTTCGGCCTGATCGTTTCCGAGATCACCAACCCGTTTTTCCCGGAGATCGTACAGGTCTTCGAAACGATTGCGGTTCAGAACCATTACGAAATTCTGCTCACCTCCACGGTGCACGATTCCAAGCTCATGGAGAGTTCCGTCCGCCGCATGATCGAGCGCCGGGTCGATGGCGTGGCGGTGATGACGTTCGGCATGGAAGATTTGCTGCTCGAAGACTTGAAAGTGCGCAACGTCCCGCTGGTGTTTGTGGATGTCGGACCGGCGCTGCCCAGAGTGAGCAACATACGGATTGACTACCTTCATGGCATACGCCAGGCGGTGCAGCATCTGGCGGCGCTGCGTCATGAGCGCATCGCGTTTATCACCGGTCCCTTGAGCCTCCGATCGGCTGTGGCCCGCAAGAATGCGTTCCTGCGGTCGATGGAGGAAATCGGCCTGGCGGCGCGGCCGGAACTCGTCATCGAGGGCGACCACACGCTGGAGGGCGGCATGACCGCGATGGACAAATTACGGGCCGGGCCTACAACACCCACCGCGGTTCTTTGCTCGAATGACATGACTGCGATCGGCGTGATGCGGCAGAGCTACGAAGAGAAGATTTCCATCCCGCGCGATTTGTCGGTGGTCGGGTTCGACGACATCCGGTTGGCGCAGTTCGTATTGCCTCCACTCACCACGGTGCGGATGTCGCAATCGGAACTGGCACGCCTGGCGTTTCACGCGCTGTTGTCGGACGTGCAGCGGGGGAACCCGGCGCCGAATGGGACGGAGTATGCCCTTGAAACCAGCCTGGTGCTGCGGGAGTCCACCGCCCTGGCGCCTGGGTTGGCGACGCGCGATAACAGGCCCTAGTTCGGAGACTTTCTATGCTTCTGCAAGCACTGCGCGAGGAAGTGCTGGACGCCAATCTCGAATTGGTGCGTCGCGGGCTCGTGCTCTATACCTTCGGCAATGCCAGCGGCATTTCGCGCAAGGATGGATTGGTCGCCATCAAACCTAGCGGCGTGCCTTACGAGGATCTGGCGCCGGAGCACATGGTGATTACCAAGCTAGACGGAGAGATCGTCGACGGCGCACTTCGCCCTTCTTCGGATTTGCTGACTCACCTGGAGATTTACAAACATTTTCCCCACGCGGGTGGGGTCGCCCACACACATTCGGAGTTCGCGACCGCCTGGGCACAGGCTGGCATGCCCATTCCCTGTTTTGGGACGACGCACGCCGACTACTTCCACGGCGAAGTGCCG
This sequence comes from Terriglobales bacterium, assembly GCA_049697355.1. GTDB lineage: Bacteria > Acidobacteriota > Terriglobia > Terriglobales > Acidobacteriaceae > Acidiflorens. The sequence continues at coordinate 6,542 of JBAVVP010000514.1, forward strand.
GTCACACCTGCCCTAACCCCCGATGAGATTGCCACCGACTATGAGAAGAACACGGGCTTGGTAATCTGCCGGATGTTTCGGCAGCTTGATCCTGACGCCGTGCCTGCAGTGCTGGTGGCCGGGCATGGCCCGTTCTGCTGGGGACCGACGGCCGCGCGAGCCGCCCACCATGCGGTCATTCTCGAGGCGGTGGCCCGGATGGCTTACTACACCCGAACTTTGGCTGGGGAGGCTTCGCCGCTCGGCCGCGCACTTCACGACAAACACTTTCTACGTAAGCACGGACAAGACGCCTACTACGGCCAGGTAAGAACGAAATGACTCACCTCCCCGTATTGCTGGCTGCATCCACGCTGGTCCACCTTGCACCGGTGGATTTTGCCATTATCGTCTTCTATTTCGCACTGGTTCTGGCGATTGGACTGTATTTGAAGGGGCGGGCCAACACCGGTGAGGACTTCTTCATGGCCGGATGCGAGATGACGGCCTGGGTGGCGGGCCTGGCGTTCTTGTCGGCGAACCTCGGATCGCTCGAACTCATGGGCTGGGCCGGCAATGCATATAAGTACGGCATCCTTGCGGCCCACTGGTATTGGATCGGCGCTATACCGGCAATGCTGTTCCTGGCGCTGGTGATGATGCCGTTCTACCACATCTGCAGGACCCACTCGGTTCCCGGATATCTCAAGCTGCGTTTTGGCGAAAGTAGCCGGACGCTGTCATCGATTTCTGTCTTCGGTTGGCATGTGGGCTTGGGCGAAGGTCGATCCCGGTGCGGTGAAATACCTTGCCCTGTCGCTCAAGGCGCAGGATCAGGCTCAGAACATGTTCCGGGCACTGTGGTGTTGGCTGACCTGTGTCGTGGTCACGGTCGTCGTCAGCTTCCTCACCAAGCCCAAGCCAGATGCCGAACTGACGGGTCTGGTCTATGGCTTGACCACAATTCCGCACGAGGAGCACGTTTCAGTTTTCCATCGGCCGGTTTTCTGGGCGGTAGTGGTAGGCGCTGTATTTGTCGTATTGCAAATCATTTTCTGGTAGGGGGAACAATGAAATCCGGTGGTTCTTTGTCGATATGGTTCTTCATTGGATTGTCGTTGCTGGTGAACGGAGTCTTGATCACCGGCGCCGGCGTGTGGGAGGTTGCCACTCATGCCGACAATCCAGTGTTGTCTTTGAATCACCACGCCAGTCTTTGGTGGGGCGGGCTGCTGTTAGTGCTCGGCGCGATTTACTGCTCCCGATTCTCCCCCGCGGGGGAGCGGACACGGAATGCCGGTAATACCTAAAGTGCGCTAGTTACCGATTTCATAGAAGAAGGATACATATGTCTAATAAGAAAATGACGATGGGCGTCATCGTTGGAAACCGTGGCTTCTTTCCCGATCAGTTGGCGAAGTCCGGACGCGAAGAAATGATGCGGGCGCTCGCACAAGCGGGAATCGATTGTGTGGTGCTCGGTCCGGAGGAGAGCAAGCACGGGGCGGTGGAGACTCACGAAGAGGCCAAGCGTTGTGCGGCGCTGTTCCAGAAGAATCGGGAACGTCTGGATGGCGTCATCGTGACCCTACCCAACTTCGGCGACGAGCGCGCGATTGCCGACACGCTGCGACTGGCGCGCCTGGATGTTCCCGTGCTGGTGCAGGCGACGCCCGATATTCCCGCGAAAATGACCATCGCTGCGCGGCGCGACAGTTTTTGCGGCAAGATGTCGGCTTGCAACAACCTCAGGCAGTACGGCATTCCTTACTCCTTAACCAGCCTGCACACGGTGAGTCTGGATTCCGCCGAATTTCAAAAGGATCTGCGCTGGTTTGCCGCCGTGTGCCGGATTGCGAACGGCCTTCGCAACCTGCGCGTCGGCAGCATCGGCGCACGTCCGGCAGCGTTCAACACGGTGCGCTACAGCGAAAAACTACTGGAAGCGCAGGGTATTTCCGTCGAGACCATCGACTTGTCGGAAATCATAGGGCGCATCGGACGGCTGAAGTGTACCGACGTCAGCGTCCAGGCCAAGCTGGCCGAAATTCGCAAGTACGTTTCCACCAGCGGTGTGCCGGATGCGGCGCTGGTCAAGATGGCAATGCTCGGCGCCGTCATTGACGAATGGATGAAAGCAGCCGACGTAACCGTGGCCGCCGTGCAATGCTGGACCTCGATGGAAGAGTACCTCGGCGTCGTGCCCTGCACCATCATGAGCATGATGAGCAACAACCTAATCGCGAGCGCCTGCGAAGTCGACGTCTGCGGCACCATCGGTATGCATGCCCTGGCGCTGGCCTCGGAAACTCCCAGCGCACTGCTCGATTGGAACAACAATTACGGAGACGATCCGGACAAGGCGGTCTGCTTTCACTGCAGCAACCTGCCCAAACATTTCTTCCAGGACGTACGCATGGATTTCCAGCAGATCATCGCTGGCACGGTCGGGAAAGAGAATACGTTTGGGACGTGTGTGGGCCGCGTAAAGGCGGGCGCGATGAGTTTTGCCCGCTTCTCCACCGATGACACGGCCGGCGTCATGCGCGGCTATACCGGCGAGGGTGCGTTCACCGACGATCCGCTCAACACTTTTGGCGGAGCCGGAGTCGTCCAGATCCCGCACCTGCAGCGGCTTTTGCACTATATCTGCGAGAACGGCTTCGAGCACCACGTAGCCGCAAATTTTGCAACGGTTGCCGACGCGATCCACGAAGCCACCACGCGGTATCTCGGCTGGCAGATGTACCGGCACTGTAGCTAGAGGCAGAAGATGGCGATTGTTGCGGGAGTGGATTTCGGCACCTTAAGCGTCCGTGTTTCCCTGGTGGACAGCAGCCGTGGACTCGTTGCGTCCGCGGCTTCCGAGTATCCGCTACACCGCAAGAACGACGATCCCGAATACGCCACGCAATCGCACGACGACCACATGCGCGCCTTAGCCGCCGCGACCCGGCAGGCAGCGAAAGAGGCGGGGATCAAAGGCGATCAGGTCGAAGCCATCGCACTGGATACGACTGGCTCCAGCGTGGTTCCGGTCGGCGAGGGTCTGGCGCCGCTGGACGATTACTACCTGTGGTGCGATCACCGCGCCAAGAATGAAGCGGCGGAGATTACGACGCTGGCGCAAAAAGAGGGACTCGAAGCCATCCAGTGGTGTGGAGGCGTGTACTCCTCGGAATGGGGCTTCGCCAAATTACTGCACTGGCTGCGTCACAATCCCGATAAGCGCGAAAAGTTCGTCACCGCCTTCGAGCACTGCGACATGGTCGCCGCCACGCTTTGCGGCATTACAAATCCCGCACACGTCAAACGCAGCGTTTGTGCGATGGGACACAAGTGGATGTGGAACCCGGCTCTGGGCGGTCTTCCCCCGGAAAGTTTTCTCATTAAAGTTGACCCGCTGCTGGCGGGCGTTCGGACCAAGTTAGAGGGCGAGTACGCCACCTCCGACAAGATCGCTGGCCGGCTCGCTCCCTGGTGGGCGGAAAAGCTCGGACTGCGGGCGGGCATCCCCATACCGGTGGGCGCGTTCGACGCGCATTGGGATGCGATCGGCGCCGGAGCGAAAGAAGGCGACGTGGTGAACGTGGTCGGCACTTCCACCTGCATCATCGCGTACGTGAAACATGCGGAGTTGATCCCTGGCGTTTGCGGAGTGGTCGACGGAAGCGTTCATCCGCAGTACACCGGCGTGGAAGCGGGTCTCTCGGCCACGGGCGACATTTTCAGCGCCATTGCGCGGCGGGCGAATACTACGGTCGCGGAACTGAGCAAGGGCGTGGAGAACTACTGCGCCGGCCAGACCGGATTGCTGCGCCTGACCTGGGACAACGGCGACCGCACCGTGCTGGTGAACCCGAATCTGGGCGGCATCACCATCGGCTGGAACCTGCAGCACACCGCTCAGGATGAACTCTTTGCCGCCATCGAGGGCACGGCATTTCACACGCGCGTGATTCTGGACCGGATGAGCGAATATGGCGCGTCGACGACCCGAGTTATCAATGGCGGCGGAATCCCGCAGAACAACCCGGTGCTCAATCAGGTGTATGCCAACGTGTTGGGGCGGCCGGTGCTGGTGCCGGCCAGCAAAGTCACCGGCCTCGGGTCGGCCATCTTCGCCTTCCTGGCAGCGGGGACCTTTCGCACCATCGAGGAAGCGCAAGAGCGGGTTTGTCCGTCGCACCGCACCTTTACTCCGGAAGCTTACGAGCAGCAGGTTTATGAGGAACTATACCCGCTCTACCGCCGGCTTTACTTTGGTTTCGGGAAGCCTGGACCGGTAAGCGACTACGGAGACGTGCTACCGACACTGATTCGAATTGCTCGTACGGAACCAGCCACATAGCACAAGAAACTTCTATGAAGAGATATACATCAGCCTTTCTCGCTACGATTCTTGCATTGCTTTTATTGGACGCTCTCGCAACATTTGCCCAAAGCAAGCCTGCATTCGCTCCTGACAAAATGGAGACGGTCCTCTACGGTGCCGCTTACTACACCGAGTACATGCCCTACGATCGCCTCGATCAGGATGTCCAACTTATGCAGCAAGCCGGCATCACCGTGGTGCGCATGGGCGAATCGAGCTGGGGCCTGTGGGAGCCGCAGGACGGCGGTTTCGAGTATGCCTGGATGGATCGGGTCATTGACCGGATGCAGAAAGCAGGAATCAAAGTCATTCTCGGCACCCCGACTTACTCCGTTCCTGCTTGGATGTACAAGGAGCATCCGGAAATCTTCATCACCCGTTTTGACGGACAGACCATCACATTTGGATACCGCCAGAACACCGACCTGATGAACCCGGTATACCGCTCCTACTGCGAGCGCGTGATCCGCAAGTTGCTCGAGCACTACAATGACAACCCGACCGTCATAGGTTGGCAAATCGACAACGAAACTTCGTCGGGCGATGCAGCCAATCCCGACGTTCAGGCTGGGTTCGTCAAACATCTGCAGAACAAATTCCAGACCGTTGACCAACTGAATAAGGTCTGGGGACTGAACTACTGGGGCCAGCGGCTCAACGACTGGAGCGAGATTCCTCCCGAAGCGGGAATTATCAACCCGGGATGGAAGTTGGAATGGGAGCGCTACCAGCAGTGGATGACCACCGACTTCCTGGCGTGGCAATCGCGCATTGTCAATGAATACAAGCGGCCGGACCAATTTATCACCCACGACCTCGCCGGTCCGCCGCGCGCTGAAGTCAACGAGCATGACATCGCCCGCGCTATGGACATCATGGCCGTCAACCCCTACCACGGCACCCAGGACCAGTTCGATGGGCTGGACTCCAGCCATGCGGGCGACTACACCCGTTCGCTGAAGCAAACGAATTACCTGGTCACCGAGACTAACGCGCAGACCATCGGCTGGGACTCCAAAGAGCAATATCCGCCGTACGACGGACAACTCCGCCTCGACGTCTATACCCACCTTTCCTCGGGCGCGAACATGGTCGAGTATTGGCATTGGCACTCTATTCACTACGGGCAGGAGACTTACTGGAAAGGAGTCCTCTCGCACGATCTGGAGCCGAATCGCGCCTATGCGGAAGTAAGCCGCATCGCCCACGAGTTACAACGCATCGGACCCGAAATCGTTGACCTCAAGCGAAGCAGTAAGGTTGCCATTCTATACAGCAGCGACTCGGATTACGGCATCGGGTTCATGAAGTTCAGCGACAAGGTCAACTACCGCACCATCATGCAGCAGCTGTACGAAACTTTGTATCGGCAGAACATCGCGGTGGACTTCGTTTTTCCGGAGAGCACGAACCTCTCCGATTACAAGGTCATCGTCGTCCCCCCGCTTTATGTTGCCAGCGATGACGTGCTGAACCGGTTGGTGGATTACGTTCACGGCGGCGGCCATCTGGTCATGACTTTCAAAAGCGGGTTCACCAACGAATATGACACCGTCCGCTGGACCATGGCGCCCGGCCCCCTTCGCAAAGCGGCCGGATTCCGCTATCAGGAATTTTCTAGTCTCGCCAAGCCGCTGGCGCTCAAGGATGACCCCTTCAAAGCCGGCCCCGACAACAAAGTTTCCACCTGGGCCGAGATGCTGATCCTCGAGGGTGCGCAACCCCTGGCGTACTATGACCATCCTTTCTTCGGCAAGTATCCGGCGATCACGCAGAACCATTTCGGCAGCGGAACCCTGACCTACGAAGGAACGGCGCTTTCTGACACGCTGCAAACGAAAGTATTGCTTAGCGTACTCCGAACGGCTGGAATCACCGGCCCGGACCAGGATCTTCCTGCCAACGTGCGCGTGAAGCACGGTACTAACCGCACCGGCAAGGTTATTCACTACTACCTGAATTATTCGAGTGATCCGCAGACCTTCAAATATCCGTACAAAGTGTGCGAGGACCTGCTGACAAAAACGACGGTGGCGCCTTTCCAGACGGTCACTCTCAAACCGTGGGATCTCGTGATCCTGGAAGAGAAATAACCGGCGTACCTGGCTATGAAACTGGTGCCTATGCGTAGATTTGTGTTCACCATCCTGCTGGTTGGCCTGGTCCGGATTGCCGCGGCACAATCGTCCGGCGCACCGGCCGCTGTCGACAAGCGAGTCGATTCCATCCTCAGCCGGATGACGCTCGAAGAGAAGATTACTTACATCGGAGGTCCGTCGGGCAAGCTCCCCGCATCGTTCGAGCGCCAATGGGAAGACAATGCTACGTTCCACAGTTATTACCCTAAGCCGGGAGAGAAGCAAGTCGAATACTCGGAGGGCGTTTTCTTGGGGTACCGGCATTTTGATCGTGCCGGCGTGAAACCGCTCTTCCCTTTCGGCTACGGTCTTTCTTACACGACCTTCGCCTACCACAACCTTAAGGTGTCGCCTGACACTGGAAATCTCAATGAGCCGGTCATCGTTTCGTTCGACTTGGAAAACACAGGACACTACGAAGGCGCGGAAGTCGCGCAAGTGTACGTTAGCGACAATCACGTCCGCGTCCCGCGTCCGGTGAAGGAGTTGAAGGGCTTCGCACGGACCGAACTGAAGCCCGGCGAGTCCAGGCATGTGAGCGTAGCGCTCGATCGTCGGGCGTTTTCCTACTACGACGTACTCAAGAAAAACTGGAACGCTGATCCTGGCAGTTTCGGCATTCTCGTTGGAAGTTCGTCCGACAAGATTGAATTACAAGGCACGTTTGTGCTCGCGCCATGAGGAAAGCATGTTGTGTGGACACGTTTTATTGATGAAGGGTCCAGCCCATATTGTCCGCTGGTGTTTCGCGCTGCTGCTATTGTGGTGCGCATGCTCCGCACTCAGCTGGGCGGATCCCGCGCTTCCCAATCTGATTAGCGATCACATGGTTTTGCAGCAGGGGCGTGAGATCCACCTCTGGGGAAGCGCGGACCCCAGCGAGATTATCCGGGTCACCATTGCTGGACATACGGGCACCGCGACTGCGGATTCGCGTGGCCATTGGAGTCTGCAGTTGGCCCCGATGGCCGCGGGCGGACCCTTCACCCTGCAGGTTGTCGGAAAGCGATCGCTCACAGTCAAGGATGTAATGATCGGTGAGGTGTGGGTCGCCTCTGGCCAATCCAACATGGCCTTCGCCCTACACGAGTCGGCTGGCGCAGGGGAAGAGCTGCCGAAAGCGGATTACCCGAACATCCGTCTCTTCACAGTCCCGAAGAGGGTTGCCCTTGATCCGCAACCGGACACTCTTCCCGCTTCCTGGCAGATCTGCACGCCGGATTCGGCCAAGGATTTTTCTGCTGTCGCTTACTATTTTGCGCGCGATCTCCACCGGAAGTTAAAGGTGCCGATTGGCATCATCGAAAGCGCATGGCCCGGAACCACGATCGAGGAGTGGATGGCCCCAGAAGCCGCCCAGCGCGATCCGCAAGTCAAGTCGGCTCTCGATCTGTGGAACGGTTCCGAGGGCAGGCCCTTTGTCCCCGCCTTTGATTTGGAATTCGACGACTTTGAATTGCTCGCCGATCCCGCCACTGGAAAAAAGAACGGCCCGTTCAGCAGTTTTGACGAAGGCGGCGCGAGCAATACGCTGGGTGGATATTGGTCTTACGATTTGCGCTGGGCTCCGGAAACCACTTTCGAACTGGTCGCGCCCGGCCGCGGGGGCAGCGGATTCGCCGCTCGCGTCAGCGGCCGCCTCGACGCCTCCGACGACGCCCGGCTGAACGCAAGATTCCAGCCGGACGGTTCTCCCGTGGACCTGAGCTCCTATGCGGGAATTCGTTTCTGGGTCCGTGGCAACGGCTCGTTTCGCTTCCGCGCGGTGGAACCGACGATCACCGACGCGGACGACTATGCCGCAACTCTGACTCATGCATCCGCCGACTGGACGCCCTTCACCATCTGGTTTCGCGACCTGCGCCAGGAGGGCTGGGGCGTCACCAAGGACTTCACACCCGCGTCGCTGACGGGTTTCTCGGTCGAAGCTTTTTCGCCGGCCGGCTACGCACCTCGGCCGGCCTCCGGCCTGTATCAGGGGATGATCACCCCGCTCCTCCGTTTCCCCTTCCGCGGAGTGATCTGGTACCAGGGGGAGAGTAATGCCTTGCAAGCCAGGCAATATCGAAGGTTGCTGCCCGCGCTCATCGAGAGCTGGCGCCTCACATCCCATCGGGACCAGATGCCGTTCCTGGTTGTGCAACTGCCAAACCATGGAACAATCCCCAGTCAGCCCGACGAATCGGCATGGGCAGAGTTGCGTGAGGCCCAATTACTCACCTTGAAGCGGGTTCCGGGTACAGGCTTGGCCGTGACGATTGATGTGGGTGATCCGAAAGACGTGCACCCGCACCGCAAGGCCGAGGTCGGTCAGCGGCTTGCCCTGTGGGCGCTCGGCGCCACCTATAAACAGCCCATTGTCTATTCCGGGCCGTTGTACCAGTCCATGGCGCTGGAAGGAAGCAAGATCCGGCTCCGGTTCACACATACCGGTAGCGGGCTCGAAGCCAAGGACCGCGCTTTGCATGGCTTTGCTGTCGCCGGTAGCGACCGGAAATTCCAATGGGCTTCGGCGTTCATCGAAGGCGATTCGGTTCTTGTATCCAGCCCCGAGGTCGCGGCTCCGGTGGCTGTCCGCTATGCTTGGGGAGACAGCCCGGAGTGCAATCTCTTCAATGCCGAGGGTCTGCCCGCATCACCGTTCCGCACCGATGATTGGCCCGGCATCACAAAATAGGACATGCCACCCCGGATGCGGGTGGTGTCGGCCCGCGGGGATGTCGGCGGCGTGGAAAGCGCTGGGAAAACGAGAAGACGCTACCCTGTCGAGGTAGCACTCTCATTCCCCAACCACCACAGACCAGTCGCTAAAATGGCTGCCACGGAAATCACAGAAGTTTGCTTCTTGGTCCCTCCGCTGCCGCGACAGCGACACCTGCCGACACGCACCGACACGAAGCGGTCCTACGAAGTCTGGATTAGCAATCACATCATGCCTAAATGGGGTGACTGCTCAATCACGAACCTCGATCCGCGTCCTGTAGAGCTGTGGCTAGCTTCTCTGCCACTTGCACCGAAGAGTAAGGCGCACATTCGTGGCGTGCTAAGAAACCTTTGGGATTTTGCGGCGTGGAGCGGCGAGGTGCCAAGAGAACGGCGCAACCCAATGGAGTTGGTGAGAATCAAGGGGGCATCAAAGCGGACACGCAATCCCCGCAGTCTCACCGTGGAAGAGTTTCAGAAATTTGCTCAGCTTCTTTCGGAACCATTCCGCACGATGGCTCTATTGTGCTGTTGCTTGGGGCTGCGCATCAGCGAAGCCCTGGTGCTCAAGTGGTCAGACGTGGATTGGCTTGACGGCAAACTATCAGTGGAGCGCGGCATCGTGGCTCAGCACGTGGACGATGTGAAAACCGCCGAGTCACGCAAGAAGCTAGTCATTGACCGCGAACTACTCACGGCTTAGCAGACATGGAAGCAAGCTACCCAATTCCCTGCCCCGGCTGACTGGATGTTTGCCTCTACGGTCCAGCTTGGTCGGTTGCCGTGGTCTTATGACCAGGTGTGGCGCGTGTATCAGAAGGCAGCGAAGGCAGCCGGTATCGGCGGCCTTGGCACTCACAGCCTCCGCCACACTTACCGCACATGGCTGGATTCCGTAGGTACGCCGGTCGGTGTGCAGCAACGCCTCATGCGTCATGCCGACATCCGCACAACGATGAATGTTTACGGGGATGCGGCCACGGCTGACATGATCGAAGCCCACGGCAAGATTGTGGGTCTCGCGCTCAACGGCACGGGAACGGCACGGAATCCGGCGTAAGTGATTGAAAGATGGTGAGCGCGGAAGGAATCGAACCTTCAACCTACTGATTAAGAGCCTCGCTCAGCCGACTTTCCTAACTCGTTTTGCGTCACGGAATTCCGCGATAAGTGCTTTCTTCTCTCTAACTTCGGCTAATGTACATGCCTGTGTCTAGATG
>JBAVVP010000515.1:0-2535 GCA_049697355.1 Terriglobales bacterium
CGTGGAGGTCATCATCCGCCCACGCTTCACCTAACCGCCTGTCCACACCTACTGCTTCGAACTGCATCCCCGCGATCTCGACGACCCGCAGTTCGAGTGGGCCTTCCAGCGCCAGCTCTTCGATTGCCTGCACGATTATCTGGTCGAGATGTTCATCCGCACACCGCAGCACCGCAAAGAGCACGAGCAGATGGAGCGCGAGGGCAAGTTGTGAGCAGCCCCAACAAGCACCAAGCCCCACCAGAAGACCCAAATACGGCGTCTTCCGGGGATCCCGGCAAGAGCGGCGCCCGTTTGGGGCCCAAGCTCCGCGAGCGCATCGCGGAGGAGATCCGCCACGAAGGACCCATCTCGTTCTCGCGCTACATGGAGCTGTGCCTGTACGAGCCGGAACTCGGCTACTACTCGCGCGCGCGGGAGCAGTTCGGCAAGGCTGGAGACTTCTATACCTCCAGCGATGTGCATGCTGTGTTTGGGCGGCTTCTGGCACGGCAGTTTGAAGAGATGTGGACCGCGCTGGATTCTCCCGAGCGCATTGACATCATTGAACTCGGCCCCGGGCGAGGTTTGTTTGCGCGTGACGTGCTGGATTGGTCGGCCCGGCAGTTTGAAGATTTTTCGTGCGCCTTGCATTACGGGCTGGTCGAGCAGTCGCCTCATCTGCGAAGCAAATTACAGGAGCGCCTTTCGGAACACATCGGGGCAGGGAAGGCGCAGGTCTTCGATTCGCTCGCCGACGCTACTTCCAGCGCGGGAGAGAGCCTCATCGTGTTTGGCAACGAGTTCTTCGACGCCTTGCCGGTCGAAGTGGCGGACTATCGCGGCGCGCTGCGGGTAGGTGTCGAAAGTGGGCGCTTCCGCGAGAGTTTCGCACCGCTGTCCGCGCCGGAGACGGAGTTCCTCGACCGCTACAGTGTCCATCCGGAAGAGGGCGAACGAGTGGAAGTGCCGCTGGCGTCATTGGAGTGGATCGACCGCATTGCTGGCGTTTTTCATCGGCAAGAAGAAGCAGGTCCCTCCGCTCGGACTGAAGTCCTCGGTCGGGATGACAATGAGGAGAGTAAGCGCGGGTTCGTCGTGCTGATTGACTACGGCTACACGCGCAAGGAGCAGCTTGCGGGCCGCCATCGTGACACCGTCATGGCTTATCGGCAGCACACGGCAAGCGGCTCTCCGTACGACGCGCCGGGCGAGCAGGACATCACCGCGCATGTGAACTTCACAGCATTGCAGGCGCGGGGAATCGCGCGCGGACTCGACCCGCTCGCACTGCTCACGCAAACCGAGTTTCTCCTCGGCATCGGAGAAGAAACGCAAGTCGCCGACGCGTTCCAGGATTGCAAGCTCCCGCAAGAGCGCGCCAAGGTAGCATTGCAGCTCAAACACCTCATCTCGCCCAGCGGCATGGGCGAAACCTTCCAGGTGCTGCTGATGTCGCACGGCGTCCCCAAAGAAAAGGCCGCCCGATTGAGCGGCCTCAAACTCGCACACTGACCGCGTTACTGCATTCCGTTGGTGCTGCTCTGGGGCTGGAAGGGACTTTGCAGATACTTGCGTGCCTCGTCCAGCGCCCCTTGCGTGTTGTCGTTGGTCTGCAGTGCCTGGCGATACTCGTTAGTGGCACGCTCGCGTTGTCCCGTGAGATCGAAGATTTTGCCCAGTTGAATGTGACTCCAGACCTCGGTCCAGCGCGGTTCGCCATCACCGTTAAGGGCTTCGCGGTAGGCATTGGCCGAGGACTGATAGTTGTGCTGGAGGAAAAACACGTCCGCAATTCGATAATGAGCCAGCGAGCTATTCTTATTAATATCAAGCGCTTTCTGGAATTCTTTCAAGGCTTCCACGAGGTCGTTCTGCTCCACGTCCTGCTGCCCGCGCATGATGGAAGTTCGCACCTGTAACTCCTGCGAATTCTGCAGCACGTTGTTGTCGGGATCGATGCTGATTCGGCGCGGCCGGCCGAACGTCTCCACCGCGTAGGCGGAGTTTGTGCCCGAGACCTCAATGCGCTTGGTTTCCGTCTTACCGTCGGTGTCGATCTTTAGTTCCACCGGCATTCGGAACAGGTCCATGTCCTGCGAAATTTCTCACACGACGCGGAAGCCTTTAGCGGTGCGATAGACGGTGTACTTGTTCTTAAATTCGGGGGCACCAGTGGAGTTAAGCCATTGCGTGAAGAACCATGTGAGCTGCTGTCCGGAAGCCTGCTCAGCGATCTTGCGCAGGTCTTCAACCGATGCCGACTTGCCAGCGTACTGCGAGACGAAGGTGCGCATCGTTTTGTCGAACGCCTGGTCTCCAATGACCCAGCGCAACATGTTCAGAATGATGCCGCCCTTGTCGGTGACCAGCGATTGGAACTCGGGTGAGAACGCGTCGAGCTTGCCCACGTCGGCCAGCGGCACCGACACATAGGCCAGCGCGCCTACCGACATGTCTTTGGTCACTTCCTGGAAGCCCGCACTGCCAGCGACGTGCTCGACGTAGAGCGCTTCGGAATAGCGCGCCGCTCCATCGTTCAGCCACCAGTCGTTC
>JBAVVP010000516.1:0-1831 GCA_049697355.1 Terriglobales bacterium
TTCAGCAACCAATAATACACCACTCGGCCACTCGTTTGAATCCCGATTCGTTATGATCCCTTCTCGCAGGACATCGTGCGCGAGCTGAAGGCGAAGGGCGCGACGCTCAAGGCGACCGAGCAGCCCATCGACTGTGAATGGCATGGAATAAGGACCCCGTTTTCGGGGTGATCGGCATCCAATCGGAACCCCCGCGATAAGGGTCCACACAGGCCTCCTGGTTGTTTGGGAGGCCGAGATCGAGATGCTGATTGTGGAGACGATAGCCAAAATTCGTCTGGCGTATTTCTCGCTTAAGATGACGATCAAGGCGATTTGCCGCGACTTTCGCGTTTCGCCGAAGGTGGTTCGGAAGGTCATCCGTTCGCAGGCGTGGAACCGCGTTGCTTCAAGAGCCGCTTTGGTCACTATCTCTCGTTGGTTGCAGTCTGAGCCCTGTGGATGGGACTCCGGTCATGAAACTGTTCTTCCTGCCCACATACTCGAGAAAGAGGTCCTGCGAAGGCTCAGGGCAGAAGGAGGTCGGAGGCCCCCGTCGGAGAAGCAGAGGGCCGGCAACGCGCGCGCCTTGGCGGTTTTTTCAACACTATCTGCGCAGTGCGGTCGCTGCGGATGTCGGTGGCGGATGGCTTTGGGTGAAGGCTGCCGGTTCCGACCGAACATTGGCAACGGCGGTAGGACGGAGCTGGCGCGCGTTAATGACGGGAAGAATCGAGGGCTTCTATCTCTGCCGCGATGGTCGCCCAAAATTGGAACCGTCGGCGACTGCGTGCCCGCCGGGCATTGGCTCTTTCGCGGACCGTCTTCCGGAGCGCGATTTCCTTTCCGTGTAGCTGGATCAGTGATTCCGCTGCTTTGACAAACGAGCCGCAGGCCAATTCCTGATGCTTCGCATTCAATCGGGCAGCGGTCATCCCCGTTCCATCTGGCGGGCAATCGCAATGCCGCGCACCCGGTCAATGCAATATTGAATTACACCTATGCGGTCCTTGAAAGCGGGGTGCGGATCAAGACGATTGCGGACGGATACGACCCGACCATCGGCATCATGCACGAGGGCCGAGACGGATCGTCGAAATTCATATTCGATCTAATGGAGCCGGCGCGGCCCAAGGTGGACCGGACGGTGCTGGATTTCGTGAGGGAGACGGTGTTTGATCCGGCGGACTTCACGAACCGCAGCGACGGGGTTTGCAGGCTTAATCCAGAAATGGCGCGGTTGGTGGTGGCGAGGGTGTCGGGATAGAAACTCTTCGGCTGAACGGCCGGTGTCGACGTGAAGCGGGCGTTGCGGATCGCCGCCTCGTAGGCGCAGATTGGGTAGGAAAGCGGGCCTTGCCTCCAGGCGCACAGTCCGCCCAGCGCGGACATCGGGAGCATCTGCCGGACCACTTCTCCGCAATCGACTCTGTTCGTCATCCGGCAGCCTGTCCCTGCCGATGAAAACCGCGGCTCTGAGTACAGGGCAACGGAGCGTTGCACACGCAAGCTGCACACGTAAATGGGGTTCCGTTCAGCCTTCTCTATTGCCAGCTTCGTTTCGTGCAAGACGGGCCCAGAACCGCTCGGCCGTCTTGCCGAGGCCATGCGACGCTCGATACAGGTTGATTGCTATGTCGATGTCGAACATCGGCGGGCCGGCGGGGATGAGACGGCCCTGCGCCAGGTCATCGGCGATAAGGCTTCGCGGGAGCCACGCGACGCCGCGGCCCGCTAGCACCATGCTCCTCAGTGCGGCGGCGAGATGCCCCTGAAACACCGGGCGGCGAATAAGACCCGTGTAAGGGCCCGGCAAGGCGGCGGCCACGATGCGACCGAGCCCCGACTGCTC
>JBAVVP010000517.1:0-2431 GCA_049697355.1 Terriglobales bacterium
CTGTTTGAAGTGGCCAAAGAAATTGGCCGACGTGTCGCGAGCATCTTTCTCCGCGACGCCAGCGGCAATCGTCCGGTTTATGGAGGCACCAGGAAGTTCCAGGACGATCCTCACTGGCGCGACTACATCTTGTTCTACGAATATTTCCACGGCGACAATGGCGCCGGACTGGGAGCCAGCCATCAGACAGGGTGGACCGGTCTGATCGCGCGTTCGCTTGATCTGTTCGCGCGCGTATCTGCGGAAGGCGCACTGCGAACGCCAAAGAAGATCGTCGCTGAGATGACGCGAGAGCAAGTCACCGGAGCATGACCCAGAATCTGGTTTCACCGGAGGGATGGCATTGCTCATCGGCCGTGACCAGCGAATTCTGTACCAGGGCAAATGTTGAGAAATTGGTACAGAAGGAACTGGACAATGGCACGTGACTGGCCTGCATCGTGATGTTGATCATCGCGAAACGAGCAGAGGAGATCAGGCCCCATTAGGACCTGCAAGTCGGCCAGTGTCTTCGGCAAGCGAGAAACAACTCAGGGGTTAATCTCCCCCGGATTGACAGTTACCCCTGGCGGTTTCTCGCTAACATCATCAATCGCGGTAGCAAGAAGGTTGTGTGAAATTGCAGGATACTCCCGGAGCGCATATGAATCTATTAGCGAGAATCGGAGGAGAGCAGCCGTGGGCGCGTCAAGGAGCCATTGGATGCGGCGGTTCTTGAAAGGACTTTTGCTTGCACTTCTTCTCGCAGCCGCTCTGGGCTTCACCTATGAACAGATTGGCCGGCGGCAAGACAGCCACCATCGATTCCGAATTGGACCACTCTCGTCCAAATTAACTCCGCTGTGCTGAGCGCCGCCGGGAAGAAGAAGGCTGAGAGTCTCTGATAAGTTGAGTTTGCGAAGACCAACGAGTCAGAGGAGGACTCAGCCTTGAACAGAGTATGCAGCATTTTCTCGCAGATTTTACAGCTCATTTCACGAACCGGCTTTGACACAGCGGTCCGGAAGCACAAAGCCGAACGGCATGCGCGCGGGTTCAGCAGTTGGGGACAGTTCGTTGCCATGCTGTTCTGCCAACTGGGCGGGGCCAAGTCGCTGCGCGAGATCTGCGGCGGGCTGGCGGCCAGTGAAGGCAAGTTGCGGCATTTGGGCCTGCCGCAGGCTCCCCCGCGCGCCACGCTGGCCTATGCCAACGAACACCGGCCCTGGCAGTTATACGAAGAGCTATTCCAGCAACTTCTGACCCAATGCCGGGGATTGGCCGTGCAGCCATCTGCGGGCCGGCGCAAGTTCCGCTTCAAACACAAGCTGATCAGTATGGACGCGACGGTGATCGATCTGTGCGCCAGCGTTTTCGATTGGGCGCGATTCCGCCGCACCAAAGGCGCGGTCAAGCTGCACCTGCTGCTGGATCACGACGGTTTTCTGCCTTGCTATGCGGTGATCACCGAGGGAAAGCAGCATGAGATTGGGGTAGCCCGACAACTGCGCTATGAGCCGGGGACCCTGCTGGCCATCGATCGCGGCTACCTTGACTACGGGTGGTTCGCCGATCTGAGCCAACAGGGCGTTTACTTCGTCACCCGGATGAAGGACAACGCTGATTACATGGTGCTGGAAGACCGAGAGTTGCCGCACCGCAAGGGTCTGCTGCGCGACCAGGTGATTTGCTTTTATCAGCAGGCACGGGACGGACAGGAATGCTATTTTCGCCGCATCGAGTTCTACGACGAAGAACAGGACCGGGTGCTGGTGTTCGTGACCAACCACCTGACATTGGCTGCCGCGACGGTGGCGGAGGTGTACAAGCAGCGCTGGCAGATCGAGCTATTTTTCAAAGCCCTAAAGCAAAATCTTCGTGTGAAGACCTTCATCGGGACTTCCGCCAATGCCCTGAAGACGCAAGTCTGGGCGGCATTGATTGCTATGTTGCTGATCAAATACCTGCAGTTGAAGGCCACCTTCGGCTGGTCGCTTTCCAATCTGGTGGCCCTATTGCGGCAGCAACTGTTCGTATACCGCGATTTGTGGGTGTGGATTGATCATCCCTTTCAAGCGCCGGAAGCGCCCGAAGCGCTGCCAGAACAACTGGCGATGGTCTGGCAGTAGTTAGACAGCCGCCCACTTCCCAAGGAAAACATTGTGGCCAAATTCACAATTTCGGGAGCTGCAATCTAGACAGCATCCATCAGAGGAACCGATTTTCGATGGGCCAACCTGCTTTATACGAGGCGGGAAAGAGAGTTCTATGTCGCCCGTTTTCAGCAGCGCCGAGCCGGGTCCTCAGCTAACTTGGACAGCAATGGGTCGAAATAACCACTTCGGAAATGGCGGCGCCGCTGCCGCTGCCGTACACCGTTCCACCGTTTTCCTGGCCAGTGATGGACCAGTCAACGGTCAGCGCTGTGTCGCCCGGGTATTCCCAAACGCCA
>JBAVVP010000518.1:0-2683 GCA_049697355.1 Terriglobales bacterium
GCGCTACACGGGTCCGCACTGCGCCGCCACGGCGGAGGCTGCGGCAATCCGATTCGCTCCAGTGGTTGCACGGCCGCCAGCGGAATCAACTGGTCAAGAGTCTCGCGTCCAAAAACCTGATACACACGCTCGCGGTGACCGGCCACTGGGGGCGCAACGAGCAAGGCATTGGTGGCCGAGTGCAACTCGAAATGCTTCTCCGGATGCGCCAGCGCGTAGTGGGTTACGAGCGAAACGATGTGGGAGAGTTCGGTCGATTCCGATCTTAGAAACGTCTTGCGCGCCGGAGTATTGAAGAAGAGATCGCGAATCGTGATCGAAGTCCCGAGCGGCAACCCCGCCTCTTCCACGCGGATGATTTTGCCGCCGTTAATTTCGAGGACCGTCCCGGCCGCTTCTTCTTCGGCGCGGGTTTCCAGATGCAGACGGGCGACCGAAGCAATCGAGGGCAGCGCCTCGCCGCGAAATCCGAGGGTCGAGATACTCAGCAAGTCCTCGGTGTCTTTTATTTTCGAAGTGGCGTGGCGCTCAAAGGCCAGCATGGCATCGTCGCGCACCATGCCGCAGCCGTTGTCGATGATCTGGATGAGCTTCTTTCCGCCAGCCTCGACCTGTATGCGGATACGCGTGGAACCGGCGTCCAGCGCGTTCTCCAGTAGTTCCTTGACCACCGACGCGGGACGCTCCACTACCTCGCCGGCGGCGATCTGGTTGGCAACTCTCTCGGGAAGAACGTGGATCTTGCCCATGGAACCCAGTAGCCAGTGGTCAATGGCCAGTTGCCAGTGTGACAGAATCAACGGTGCAGCGTAAAGGTGGGTCGGAGTTGGTAGCGGCCGCATCCAAGAGTACCGTATGGTGTTGGTTCGGGGAGCGCTCGGATGAAACAAGCAATTTTGGGAGCGGGAGCAATCGGAGGGTTGGTCGGCACGGTACTGGCATCGCTGGGCGAGGATGTCACGGTGGTGGTTCGACCGGAGAAGTTACCGAACTATCCCGCGAATTTGCTGCTGGAACGTCCGTCGGGTTCAATCGCAGCGCCGGCGAAGCCAGTTCCTGTGCTGACGGAACCGGTCGACGTGCTATGGATCGCGACCAAAACTTATCAGCTCCAAGCTGCGCTGGAAGCGCTGCGGGTGTCGCCAGGTCATGTGGTTCCACTGCTCAACGGAGTGGACCATGTTGCCGTGCTGCGGGCGCGATTTGGAAGTGAGCGCGTGGCTCCGGCAACGATCGCGGTGGAAGCGGAGCGGATTGCTCCGGGGCGGTTCATCCAGCGATCGCCATTCGTTCGCTTCAACCTGGCCGCCAGCTTACAGCCGCTCTTGGGAGGCATCATCGGACAGCTGGGCAATCTTGGCTTCACTTGCCAGTTCGTTGCGAATGAACAGACGCTGCTTTGGGGCAAGCTCTGTTTCCTTGCGCCGATTGCACTGGTAACTTCCGCATCGGGCATGAATGTCGGAGAGGTCCTTGCAAATACCGGGTGGAAAGCGAAATTGAGTTCTGCGATCAGCGAGGCCTGCGCCGTGGCCAATGCGAGCGGAGCGCAGGTTGACGCAGCGCCGATTCTCGCGGCCATCGGCAGCGGGCCACCGGGGATGCGCAGTTCCATGCAGAAAGATCTTGCAGCCGGGCGGGAACTCGAACTGGATGCCATCGGCGGCCCGATCGTGCGTGGCGGCGAGCATTACGGTATCGATGTCTCGACCGCAGTAAACCTGATGGCGGTGATTCGGTCAAAGAGAAACTAGTCTTGTGTAGAGACGCGGCTTACCGCGCCTCGGACTGGGGAGAACTGCAGGTGCGCGGCGGCGACGCCCTCAGCGGCTAAAGCCGGTCTGCAAGTAGGATTGCGATCGCAGCGCTGAAGCGCTGCGCCACCCAAAATCAAGGGGACATTCAATCGTTCCGCAGTCTGAGACGGGGCAAGCCCCGTCTCTACCTTGCTTTTGGATCGGGACTGGAGTTTCCCATGTCGACGACCACTTTCCATTGGCCGTCCTTTTGCTTTTTCCAGATCGAAGTGTACTTGCCGTAATTGGCGACGAGCTTGCCTTCTTTATTTTTGGCGGTGTAGACGTAGTTGCCGTAGGTGTAGCCGAGATCGCCGGAAGCGCACATATCGGCTTTGATCGGCGTCCAGGTGAGAGTCGTGCCTTCGGGCCATTGGGGTTGTTTGCGCATCGCGTCCAGGCTGTCGAAGCCGCCGCCGTCCACGACTTCGACGCCATCTTCGGCGAAGTGGGTAAGAAAGGCGTCGTGGCCGTGCCTGGCAACATCTTCGGCGAATTCAGCCTCGAGTCGGATGAGGAGCTCTGGACCGGCCGCGGCCTTCTGTTTCGTAGCAAACGACAAGGCAACGAAGAAAAGCAGAACGGCAACGGTAATTCTTTTCATGAAAGTTCTCGGGCCGCAGCGGCGGCGGATTTAGGAGTCAGGTCTTAGGTCTCAGGTCTTAGGTCTCAGGTCTTAGGAAATTCATCCCAAGGTTTTCCTAAGACCTAAGACCTGACACCTAAGACCTGGAACCCCCGACGCTCACGTTATCATGAGACTAAGGATCGGGTGCTGAAATGAAATGGCAGGGATGGGTTATCTCGGGAGCGTTGTTCGCGCTGGTGCTAGGGACGGGAGCGGCCTACCTGGCCACGCGCGAGAGCAGTCGTCCGCGCGCCAAGAC
>JBAVVP010000519.1:0-2194 GCA_049697355.1 Terriglobales bacterium
TCAGGCTGGCGGCGTTGCAGGGTTTCAGTTCGATCCGGCTACCGTGACCCAGGCCAAGGGGTCGACCTTCACGGTAAATGTGCTGGTTTCGGGCGGGCAGAACGTGTACTCGGTGCCGGTGCAACTGAGCTACGACCCGAATCAGTTGGCAGTGGTCAACGTTTCGAACGGCGGATTCTTGTCGCAGGACGGGCAAGCGGTGGCGCTGGTGCATCGCGACGATCCCACGAGCGGCACGCTGCAGATCACGGCCACGCGGCCTCCAGGGGCGGGGGGCGTATCCGGGCAGGGGGCGGTGGTGACGCTGACTTTCATGGCGAAGGCAGCGGGCCAGTCGGCGCTGACCATCACTCGCGGCGGAGCGCGGGATCCGGCCATGCAGCCGATTGCGATGAGCGGGGCACAGGCGGCGATTACGATTCAGTAATTAAGAAGTTCTCAGTTCACAGTTCTCAGCGAGAACCGGTTGCTTTTACTGAGAACTGAGAACTGAGAACTGGGAACGGGGAACTGGTTTAGGGTCCTTTCGATGAACACTGGCCGACAACGCGGGTTTACGCTGATCGAGTTGATTGTTGCGACTGGCATCCTGGCCATTCTGGTCGGGGCGGCGTTTCCGCTGGTCAAAATGACGATCTACCGGGAACGCGAGCACGAATTGCGCGAAGATTTGTGGATGATGCGCGACGCCATCGATCGCTACAAAGACGCCGCCGACCGGGGCGCATTCCAGATCAAGGTGGGGAGCGAGGGCTATCCTCCGGATCTGGACACGCTGGTTACCGGGGTGGATGTTGCCGGCAAGAAGCTGAAGTTTCTCCGCCGGATTCCCGTTGATCCCATGACCAAGAAGGACGAATGGGGAATGCGTTCCATGCAGGACGATAAAGACTCGGATTCCTGGGGTGGCCAGAACGTGTTCGATGTATACACGAAGTCGGACCAAACCGCTTTGGACGGCACGAAGTACAAGGATTGGTAGATGAAAGTCGAGTCCAAAGCGGTCCAAGCCAAAGTTCACAGTCCCAAATTCCACGATCCCAAATTCCGCGATCGCGGCTTCACGCTGATTGAGATGTTGGTGGTCATCACCATGATTCTGATCCTGCTGTCGATTGCGCTGCCGATGTACAACCAGAGCATCATCCGGGCGCGCGAAACCACGCTGAAACAGAATCTGGCGACGATCAACAAAGTCATCGATCAGTACACGCTGGACAAACAAAAAGCGCCGCAGTCGCTGGCCGATCTGGTCTCGGCGGGATATCTGAAAGCAGTCCCGAAAGACATTACGGGCAGCACCGACACCTGGCAGTGCGATCAGGAAGACTCACTCAAGTCGATCGACCAGACCGAGCCTGGCATTGTGGGTTGCCACAGCGGCTCCAGCCAGATGGGCAGCGACGGCACCGCGTACTCCAGCTGGTGAGAGCAGGTCTTAGGTGTTAGGTTTCAGGAGAATCGGCGGCGGCTCCTCATGAATTGGTTGGCATCGCGTCAGGTCGCGACTTGCATTTCCTAAGACCTAAGACCTGGCACCTGCTTCGGAGGGTTTGCTTTGAATTTTTTCAATCGGCTGCAGCCTTTGGCGCTGCTTGTGATGCGGCTTGTTCTGGGAGCCATCATGATCGCGCATGGCTATCACAAAGTGTTTGGCGGATTCCATCACCACATGGACATGGTGGGCTCGCTCGGCCTTCCTCGCTGGCTGGCGTATTTTTCCACGGGAACGGAATTTTTTGGCGGAATCGGAATCGTACTCGGACTCTTTACGCGCTGTTTCTCGCTTGCGTTTTTCATCGAGATGGGCGTGGCGATCTGGAAGGTGCACTTTAAGAACGGGCTGATGGGCAATGGCGGGTACGAATTCCCAATGGCGCTGGCGGCGATCGCGTTTGTGCTGGTTTGTTTTGACGGTGGGCCGTGGGGATTTAATTTTGGGAAGGGCGGGGGCGGCGCTTCGAGCAAAGCGAGGAAAGGGTAGCTCGGCCGTCCCTCCGGGACTTGATGCCGTTTTTCGGTTTACCCCAGCGCTTCACAACTTGCGGAAAAACTCGCCTACAACCAAACCGTCGGGGCTGTGCGGGCGATTTTTTCGGCCCGACGGAGCTGACATGTCCCCCGTCGCTGGGCGGGGACCGGGTTTTCGTCGTTGCCCGGACACACTTCGACCTCGCACTTACTGCGCCGGAAT
>JBAVVP010000520.1:0-9134 GCA_049697355.1 Terriglobales bacterium
CCGCGGCATGGGGTTGGCGCGCCGCCCTGACGTTCGCCGGCGTGGTGCTGCTGGCTGCGGTTCTCGGGTTTGGCATGCGTCGGACCGGGAAAGCTGCCGTGCACGACTCCGGAGTGGCGCCAGTTGAGAAAGTCGCGATCGCGTCACCCGAAATGAACTTCCTGGGCGCCGCGGATTCCGAAAAAGACGCGGGGAAAGATCCGGTGCGAGTTTCGGCTTTAGCCTCGTCGCCGTCAGCCGTAAAGTCGGAAGGGAACTCCGGCCATGCGCGCAAGGCCGCGCCAGTCGCCAAGGCCACACCAGTGACGAAAGCCGCAACTGCGACCGCAAGCCACCGAGTCAGCGCCTCGCGTACGCATGGCGACGACTTGATTGCGCGCAACACAGTTACTTATCTCGACAAACGCTTCGAGCCGCGTCCGGTCAACAAGTCCGCTTCGAAAGTTAAGACGGCGAAAAGTCCCGCTCACCGGCGTCCGAGTTTGCGCAAGCACGGCGGCGTGATCGCGGCTAATGAAGTTACCTTTCTTCACAAGCCCTCTCCGAAGGCGGCGAAGTAGCGACGTGAAACCGCTGCCGAGCGGCTTGGTCGCGCCACTTCAACACGGCCTTTCCAGCATGACTTGATGTCAGTCGAGCGCTTTGTGGAAGCGCAGCACAGCAACCGTGAGCAGACTGATCCCCAAGGCGGCCATGGCGAGCATCTGTGGCCACAGGATCTCCATGCCGACGCCTTTCAGATACGTGCCGCGCAGGACGATCAGAAAATAACGCAGCGGGCTAAGGTAGGTAAGGTATTGCAGCCACTGCGGCATGGTGCTGATGGGGAATCCGAAGCCCGAAAAAGTTATGGCGGGCATAATAAAGAAGAAAGCGGTCACCATCGCTTGTTGCTGCGTGGACGAGACCGTTGAAATCAACAGGCCCACCCCCAACATGCACAGCAGAAAAAGAATCGCGCCCGCGAACAACACCAGAATCTGGCCGCGAAATGGAACCTGAAACCATAGCGTTCCTACCGTAGCAATCAGCGAAACGTCAAACAGGCCAATGAGGAAGAACGGCAGCGTCTTGCCGAGGATGAACTCGGCGGATGGGCGTGACCATGATCTGTTCGAGTGTGCCAATCTCCCGTTCGCGGACGACCGCGAAGGCGGTCAGAGTGACCACCAGCACAAGCGTAAGGCTGCCGATAATTCCGGGCACGAAAAACCAACGGCTCCTCAGGTCAGCGTTGTACCACGGTCGCGGCTCGAGTTGCACCGAGGGGATTTTCTGGATGATTTGTGGCGAGATGCGGGCGATGCGGTCGTGCTGGTACTCCTGGGCGAAGGCGAGTGCGATTTGCGAAATGTAGCCGGACGCGATCAGGGCAGTATTCGAGTTGGTCGCGTCGACGATTACTTGCAGGGGCGCCGTCTGTCCCTTGCGCAGATTCTGGGCGAAGCCGGCATTGATCTCCAGTCCTACCGTAGCCTCTCCTCGATCGATGAGATCGCCGATCTGGCGATGGTCGGTTAATTGGCGTTGCACGTCGAAATAGGGGCTGGAGGTAAAACGGGAGATCAGATCGCGGCTTTCCTGACTGTGGTCGAGATCGAGGACGACGGTTGGAACATGATGAATCTCGAACGTGGCGGCGTATCCGAAGATCAGCATCTGAATAATTGGCGGACCGAACAGCACGAAGCGCGTCCGCTTGTCGCGGAAGACCTGGATGAATTCTTTAATCAGCATCTGCTTGAGTCGCGCCAGCATAGCTTCTCCCTTTAGGCCAACCTCTTGTGGAATGAGCGGGTGGCGAGCAGCGCCAGCACGAGTGTGAACACGGCCAAGGGAACCAGGTCGGCGTAGAGCAGGGCCGTAGGCGTCCCCTTCAGGAAGATTTTCTTCAGCACCGAAACGTAGTAGCGCGCGGGCAGGATGCGCGTGATCCACTGCAGCACGATGGGCATTTGCTCAATCGAATATAGAAATCCGGAGAGCAGAAAAGCGGGAAGGAAGGCGACGAGCAGTGCGATCTGACTAGCCGCGAGCTGACTTTTTGCGATCACGGAGATAAAGAACCCGAGCGAAAGCACGACCACCATGAACATGGCGGAACTGATCAGCAGAGTTAGAAAAGAGCCTCGGAACGGGACATTGAACCAATAGATGGCGATCAGGGCGCAGACGATAACGTCGAACATCCCGATGATGAAATAGGGCACCAGCTTGCCCAGCATGATTTCAAGCGGGGTGACGGGAGTTGAAATCAGCTGCTCCATGGTGCCGCGTTCCCACTCTCGCGCGATGGTGAGAGAGGTGAGGAAAGCCCCGATCACGGACATGACCAGGGCGAGCACTCCGGGAACGATGAAGGCGCTGCTTTCGAGATCCTCGTTGTACCAGGTGCGGGTTTGAACGCTGACAGCAGCAGGCTGGACGAGTTGGCCACGGCTGAGAAGCCAGTCGGGTTGAATATCTGACGAATAGCCTTGGACAACCGCCTGGGCGTAGCCAATAGCAACATTCGCCGTATTGTCATCCGTACCATCGACCAGCGCCTGAACCTGGGCGGGGCGGCCGTCGTGCAAGCGCTGCGAGAAGTCCCAGGGCACGACAATCCCTATTTTGGCGTCGCCACCGTCGAGCGCCCGGGCGAGCGCGGGATAGTTGTTCACCACCCGCACGATGTTGAAGTAGTCGCTGGCCTGGAAGCGCTTCAAGAGATCCTGACTCTGCTGGCTGCCGTTGCGGTCGTACACGTAAACGGGAAGGGCCTTGAGATCGAGATTGACACCGTAGCCAAACAGCAGCACCAGAATTACCGGCATGATCACGACAATGATCAGACTGCGCGTGTCGCGCAGAATCTGTACGACCTCCTTGTTCGCCACGGCCAGAAATCGCGTGAAGCTCATGCTCCCTGTTCCTTTCGCGAATCGCGCGCGGTGGTCAGAGAGACGAAAACGTCCTCCAGGCTGGGACGTATCTTCTCGATGCGGCCAACGCGGATACCGTGATCCGACAGATACTTCTCTATTTGCGGGACCGCAGCCGTCGCGTCTTGCACCACCAGGTGCAGAGCGTTGCCGAAAACCGCAGCATCGATCACGCCGGGTGCGGACTGCAGAACTTCAACCGCGTTGCCCAGCGGTTCGCACTCGACCAGGAGCAGTTCGCCCTTCATCGATTTCCGCTTGAGCTCGGAAGGTGTGCCCAGGGCGACCATCTGGCCGCGGAAGATCAGCGCAAGACGGTTGCAGTATTCCGCTTCTTCCATGTAATGCGTGGTCACGAAGACGGTCACACCTCCTTCCGCCATGTGGTGAATGAGGTCCCAGAATTGGCGGCGCGAGATGGGATCGACACCCGAAGTGGGCTCATCCAGAAAGATGATGGGCGGCTTGTGCAACACGGCGCAGCCCAGCGCCAGACGCTGCTTCCATCCGCCGGGAAGCGTGCCGGTAATTAGATTTTCCTGGCCTTTGAGGTTCGCCATTTCCAGCGCCCATTCGATTCGTTCCCTGAGCTGGTTCGAAGGCACGCTATAGAGGCCGGCGAACAAACGTATGTTCTCGATCACCTTGAGATCGTTGTAGAGAGAGAACTTCTGCGACATGTAGCCGATGTTCTGGCGCACGGATTCGGGTTCGCGGCCGACGTCAAATCCGGCAACCCGCGCGCGGCCGGAGGTTGGTGTGAGCAGCCCGCAAAGCATGCGGATCGTTGTCGATTTGCCGGCGCCGTTCGGTCCGAGAAAACCAAACACCTCGCCCTTGCGAGTCTCAAGGTTGATGCGATCAACGGCCACAAAATCACCGAAGCGCTTAACCAGGTTCTCGATCACGACCGAGTTGTTGTCCTCAGGCATGAGGGGATGCTCCGTTGCTCTTGCCAACCGCGTCGATGAATAGATCTTCGATAGTGGGCGTGACTTGTTGAATCGCGTCGAATGGGATGTGCGCGTTTTTTAGTCGAGCCTCGAATTCCGGAATGCGCAGGGCTGGATCGTCCACCACCACATGCACGCCATCGCCGGTCAGCACCAGACTCGAGATCCCAGTTGCGTCCTTGATTTCACTACGCAGTCGGCGCGGTTCCGACGAAGTGACCGACAAAACTCCTTTGCCCAGCTTCGCCTTGAGATTTGCGGGCGTATCGCAGAAGAGCAGCTTGCCCTGATGAAGCAACGCCACCCGATGACAGCGCTCCGCCTCGTCGAGGTAGGCGGTAGAGGTCAGAATCGCCACACCCTCGGAGACTAGTTCATAAAGGATGCGCCAGAAGTCCCGCCGCGAGACCGGATCGACGCCCGTAGTCGGCTCATCCAGCAGGATCACCTTCGGTCGATGGATCAGGGCACAGACCAGGCCAAGCTTCTGTTTCATGCCGCCGGAAAGTTTCCCGGCAAGGCGCTTGCGGAATTCGCTCATGCCCGCCGCCCGCAAGAGTTGCAGGGAACGCTCTTCGCGCTCAGCCTTCTTTACTCCGAACAGGTCGGCATAGAAGCGAATGTTTTCATCGACGGTGAGGTCTTCGTAAAGCCCGAAACGCTGCGGCATGTAGCTGAGGTGGTGCTTGGCGCCTTCGGGATCGTGAACCACATCACAGCCAGCGACCGTTGCCTTGCCTTCATCGGGAGGCATGATGCCCGCGAGCATTCGAAGCGCAGTCGTCTTTCCGGCGCCATCGGGACCGACCAGGCCAAAGATTTCGCCGGCGCGCACATCGAAACTCAGGTGATCGACCGCGCGCACGCCCGGAAAGCTCTTCGTGAGCCCCTCGGCATTGATCGCGGGAACGATCGCGGAAATGCTCGCGGATTGCGGTTGTTCGGTCACTGCTTCTCCGGCGCGGTTCCCGGTTGGGCCGTGTTGGCTGCTGCCAGACTGATGTGGGCGTCCGCGGGCATGCCGGGTTTGAGTTCGTGACTGGGATTGTCGATGTCAATCTTGATGCGATAGACGAGTGTGACGCGCTCCTTATAGGTCTGAACGCTTTTGGGCGTGAACTCTGCGGTCGAGGAGATGAACGAGATGCGCCCGCGATACTGCCTGCCGGGATAGGTATCGGTGGTGACGGTTGCTTCCTGCCCCCAGCGGATGCGGCCCAGGTCGGGTTCGGCGATATACGCGCGCAACCAGATGTGATCGAGGTCCGCGAGCGTGACCACCGGAGTGCCGGGAACGACCACTTCGCCGAGTTCCGCCTGGCGCACCGTGATCACGCCCGCAGACGGGGCTCGGAGAGTTGCGTAGTCCAGGTTCACTCGCGACAGGCCCAAGGTTGCGCTGGCTTCCGTGACATTGGCGTGAGCGATCGCGATGTCTTCCTTGCGGCTGCCTTCGACGGCTTCGTTGTAACGTTGTTGCGCCGCCAGGAAAGTTGCCTCCGCGCGCTTCCGTGCGGTTTCCGCGAGGTCGCGGTCCTGGGCCGACACCTCGTCCTTGCCGAAGAGGCGCTGGGCCCGATCGTAGTCGAGTTTCTTCTGCTGCAGATCGGCTTGGGCATCAAGCATGGTTTGCTCGGAAGCCTTCAGTTCCTGCTCGCGGGTGCCAGCAAGTACCAGCGCCAGGTTGGACTCGCGCACATGAACATTGGCTTCGTCGATACGGACCTTTTGCCGGTAATCGGCATCATCCAGCCGCGCCAGCAACGTGCCGGACTCAACGGATTGGCCCTCCTCGACGGGCAAATCAACGATGCGCCCTTGAACCTTAAAGCTCACCAGGCTCTCGTGCGCTTCGATGTTGCCAGAAAGCGTGAGCTGGTTCTCAGGCTCAGATTTCTTGGTCAGACGCGGGTAGAAATACACACATGCGGCAATCACGGCAGCCAGCACGATCAGAACAGGTATAAGTCGTTTCATAGCTCCGAACCTCGTGGCTTCAAACCTTGCGGGCGCAAAGATGAGTCCTGGCCCGCTCCACAAATCGCTTACGGATTTCCTAGATACTGTCCAATGTTCTTCTCGGTATCGCCTGCGGCCCGTGCGAGTGCGAACTTCGCGTCCGCGTGACTGGAAACGGCAAGAATGTAGTTTTCCTGCGCGCGAGCGAGCTCGTCCTGGGCGGTGACCACTTCCACGTTGTTGGTCGTGCCCGACTGAAAACGGTCTTGCGCCAGTTCGAGTTCGCGCTCGGCGAGATCCTGTCCTTCTTTGGCCACCACGACCTGTTCGGCAGCGGACTCCAAATTAAGGAGCGCCTCGCGAATGTCCTCTTCGATGCCGCGGCGCAGGTCCGCGATTTGGGCATCGATGCGCCTAACGCGGCTGGCAAGTTCTTGCGCCTCGCCGCTGCGGTCACGATCAAAAACCGTGAAGTCGATCTGGCCTTGAATGAGGCCCGTGCCCTGTACGCTGCCGATGCTGCGGCCAAGCCCGCCATAGTTCCCGTTGACGCTGAGTTTCGGAAGGGAGCGGGCATGATTGGCGCGTTGCTGCTCGACCAGTCCCTGGCGCTGGCTGGCCAGTGACAGATAATCGGGGCGCGCCAGCAGTGCCGACGGCACGAGGCTCCCGGCCTGAGGCTGCGTTAAGGGCTGATACGCCAGCCTCTCGGCGAGTTCCAAAGGCGTGCTCGGACTCATCCCGATGTTGCGCGCGAGCGCGAGCAGCGACTGTTTGTACTGGTTCTGCGCGACCAGCAGAGCCTGCTTGTCGTTCGCCAGTTGCACCTGCGAGCGCAGCACGTCCACGCCGGTCGCCGTACCTGCGTCGTGCCGGTCTTTTGCGAGCTTGTACAAGACATCGGAAGCGGTCACCCGGGATTGGGCGGCATCGACACGCGCCGCGGCAGATTGCGCGTTGAGATAAAGCCCGGCAATCGCGCGGATGATGAGATCGCGCGCATCCTGATAATCCAATTTGCCGGCGTCAAGAGCCCGCTCGCTGGCTTTCCATCCGCGATAGCTCTGAAGATCGACCAGGTTCTGCTCGCCATAAACGCGAAAATCGTAGTTGGAAAACGGCCCCACAACTTCCGGGACGCCGGGAAACGAGATTCCGAACGCGCGCAGATCGCGGTTCTGCAGGTTGGCGTAGCTTTGCACCCGTACGCGCGGAAGCAGCGCGGCCGACAAACGGCGCGCCCGCGTGCCTTCCGCCTCCTCAACCCGAGTATCGGCGACCAGCACGCTGAGGTTGGCCTGGAGCGCCTTCTGGATGGCATCCTGTAAAGTCATGCGATACGGCGCCGGTTCCTGGGCGGCGCTGAACGCAGCGCAGATCAGGCTACCGAGTGAAAGAATTGCGACAGCAGAAAGGTTGCATTTCATCGCGTTGACCCTTGCCCGGAGACAGCGATTGCTCTCCAAAAGTGTTGAAAGCTTTCTTCTGCCCGGGTTTCGAGCGCGGGTTCTCCCTGCAGCGACCAAAGCAGAAGTGTTCCCAGGAAGGCCTGCTGGAGTTGGAGCGCGACCTTCTCTTTCTTCAAGCGAGAGTCGATTTCGCCGCGCTTTTGCCCTTCGGCGACAACTTGGGCGATCATCTTGCGGCCCTCGGACATGTTGTAGCCGACCAACTGACGGACACGCTCGCTGGCCAGAAAAGAGGTGATCAGGGCGCGGGCTAGGTCCGGGCTCCGTCCAGGTTCCTCGGCGATGCGAAGAAATAGACGGTGCAGCACCGAGTAAATGGCCGGTTTGCCGGACTCGGCCAGCGTCGCCGCTTCTTTCACCTTGCCCAGCTGAATTTCCGCCATCACACCCAGCACGTGGTCCTTGCTCTCGAAATAGTTGAAGAAGGTGCCCTTGCCGACATCGGCGGCTTCGGTGATGTCTTCGACGGTGACATTGGGGAACCCGCGCTCTCCGAAAAGCCGAAGCGCCGAACGAAACAGCCGCAGCCGCGTTTCGGCGGCGCGGCGCTGGCGGCGTCCTATGCCCTGCAAGTGCGGGAGGTCCTCGGAGGCGGGCGCTTTGGCAAGCGCGGCGGGTTTAGATGTCTGACCTTTATTCATACAAGACTATTAACCATATTCGACTAACAGTCATTATTGTGGAATGGACCAGCGGATTTGTCAAGGGGCAGATTTCAGCCGCACCCGACGTCAAAGGGCGCGTTGCATTGCGAGGCGGCGGTAGCGGTTTTTTCGATTCCCTGGTTTAAGCTTTTCGTTATGAGTTGAGCGATCGGACGTTCTTGACTCAGTTACAATTCAAAATAACGCGGGCGCAAGACTGTAACCGCACCTCCGATGCGCACCGTGGTAACCGACAATCCCGCGGCTGAAAGAAGCCGTTCCGTCTTCACCCGCTAGAATGGATAGAGGGGACGGTTTTTCTGACCGTTTCGCGCCGCTAGGCTGGCTGCTGGGAGAACCGTTGCAAGACTTGGGGAATGTAAGCGAATGGAGACCAGATTTGGACCGACCGAATGAGCCCGTTCCGGCTCAAGACCACGATGCCTGCTCTCTCGATGCCAGCCATGTGTTGACCTGGGAGGAAATCGCGAACCTGACGGCAGAGCCCGGCAAACCGGCCGAGACCCTGATGAACGTTGTCGCCTTGATAGCCAGACGATTTGGCGCCGATGTTTGCTCCGCCTACCTGCTCGAACCCGACCGCGCCAATCTTGTGCTGGCCGCGACCCTGGGGCTTCGCCATGAAGCCGTCGGCAAGCTTCGCATGGCAGTCAGTGAAGGACTAGTCGGCCTGGTGGCGGAACAGGTCCGCCCGGTGGCCGTCGAACAGGTCAGAAATCATCCTCGCTTCAAGTATTTCAGCGAAGCCGGCGAAGACGCTTACCAATCGTTCCTCGGAGTGCCTCTGATCGATCGCGGCGTGCTGCAAGGCGTGCTGGTGATTCAAACCGTGGAGGCGCGAGTCTTCCCGGAAGATGAGATTCGCCTGCTCACCGAGGCCGCGAACCGGGTGGCGCACGTGGTGAGCGAAGCCCGTACCCTAGACCGCTTCATCGCGCCTGTCCAGGAGCGGCTCTGGGCGCTGGCCCGCAATCTGTGGTGGAGCTGGGATCACGACTCCGGCAGCTTGTTCCGCGAGCTCGATCCGCTGCGCTGGAGCCAGCTCAACCACAGCCCCGTTTCTCTTCTGAACGAATATCCTCTCGCCAAACTCGAAGCGCGCGCCACTGAACTCAATCTGCACAGCCGCATCAACTATGCCTATCGCCGCCTGCGCGAGTACGA
>JBAVVP010000521.1:0-5386 GCA_049697355.1 Terriglobales bacterium
GCCGAAGGAAATCGAAATTAAGTTCCGAATTGAGAATCCGCCCGCGTTAACTCGGGCACTGAAGCAGGCGGGTTTCAAGCAGCTTACGAGCTCCACCCACGAAATGAATTCACTCTACGATCTGCCCGGCCAGAAGCTGCGTCGGCGCGGGGAACTGTTGCGGCTGCGCAAGTATGGCGAAGCCTTGGTGCTGACCCACAAGGCGAAAGGCAAAACTGGCCGCCATAAAATGCGAGTGGAACTGGAAACGCGCGTTGAGAACGGTCAGCAGATGGACGCCATTTTGCGCGCGCTCGGCTATGCGCCCACATTCCGCTATGAAAAATATCGTGCCGAGTGGAGCGACGGCACGGGCCTCGTGGTGCTCGATGAGACTCCGGTTGGATGGTTCGGCGAAATCGAAGGGCCGCCGCGTTGGATCGATCGCACAGCCGCAAAACTGGGCGTCCCCAGCGGGAATTATATTACCCAGACCTATGCTGACATTTTCTTCACGTGGAAACAGAGAACCCACAGTAAGGCCACGGAGATGACATTTCGGGCGGTAGGCGCCAGGAAGACCTTAGAGCGGCTCTCGTGAGGCGTAGTGCCTGCCCTCGGCGGCCAAAGCAGGCGCTGAGACGTCAACAGGCTATGACCTCTAGCGCCTCTGGGGCGTAGGGCTCAAGCTGAGCACGCGCAGGCTTTCACTCAGAAGAGAAGAGCCCTGCATGTCTTCCGTCCGTGACTCATGCTTGGCGGTCTCGTATCCCAGCATCGCGTAATAGATAGCGCGGTCGAAGAACTGATCAAGCACTCGCAACAATTCGAGACTCCCCAGGATATCGATCGCGTTCTGGCGCACGCCCTGACTTTCCAGGTACTCCCACAGGTTTTCCTCTGTCTTCATGATGGCCCAGCAAAGTGAGCTCATGGAAACGCCCTGTTCGGCACGCCGGCGGCCGAGTTGAGTGTAAACGCGTCCAATTTCCGGCTCGGTTTTGTTCAGCAGCCAGTCGCTCAGATTACGGTAGATTTCGTACGCGCGCTCCCGCACTTCCGATTCGGGCACCTTCTGGAGAAAATCCTGCGCGCGTGCGGAACTGTGGAGTTTGCTCAGCAAGCCTTCGGCAAGCTGATCAGAGTGGGATTCAATTAGGTGGGCAAGACGAAGAGCGATCATGGTGAACCTCCCGTAAGTCCCGCCTCTATTGTAGTCGTAGGAAGCTAAGTTGCCAGCAATGAAAATCCCCGCCCGACTTCCCGAGACATTCACTGGGGAGACTTCTGCCCCGATGTGAACGTGGTCCACGGGCCTGCCTTCATGTCGCGCAAAACCGCCCTCTCCCAGTCATACTCCGGATGCCGGTCGAGAAAATCCTTGGCCAGAAAGTCCGCCCCACAAGGATGTCCGGCGCGGGCACGAAGACTCATCTTGCCGGCCATGCTGCTGTCGGTGGCCTTGCCTTGCACGGCGCCGCCTGGATTGTTGGGTGCCCACTCCCACTCCTTCACTCCTCGCGGTGATACATCGACGTGGCCGCACAGCGAGCGTTCGCTGGCCCGCTCCTTCTTCTCGTAGCTGTCGGCGTGGTCGGCAAGAAATTGTTCCGCCATTTCCACGTCGATTTTCCCTTTGTTCTGCTGCATCAACTGCTCCCAGCGGACGCGCCGGGCATTGGGAGAAGATGAAAGATCCTTGGTGTTAAACGCTGGAGCTTCTTCGGCGAGCACCTTTGCATCCTGCGCGAAATTCGAGCTCACGAAGTAGCCATCTTTGGTGCGCCACAACGGAGTGTTCTTCAGGCCGAGTTCCAGGTAGGCGATTTCGCCACTCTTGCGATCTCCGATGAGCCAATCGTTGGCATAGCCCCCGTTGTTACCCTCCTTGATCAGACGAACATAGTCATCGATCGAATTGGCGTACTGCAGGGCTTTGCGGGAGCGCATGAACTCGGGCTTGCCGTTAGAGTCCCAGCCTTCGAACTGGGTGATGGTGGTTTCGGCGATCATAACGCCGGCGGAATTGACGCCAAAGTCGTCGTCGCTCGTAATCACTCCGGGGAATCCATCCATCAGGATGCGGTTGCCGCGCTCGGGAACAATGTCGAACATCATGACCCAGCGCGATCCGGTCACGTAGCCAGTCCAGTTGTTGTGGGCGATCACGATCTGGTGGTCCTTCGTCATGCTGCCGGTGGCAATGAAGGCGCTGCAATTGCCGGGCGCAACCAGCCTGGGCGCGTTCGCCGCGTGTTCACGCTTGTTCAGCCAGGGGACGTAGTAGTCGGGAACTTCCTCGAAGGCGTTGAGCGCGACTACGTCATACACGTCGAGGTCGGTTCCGTGCGCTTTGGCTCCGTCGGCGATTCCCTGCAATTCCTGCTGATACTCGGCGTCGATGTGCGGCCACAGCATCTCGCGGGCGACTCTGCGGAAGAATTCCCAATCCCGCTTGGTGCGATGGGTATCCTCGAATTGAACGGTGTGAAAGGCGTCCTGGATTTCGGGCGCCAAGAGATAGCCGTGCTGGAAGCCGATCTCGGACGGCGAACCTTCCAGATGAACGTAGGTCCAGCCGCCCTGCTGGAAACGATAAGCTTTGCGCAGCCGGGGATCGGCCGACGCGTCCTGCTGAGACGAACTCGAAAGAATGGGCACAGTAAAGACAAGCACCAGGGCAAAGAGCGCGACCACCGCGCTGACACTGCCTGCCCACCTTAGACCGCTTCGAATGCCAGGGTTCCGGGCCATGTCACCTCCGAGCGAGACCTGCGTTTGCATGCCTGGAGGATTTTACGCTGAGTGGTTTCCCATTGACTCTCTCTGCATACCCGGCGTCTCGGCGGTAATTCCTGCGATCAGGCTCCGCAACACTTCTTATATTTCTTGCCGCTTCCACAAGGACAAGGATCGTTGCGCCCAACCTTGGCCCCGGAGCGCACCACCTGCTGAACTTGCATGTCACCGGATCCGGCCATGCGCGCCTGTTCCAGTTCCTTTTTCTTCTTGCGCTGGAAGGCTTCTTCGATGTCGTCGACGGAGGTGGCAACCTGCCGCGGTGGGCGTCCGTTGCCGCCTCGACCGCCGGTGATGATCGATGGCACACCGGCTTCGGGTCCTTCGCCGGACGGCCCCTCCGGTCCACCAAGGGGCCTCGTTCCCGAGTCCGGTGGACGTTCCATGATCTGCATCAGGTACAAGTAGCGAACCGTCTCTTCCTGAAAGCGCTGCATCATCTCTTCGAACATGTCGTAGGACTCGCGCTTGTACTCGACCAGCGGATCGTGCTGTCCGTAGCCGCGCAGGTTGATGCCCTCTTTCAGGTGATCCATCGAGAGCAGGTGATCTTTCCACTGCCCGTCGATCACGCTCAGCATGATCATGCGCTCGTGATAGCGCATGGCCTCGGCGCCAATCAGCTTCTCTTTCGCGTCATAGCGCTGTTTGAGTTTGTCGAAGATGGCATCGCCCAGTTCCTGGCGATTCATTTCTTCAGGCTTGAGGCCTTCGGCGTAGATGTCGACGCCGAAGCTGGTGAAGATCGCGCTTTTCAGAGCTTTGAGGTCCCAGTTGGCGACGTGCTCTTTGGGCGGACAGTGCCGCTCGAGAATGTCGCCGAGAATCCCGGAGACGTAGTCTTCGATGATGAGATCTTTCTGATCGAGCCCCTCCAGCAGGCGGCGGCGCAGGCCGTACACCGCCGTGCGCTGCTTGTTCATCACGTCGTCATATTCGAGCAGGTGTTTGCGGGCCTCGAAGTTCTGGCCTTCGACGGCTTTCTGCGCGGCCTCGATTCGGCGCGTGATCATGCGCGATTCGATGGGGACGCCTTCTTCCATGCCGAGGCGCTGCAGCAGATTCGAGACCCACTCCTTGGCGAAAATCCGCATCAGGTCGTCTTCCAGCGAAAGATAGAAGCGCGACGACCCGGGATCGCCCTGGCGGCCGGCGCGTCCGCGAAGCTGATTGTCGATGCGGCGCGCTTCGTGGCGTTCGGTGCCGAAGATGTGCAATCCGCCCGCCTCGATTACTTCGCGATGTTCCTGGTCGGTGTCAGCTTTGTAGCGAGTAAGAATTTCGTTCCACTGATCGGTCGGGACCGCATACTCATTGCCCGCGTAGTACCAGACCGTGCGGTTGGAATCATCGACCTCGGCTTCGATTTTGCCTTGCGCGGCGCGGATCGGCTGCGCGATTCCCTTCTTCACGCACTCCTGCTTGGCCATGAATTCGGGATTGCCGCCCAGCAGAATATCAGTGCCGCGGCCTGCCATGTTGGTGGCGATGGTCACCATCCCTTTGCGTCCGGCCTGCGCCACGATTTCCGCCTCGCGCTCGTGATACTTCGCATTCAGGACGACGTGCTTGATTCCCTTCTTCTTCAGCAGTTCGGAAAGGCGTTCCGATTTTTCAATCGAGGTCGTACCCACCAGCGCAGGCTGACCGCTCTCGTGCAGCCTTTGGATTTCATCGGCGGCCGCGAAATATTTTTCCTTCTCGGTGCGGTAGACGATGTCCGGATTCTCTTGGCGCAGCAGCGTGCGATTGGTTGGAATCACGATGACTTCGAGCCGGTAGATCTTCTCAAATTCGGGCGCTTCGGTTTCCGCCGTACCCGTCATGCCGGCCAGCTTTTTGTACATGCGGAAATAATTCTGGAACGTGATGGTCGCGAGCGTCTGATTCTCCCGTTCGATCTTCACATTCTCCTTGGCCTCAATGGCCTGGTGCAGCCCGTCAGACCAGCGGCGTCCTGGCATCAGGCGCCCGGTGAATTCGTCCACGATCAGCACTTCGCCGTCTTTCACCACGTACTCGACGTCCTTCTTGTAGAGCGCGTGCGCTTTGACGGCGGTCTCGACGTGATGCTTCAGCGCCCAGTTTTCCGGGTCGGCGATGTTGCCGATTCCCAGCAGCTTCTCGACTTTTTCCCAGCCCACGTCGGTGACCGTGCAGTTGCGGTGCTTTTCGTCAACCACGAAGTCGCCGGTCATGATCTTGGGCTCGCCCGGCTGGGTGTCAACTTCTTCGCCTTTTTCGAGCTTGGGGATGATGCGATTCACCTTGTAATACTTGTCGGTGGACTCTTCGCTGGCGCCCGAAATGATGAGCGGCGTCCGGGCCTCGTCGATCAGGATGGAATCGACTTCGTCGACGATGGCGAAGTTGTGCACGCGCTGCACGCAATCGCGCAAGTCGAACTTCATGTTGTCGCGCAGATAGTCGAAGCCGAATTCGTTGTTGGTGCCGTAGGTCACGTCGGCGGCGTAAGCGGCGCGGCGCTCCGCGTCGTCGAGGTCGTGGACGATCACGCCCACCGTCAGGCCGAGAAAGCTGTAGAGCTTGCCCATCCAT
The DNA here is from genome assembly GCA_049697355.1 of Terriglobales bacterium. Classification (GTDB taxonomy): domain Bacteria; phylum Acidobacteriota; class Terriglobia; order Terriglobales; family Acidobacteriaceae; genus Acidiflorens. The sequence continues at coordinate 5,338 of JBAVVP010000521.1, forward strand.
TCGGAGTCGCGCTTGGCCAGGTAGTCGTTGACGGTGACCACGTGCACGC
>JBAVVP010000522.1:0-12574 GCA_049697355.1 Terriglobales bacterium
AGCGAGAAAGACTCGCGGCCATGCGGTATCGGGTTTGGGACGGTACCGGTCGATTCCCGGACGCGGCGAATAGGTTGCGTTAACTTCCTTGATCACCGTCGATTTCAGCAATTTCGCTTCGCGCGCGACGGGAAAAAACTCCTGCGCTTCTTTCACCGCCAAGTCGACGATCTCCGTCTTCGACTTTTCCACCAGGCTGCGGGAGCAACTTACGACCAACTCGACGTAACTGCCCTTGCCGGGAGCTTCGTCGCTGTGTGCTTCGTTGTTCCGAACCTCAGTGTTTCGAGCTTCAATGAGCCGCGATTTATGAAACATCCACTGGATCGTGCGGTCGAGCAGCACGGCGTGATCCAGATCGCTGATCTGCCGATCGAACCATAGATGGATGCCGGTAATCGGCGAGGTCGAGAACTCACCGAGTGCCGCGGTTAAGGGCGCTGCCGACGGAGTGTCGGGCAACATGCGCGCGACTCCATCAAAAGGGACAGCCAGAACCAAATAGTCGAATTTCTGTTCCTGCCCGTTCGTCGTCACATTGACGCCGAAGGCTTCCGATCGGAACGACTCCACGCCGGCGCGAAACTGGATTTCTCCACCACGGGCGCCGATGTAGTCTCCGGCTGTGCCATACAGTTCGGTGAGCGGCACGGTCGGAATTCCCATGCGCCCGGCTGCGGCCGATTTGAGAAACGACTCGCGCACTACCTGGGCCGCGTAAGGGACGGAAACCCGATCGAGATCTTCGTTCAAGGCACTGACCAGAATAGTCTTCCAAAAGCGCTCGATGGCTTGCTCGGTTTGTCCGTGACGTTTCAGCCAGTCGAGGAACGTCTCACCCTCATCTGCTGGAAGAAAAGGGGCGAGCGCTACCATGGCGCGGCTGATACCCACCTTGTCGCGCAAGCTCAAACACTCCGCGCGGAGAAATGCCGGCGCGGTATGCAGCGGCGCCGGCAGGCGCGACGGGGCAATCACGGACGCTCGTCCACCGGGCTCGAGAAAGGTCAGCTTCTCGTACCAGCGGATTTTGTCCTGAACGCCCGTGCGCCGGTAGAAATCGAGCAGGTTAGTGCAGCAGCCGAGCAATACATGCTGGCAATTGTCGACAATTTCTCCGGTGCCGGGATGCTGGTAAGAAGACGCGCGCCCGCCAAGATAGGGGCGGCGCTCAAACAGCGTGACCCGAAAACCGGCTTCCGCCAGGGCGCATGCAGCGGCCAGACCGGCCAACCCGCCTCCAGCGATCGCGACGGTAGAAGGGTGTGTCGGATTAGGGGAATTCGAGGGCGGCATCACAGCAGACGCTTCAGGATTCCTTTTCCCATGACCGTGAGCTTTTCGGGAACCGTTAACCGGACGCGCTCACTGAAAACGTCGTACTGTTTCGCCGCAATCTTTTCGAGCAGGCGGCGGTAGATGGTAATCAACACCCACAGCGCGGGCTGACTGTCTTCATTCACCAGCGGGATCAGCTCTTCGCCGGCGCGGTAGCCGTCGCGGGCCCGGTCGGCTTCGATAGCCAGCAGCGGACGGATGCGGGCAACGTCAACTTGCGGCGCGGCCAGATCGGCCGCCGAGAGCCCGCACTGCGCCAGGTCCTCTTGCGGAAAATACACCCGGCCCATGGCGACGTCTTCTTTGACATCGCGAATGATATTCGTAAGCTGAAAGGCAAGACCGCAGCGTTCGGCCAGCGCTTCGGCGGCGGGATCGCGGTATCCGAAAATCTTGATGCACACCAATCCGACGACCGACGCCACACCGTAGCAATACTGGCGCAGCTCTTCAAACGTCTGGTAACGCGCAACTAGCGGCGCACCGGCCTCCGGTGTTGGTTGCACGTGATCGAGATCCGCAGCCGTGCCGTAGGCTAACTGGTCGAGCAGCCCAATGGGAATCTGGTAAGTGCGCTGCGCATCGGTCAGCCCCAGCAGCACCGGATCGTCCGTGGGCTGTGCCGCCAATGCGCGGTGGACTTTATCGAGCCATTCCGCCAGCCGCTGATTGCGATCCGCGGGGCTGAGCGCGATGTCGTCGGTAATGTCGTCGCAGCGCCGCATGAAGGCGTACACCGCGCTCAACGCATTCCGTTTCCGTCGCGGAAGCACCGCGAACCCATAATAGAAATTCTTGGCGGCGGAGCGGGCAATACCACGGCAGACGGAATACGCCATGGCAAGCTGGGAAGCGGTCGGAGCAAATTGCACGGGCGCATTTCCCGCGACGCTGCTCATCGCAGTTTCCCCAGCGCGGCACGCGCCACCATGGCCAGTTTCCGCGTCTTCGAAATTGCCGGACGCCGGCCGAGCACGGCGCAATTCTGGCGCTGAATTGCGTTCAGGATTTCCTGTCCCCCGCGGCTGAAGAGTTCGATATCGATGGCCAGTTCGCGGTTGACTTTCGCGCTCAGCGGCAGGCCTTGCCGAAACCATTCCCGCGCGCGCTCAACTTCAAACTTGAGCATCGCGCGAAACGCGGAAGTGTTTTCACGATCCCGTATCGTTTGTTCGTTCACGCCGAAACGACGCAGGTCTTCGAGTGGAAGGTAAATTCGTCCTTTGGCAAAATCCGCGCTCACGTCTTGCCAGAAGTTCGCGAGCTGCAGCGCGGTGCAAGTGTAGTCGGAAAGCTGCTGCCGCTCGGGGTCGCGGTATCCGCAGAGGTAGAGCACCAGGTGGCCGACCGGATTCGCCGAGAACTTACAGTAGCCCAGCAGATCGTCAAACGTTTCGTACCGGCTAACCCTTTGGTCCTGGCGGAAAGCTGTCAGCAAGTCCACGAATTCATGTTTCGGAATTTCAAACTTGCGCACCGTCTCGGCGAGCGCGACAAATACGGGATGCCGGGGATGCCCGTCGTAGCAAGCGTTGAGCTCCGTCTCCCACTGCTCGAGCAACTGCAAAGACGCGGCGTCGTCGCCCACCTCATCACCCAGGTCGTCGGAGATGCGGCAATACGCATAAACGTTGAAGAAGTGCTGGCGCAGCCTTTGCGGAAGAAACCACGACGCAACCGAAAAATTCTCGTAATGCGAGCGCGCCAGACGGCGGCAATATTCACGCGCTTCGGCTTCCGAAGGCGCGCGCTCGGGGATGGCGTATTCCGGCGGCAGCGCACTCCAAGCGGAGGCGGGCGGCGCAGTCGGGGGATGGCTGGCGGCAGTTGTCATCAAAACTTCTTAATCCCACAGGACACAACGTGTTCGTGGAGAGCCGGGCGTCCTCGCCCGGCGGACGGGCGAGACGCCCGTCGCTCCATCGTACGACTCGTCACGAGATCGCGGCGCTAGTGACCCGGGATAATCGCGGTCTTGATATCCCCGTTGCGGTTCAGCATGTGGCGGAGCACTTCCTGCAAACGCGAAAGCGGCGCTTCGCCGGTAATGTAGTCGTTGCCGCAAACTTTCTTCTCGGCAATCAAACCGAAGGCCCGGCGCACCGTTTCCGGGGTGTGGTGAAAAGTCGCCTTCAAAGTGATTTCCGAGTAATGCAGGCGGTTCGTATCTAACTGCACCTTGGTTCCGGCAGCGCACCCACCGAAGAAATTTACGGTGCCGCCCTTGCGCACCATCTGCACGGCCCACTCCCAGGCTTCGGGACGGCCCACGGCTTCGATCGCCACATCGGCGCCGCGCCTTTCCGGACTCAACTCGCGCACCGCCTCGACCGGATCTTTCACCTTGGTAATCTGCACCACTTCGTGCGCGCCCTTTTTCCGCGCCAGAGTGACTTGCGAATCCCGCTTGACGACCGCAATCACATTGCAGCCGATAGCCTTCGCCACCTGCACAAACATCAGGCCAATCGGCCCGCCACCAATGACGGCTACCGTCTCGCCGATCTCAACTCCGGTTTCGTGCAGGCCACGGAGAACGCAAGCCAGCGGCTCGGTCATCGCGGCATCTTCGAAGCTCACATTCGAAGGCACGACGAGCATATTGGTTTCGACAATGCGGCGCGGAATCCGTATGTATTCCGCATAGGCGCCATTGTTAAACAGCAGATCTTCGCAAAGGTTCAATTGGTGTTTCGAGCAATAAAAGCACATGCCGCAGGGAGCCGAGTTGAGCGCGACTACGCGCATGCCCTTCTTGAATCCGCGCACGCCTTCCCCGACCTGCTCGACCGTCCCGGCCAGTTCATGCCCGAACAACGCCGGCGGCACAATCATGCGGGCGTGATAGCCCCGCTGGTACACCTTCAAATCGGTGCCGCAGGTTAGCGCCACGTGGACTTTGACCAGAACTTCGCCGTCGCCCACGGGCGGGATTGGCACCCTTTCAATCTTGACGTCTTCTTTGCCGTAGAGGACGGCAGCCGTCATCTTGCCGCTCACAGTTGATGTCCTTCCCACTCGCTACCCGGTTGGATGACGATTTTCATCGAATCCGGTCGAGGATGGGCAGCCAGCTTCAGCGCTTCCACACCGCCTTGTAGCGGGAAACGGTGGCTGATCAGCCGTTCCATATCCATCTCGCGGTTCATGACAAACCGCACCGACTCCTCCTGCAATTCCACCGACGCACTGTAGCTTCCGAGCAGAGCCTTTTCGTCCACGCACACAGCGCCCGGATCAATCGTGACCTCGCCCCGCACCGTCTGGGCGAACAGCAACACACGCCCTCCCGGTCGCGCCGCATCCATGGCAGGCCGGATCAGGCCGCTCCCGCCAACCGCCAAAATCACAGCGTCGGCCCCGCGCCCATCGGTCATTCCGCGCACCGTTTGTCCGGCGTCAGTCTGGGAAGCGTCAATTGTCCGATTGAGGCCGAAGCCTGCAGCTATTGTAAGCCTCGCCGGATACAAATCGGAAGTAATCACCCGGGCCCCCGACCGCATCGCCAAAGTCGCAAGGATTAGACCGATCGGCCCTTGTCCGATCACCAGCACGGTCTCCCCGGCTTCGAGACGAAGGGTCTCAATCCCTTTGATGCAGGTATTCACCGGCTCGACGAAGGATGCCTGCTCAAAGCTGACCCCGTCCGGGATGCGCACCGTTCCGTTCTCGACAATCCAGTCCATCACCCGAACGTATTCCGCAAATCCACCGCCGGATGGCTCGAACCCGGCCGTGCATCCGACCTTCTTGTAGGTTGCGCACTGGGCGAAGGTCTTGTGGCGGCAGTAATAACATTCTCTGCAGGGGATGTGGTGAAACACCACCACGCGATCGCCGATGCTGAACTTGCGAACGCCGTCTCCCACTTGGGCTACGATACCCGCGGTTTCGTGACCAAAAATGCGCGGCGCGGAGTGCGAGCCGGTCGCAATCTTCTTCAGATCGGTGCCGCAGATTCCGCAGGTGTGGACCCGAACCAGAATCTCTCCCGGTCCGATTTCAGGCACCGGCACTTCTTCCAGACGGACGTCGTTCACCCCGCGATACACGGCGGCCCGCATCGTGGAAGGAATCTTATGCCTTAGACTTTCCGTCGTGAATGTCTGAGCAATTGCCATAGCAGAGTCTATTTCTTGCCTATCGATTGCCGATGCCAACTCCCGTAGAGACGCGGCTTGCCGCGTCTCCGGCGACCGAGGAGACGGGGCCAGCCCCGTCTCTACAGAAAGGTTGCTCCAGGTAACTCGCAACCGCGCCACAAAGAGCACGACTTGCCTTGGAGCTGTTCCGCGCCAAAGTTATCGTAGTCCCCCATAGCCAAGGGCGCAGCGCCACATGACACGCAAACCTCACGGAGTGAAACCTCCCGTCGTCCACCACAAAACGATCCATTGCCGGCAGGCTGAAATCGGCGGCGTCTGAGATGGCTTTCAAAGCCGCGAACTCCACTCCCCGCGCTTCGGCGCCTTGCGCCACGGCCGCCGCTTCCATGTCCACCGCCGATGCACCGTAAGCTTTGCGAAGCCGCCTTTTCTGCTCCTTGCCGGCCACGGTTGCGGAACTCACCAGGATTCCCTCGCCCGATCCGAGTTTCGTCCGGGAGCCATCGGCGGCGTTGATCACCGTGCGCGGCTCAAGAACCTGCCCGACATGCAGCGAGCCATCCAACGCTCCGGCAAAGCCAACCGAGATCACCCGCACCGGGCTCACTTCCCGAATCATCGCCTCGGTAGCGCGCCGCGCGGCTTCCGCTCCAATGCCCCCGCATATCAATGCCGCGTCGCCATTTTCAAAAAGACGATAACCCCGCCCGCCGTGTTCGATCGTCCTGACCTTCCAGCTGCGGATCAGCGGTTCCACCTCTCGTTCCATCGCGGCGATGATGGCGATCTTAGGCATATCCGTTACTGCGAAACCAATCCACCGACCGCCGCAGCGCTCCCTCCACTGAAACCGTCCGCCAGCCCAGTTCCCGTTCTGCTTTCGTCGAGCTCACAAACATCATCTTCCGCCCCATGCGCACCGCATCAATCGTCGCCCGCGGCTCGCGGCCCAAGAGTCGCCCGGTCACCATCTCGTCGACGACTCCAGTTGCCAGCGCAAAGAAGTACGGCAACTTCACGGTCGGCGAAGGCAAACCCGTGATCGCGCCCAGCCGGTCCAGAATCTGCTTCAGCGTAAGATTCTCGCCGCCCAGAATGTAGCGCTCGCCCGCTCTTCCCTTCTCCAGCGCCTGAATATGACCCCGCGCGCATTCCGTCGCATCCACCAGGTTCAATCCGGTTTCCACGTACGCCGGGAACTTTCGCTTCAAAAAGTCCACGACGATTCGCCCGGTTGGAGTCGGCTTGATATCGCGCTCTCCGATCGGCGTCGTGGGATTCACCACGACCACATCTGCTCCCGATCTCGCGGCCTTGATTGCCACTTGCTCGGCCATGAACTTCGAACGCTTATAGTGTCCGATCATGTCCGCCAGCGACACTGGACTCGACTCGTCCGTCAGCGACCCGCTCTTGGTCCTGGAGCCGGACGTGAAGCCCATGGTCGCGACACTCGACGTGTACACAATACGCCGCACACCTTGTTTCCGCGCCGCTTCCAGCAAGAAACGCGTGCCTTCGACATTCGAGCGGTACATTTCTTCGGGATCGCGCACCCAGAGCCGGTAGTCCGCCGCAACGTGAAATAGCGCGTGGCAGCCGAAAAGCGACTTCTCAATCGAAGCCGGGTCGCGCAAATCACCGATGACCCTATCCGCGTTCAGGCCCTCAAGGTTGCGCAGATCGCTGGTAGGCCGCACCAGCAGCCGCAACTCGGCACCCTGTTCCGCCAGAACGCGCGCAACATGGCTGCCCAGAAATCCGGTAGCGCCGGTGACAAAAGCGAGCATTCAGCACTCAGCACTCAGCATTCAGTCTTGCTGAGTGCTGAATGCTGAGTGCTAACTGCTGCCCTTCTCCGCCATCACCTTCGAATAAGTAGTAAGCGCGATCAGTGGGAAATACTGGCGGTACAGGTGGTACATCAGATAGAACACGCGCGGAAAGCCGGTTCCGGTACAGAAAGGCTCGTCCCACGAACCGTCTCTTTTTTGCGTGCGCAAAAGATACGCCATGCCGCGCACCACGCATTCGCTGCGCGTGTCGCCGACGGCCAGCAGCCCCATGATGGCCCACGCCGTCTGCGAAGCCGTGCTGTCTCCCTGCCCGCGAAGGTTGGGATCGTCATACGACCCCACCGTCTCGCCCCAGCCACCATCGGCATTCTGCACCGAGCGCAGCCACTCCGCCGCCTGCTGAATCATCGGGTCGTTAGGGTCCACCGCCATGGCTTCCAACCCGCGCAATACCAGCATGGTGCCGTAGATGTAGTTCACGCCCCAGCGTCCAAACCAGCTTCCGTCCGGTTCCTGCTCTTGGCGAATAAATTCGATCGCCCGCTTCACCGCTGGATGGTTCTGGTTATATCCATAGGCGGCAAGGCACTCCAGAATGCGGCCCGTGATGTCGACGGTGGCAGGATCAAGCATGGCGTTGTGATCGGCAAAGGGCACGTGCTGGAACACCATGCGGTCGTTGTCTTTGTCGAACGAAGCCCAGCCGCCGTTCTTGCACTGCATCGACAAGACCCAGTCGATGGCCCGCTGCACGGACTCGCTCTGATAGCGCCCGTTCGGATGTTCCACCCGGCTCAGCGCCAGGCAAACCATGGCAGTGTCGTCCACATCGGGATAGAACTCGTTGTTAAACTCGAAATACCAGCCCCCCGGCTCGCCCTTCGGATTCTTGACCTTCCAGTCTCCGGGTTTGCGCACCTGCTTCTGCAGCATCCAGTCCGCGCACTTCACCAGCCGCGGGTCCGTAGCCGGAACCCCCGCTTCGCCCAGGGCAAACAGCGCGTAAGCCGTATCCCACACCGGAGACATGCAGGGCTGCATGCGAAAAGTATCGCCCTCTTCGATCCCGAGCTTCTCAAATTCGTCCAACGCCCGAATCACCTGCGGATCGTCGACCGAGTACCCCAGGCACCGCATCGCGATGATGGAGTTCATGATGGACGGGAAAATCCCCGCCAATCCATCGCTCATCTCGAAGCGCTTCAGCATCCACTTCTCGGCCTTTCGCAGAGCCAGCGAGCGCAGCGGGCGGATGTGAACCCGCTCAGCCCAGTGCGTAATCCGATCGAGCACCAGGAAGAAATTCCGCCACGAAATCAGCTTCTTCGCCCAGTGCAGATGCATGCGCGACTTGTCGCGCCCGCCCACAAAAAGTTCTTCCACTCCCATCTCGTCGGGAATCTTCTTGAACGGCTTCTTGGCATAGCAGATCGAAAGCGGCACCAGGATGGCGCGCGACCACGAAGAAATTTCGTAGATGTTGAACCAGAACCAGTGGGGGAAGAGCACGATCTCCGGCGGAACCGCGGGAACCGCATCGTAGTCGTACTGCCCAAAAAAACAAAGATAGATCTTGGTGAATGTATTGACTTCGGTCACGCCACCCATTTCCAGAATCTTCTTGCGGGCGCGCGCCAGAGCCGGATGATCGGCCGTGAATCCGGCCAGCTTCAGTCCGAAGTAAGCTTTCACCGAAGCGCCGATGTGGGACGGTCCGCCGGGGTGGGTGCTCCAGCCGCCGTCTTCATTCTGGTGCTGCAGAATGTAACGCGCGGCTTTGTCGAAGCGGTCCTGGCTGCCGGTGCCGAGCAGCGCGTGGAGCAGGATGTAATCGGATTCGAGGGTAGTATCGGCTTCCAGTTCTCCGCACCAGTAGCCCTCTTCGTGCTGCTGCGAGAAGAGGTACTTCCGGGCCGCATCGACGGCTACCGCGACCCGGCTCTCCAGGTCGTCAATCTTTCCAAATCGCATCTGCGGCGCAGAGGCCGATCTAAAAGGGGAGGATTCTTCCATTTAGGACTCCACGGCGATGGCCGGGGCCGCAGCGATCGTTTCCACGATCTCCGGCGGCAATCCAAAGCGCACATTCTCCGGCATGATTTCCAATTCCTGCACGTCGCCAAAGCCCTTTCCCGCCAGGTACTCGACCACTTCCTGCACCAGATGTTCCGGAGCCGATGCTCCCGCTGTCAGGGCTACCGTCCTGACGCCATTCAACCACTGCGGCTGAATATTGCGGCAGTCATCAATTAGATGCGCCTCGGTGCCCAAACTGCGAGCCACTTCCACCAACCGTTTGGAATTTGAACTGTTGTCGGAGCCCACCACCAGCAGCAAATCGGCGTCGGAGGCCACGTGCTTCACGGCCACCTGCCGGTTTTCGGTGGCATAGCAGATGTCCTGCGCCGCCGGCCCCTTAATGTTCGGGAACCGCTCGCGCAGCGCGGCGATAATGTCGCGCGTCTCATCCAGGCTAAGAGTGGTCTGCGTCAGGTACGCCACACGGTTAGGGTCGGGCAAGGTAACCGACGCGACTTCCGCAGGCGAGCCCACGACCTGAGTCACAGCCGGCGCCTCGCCAAGCGTGCCGATGACTTCGTCGTGATCGCGGTGGCCGATCAGGATCAGCGAATAGCCTTCCTTGGCGAACTTCACCGCCTCCACGTGCACCTTGGTGACCAGCGGACACGTGGCATCGATCACGCGCAGCATTCGCCGTTTGCTGCGCTCGCGCACTTCCGGAGAAACGCCGTGGGCGCTGTAGATGACGCGCTCTCCCTCGGGCACTTCATCCACGCCATCGACAAAAATTGCGCCCTTCTGCTGCAATTCTTCCACCACAAAGCGGTTGTGGACAATTTCCTTGCGCACGTAAATCGGCGGCCCAAACGCTTCGAGCGCAATCCGGACAATGTCAATGGCCCGCACCACCCCGGCGCAGAATCCCCGCGGCTTCAAGAGCAATAAGGTCTTCGTGTGCAAATTTCCGGTCTCAGACAAGCTGCAACCCCCACCCACTAGGGTACACGTCTTCTTTGGAAAAGATGCCTTAAGGGTATCGAAAGATGCACCCCGAGGTCAACGTAAGCCTTTGAGGGTGTGAGGATTAGCAGCGGACGGGGAAATTCAGGCAGTTAACGGACCAGGCAGGAGATAAGCCGGAGCGGATATGTCAGTTAGACTCCGCCCCAGCATAAGTCAATTGCCAGCAGTAAACTAATCCCGCGGCGAGGTTCCCAGACCGGGGGTGTGGAACCGATGGGACGACCGCGACAATGACGGACCCTGCGTTCCGCGGAGCACGTAGCGATGCGCCGGACTTGGTGTCGCCGCGGCGGCATCCACCAGGCTGTAGTCGCAGCCCTCGACGCCGGGATGATCATCATCGCACGGAATCAGCAGGACGGCGCGTTGATCACCATTGGAGAGCACACCGCGCGCGGCGATTTCTCCCTGATCATTGATGAAGAGGGCGTTTGTCAGTGTCACGCCAGAACCGGGAAGAACCAGCGTCTGCAGGTCGACCAAGGGACCGCCGTTCTCCGACAGGCCCGCATGGTCTTCGTTGTAGCAGTCGGCCGAAGCGAAGCCCACAATTTGACCTTGCGAATTAATGGAAAGTGCCTCACTGCATGTTTCATCGGCCACGGTCCCGAGATCCACGATGGCTCCGGCTTTCCAGAGCGCTGCATGGAAAAAACCTGTGGCATCGGACCCGCCGACAATCTCGCCTGAGTCGTTGATTGAGTCTGCATTTCCAAACATTCCTCCCGGCAAAAGACCGAGGTCCTTCAGCCCTGCCTCTTTGTCCCAAAGGAAGGGATGTGCGTACTGGTCCCCGGCCACTCTGGAATAGCCGACGACCTGGCCGCGATTGTTCATCCAGCTTGGCGCACCGACGGTACCGCCGAGAGTGCCGATGTCGACCATTTTGCCGTTCTCCCAAAAGAATGGATCCAGGGTTGGAACGCCGGTCGAGGAGTTCGGTGTGAAGCTGGTAAAGAACTCGCCCGCAATCTGTCCGCGCCGATTCACAAAACTAGCCGAGCTGTCGGGCCCGCCCAAGGCACCCAGATCCTGCATACCCCCAGCTTCAGTCCAGCGAAACGCGTGCGATTGGGTTGCTGCTGGAACAAAGAGGAAACATTGAGAGAATGTTTGTCCACCATTACAACTTGGCATAGGGATGTTCGCGAACGGATCTGGAACCGCATTGAGCGCGGCTCCCGCCACTTGGCCGCGGTCATTAATCCCGTTGGCGACGCTTTGATTTCCACCCAACGTCCCAAGGTTGACGATTCCATTCTTCCAAAGGACGGCGATATCCTCAGGGTACGCGGTGAGCGGATCGATTTGGCCGTTCTCCGCAGCGCCAACAACCTCTCCGCGCGCATTGATGGAAGACGCATAGCTGCTATACCCACCAGGAAGTGTGCCCAGGTCGGTCAGGACACCACGCTGCCATACAACGGCGTGGGAGACGAAACAGTCCGGGTTGAAGCAATTGGGGGCGAAGGGATCGGGAACCGAAGTGACGGCATAGAACTCGAACGCCCCTCGAGGGTTAATCATGTTCTCGGCTGGGCTCGATGAGATGTAGCTGTCGGGTCCGCCCAGCGTACCGGGGTCGATCAACTGGTAGTGATGGTATTGGTGGTGGTCTGGTTTAGCTTTATCCTGCGCTGCTAGTTGCACTGGGATTGTCAGCGCGGCGAACAAAGCCAGAGCGATGATGCGCGTCCATGTTTTGGAATTCATATTCTTCTCCTTGTAGTTCTCTGTTCGACTGCGCCGGAACTTATCTGCTCGACGATTGCAGGCCGGGCATCTAATGGCGATTGCTCCACCGCGGCTGCGTCGAACGCTGCGCTCCGCTGGGCACGTAGTGAGGCACGGAGCTTTGTGTCGCCGCGTCCCCGTGGCTGGCGTTGTCATCCTCGTCGTCTTTGTCCACCGGGACCAACAGGACAGCATGCACGTCGCCGCTGGGGAGCACTCCGGTGCAGACGATTTCTCCCCGCTCGTTAATCTCCGTCGCGTCCTGCAGGTGAAAACCGGAGCCGGGCAGCGCCAGATCGTTCAAGTCGACCATCGGGCCACCGTTTTCCCACAACCAGGCGCGGCCCCCGACGAAACATACCCCCGCATCGCCCACCACCTGCCCACGGGAATTGACGCCGCTCCCGGTGCTGCAAGCATCACCATCGATTACACCGAGATCGGTCATCACGCCGTTACGCCACAGAAATCCGTGGTGCGCCAGACTGCCGGGTACGTCCGCCCTGCCCGTAACCAAGCCGGAGTCGCTGATCCAATTCGCCTCCGAGTTATTAC